>CAZIWX010000012.1:0-42485 GCA_964543125.1 uncultured Lentisphaeria bacterium | reverse complement strand
CAAAACCCGGGGGCCTTTATACTAGAAGTTTTCACTGCCCCACACCCGGAACGGAAAACCATCAAGCCGGCGGCTAATAACCACTCCCGAACAACCCGAATCCGCCATTTCGCCTCGTCCCGCGAATCTGCTTTCGGGGCTACCAATTTTCACCCAACAATTCAAAATAGGCCTGGGGATGCAAGCACGCCGGACAAACTTTTGGCGCCGTCTCCGACTCGTGCAGGTAGCCGCAATTTCTGCAACGCCACACAACCTTTCCATTTCTCTTGAACACCCTTCCGGCCTCAAGGTTATCCGCAAGTTCTTGGTAGCGCTTGCCGTGTTGTTTTTCAGCAATTGATATGGCCTCAAAAGCCGCTGCAACTTGTATAAGCCCCTCCTCCCGGGCCACTTTTGCAAAATCCGGATACATCCGCGTCCATTCGTGTTCCTCACCGGCTGCGGCAGCTTTTAAGTTTTCAAGAGTTGTCCCTATTACTCCGGCGGGAAATATTTCCGTTATCTGTACATCACCGCCTTCAAGAAATTTGAAGAACCTTTTGGCGTGTTCTCTTTCCTGGTTTGCGGTTTCTCCGAATATGTCCGATATCTGTACCAGGCCCTCTTTTTTAGCTACACCGGAATAATATGTGTATCTGTTTCTCGCCTGTGATTCACCGGCAAATGCAATTAGCAAATTCTTTTCGGTCTGTGTACCCCTGATGTTTTTAGACATTTTATTGCCCCCTTAGGTTAGATCTATTTTGCCAAACTTACTTGCTTGTGCCCGAGCCCGCCACCGTGCCCGGTCTTGATGTATCAGCATCACGCTGATCAAAGATTTTAAAGCTAAAATGCCATTCTTCAAATGGTTCCGGCATTACTGCGAATTCTTCCCCGGTAATTTTCCGGCCATCGATAACAAACACCCGATTGAATTTAGTGCCGGGGGCATTATCATCCCATTCAATTCTTCCTCGGAGTAAATCTCCGTCCCCTAGCTCCCATTTCCCATTCCTGTTCTCCAGATGGCGCCGGTTTATTCCCCTTTCAATTTTTATAATGAGTCTTCCCTCCGCAATTTCCGGGGTTGTGAAAAAATCCGAAAGTATGTTAAACTTAGATCCGGGTGAATCATCGTTCCTAATCTCCACTGCTTCCGATGCCAGGCCCGTTGGCGCCGGAAATGATGCGATTTTAAAATGATATTCTTTTCCCCGTTGATCCTTGATCTAAAAATCATAACCGCTTTCCAAGGCGCCATGAACCATTGCATTTTTGTCAATATGGTTATCCATGGAATTTCAGCCGGCCTGGCTCTCGCCTCATGTTTTGCCGTTAAGCTGCAAGCTGGACTGGCGCGGGGGTTGCGTAAGCAAGACACGTGACCGGACTGATTGTCTGCTTCAACGGCTTGTTATATGTTCCCCCACATTCATGAATAGAATTCAATCTCTCAGAAAAATAACAATGTACTAAGTTTCTGCAAAACCTCCGTGACCGATTTCTTGGGCAATGGACAGATCAACTCTGCCTGTCTGGCGCGCCAATCCAGACTTTTCACCTGATCCGCCAAAATAACACCCGTTATGGATAAGCTGGAAGGAATGCCAACCTCAAAGGGATAGCCCTTGATTTGGCTCGTGACGGGACAGAAAATGGCGAGCCCTACTTTCTTATTGTAGGCAAGAGGTGAAAGCACAACGGCAGGACGCCGGCCGGCCGGTTCATGTCCAGCTTGATGATTGAAGGTCATCCAAATTAGATCACCTCGCTTCGGGACATAAGATCTCTTCTTTACCACACTTCGCCACCTGCCGCGGGACCCGCATCAACTTCATGGTGTAAATTCTCCTCGTTCACTTGCGATAGCAGTTCTTCAAGACGATACGATGACCTGAGGATGGGGGAAATCACCAGTTTCCCGTCGAGTAGTGACAACTCAACCGAGGAATTGAGCTGTAATCCCACTTCCTCGGCGAGTGGCTTTGGTATACGCAATCCCAGACTGTTGCCCCATTTCTGGACTCGAGTTTCCATTATAAGACCTCCCATAAGTATCTACAATGAGTATACATATGCCAAGGGTATTTGTCAAGTGGCATCACCGCAACATCCTTCAGCGCTGTCTCGGGACACACATAACGTTAAAGCTCAGTCGTGCCACTTTCTGGCATCAGGTGGAGCGCCGGGTTAGCCCTCTGATATTTCATTACAAACCTTGCCCCCTATGCAAAACGAAATACAAAGCGATAGACATAAAAAATGCTGTATAACCAATTATAAGGAATTTCCCAGTGAACAACGCAGTATTATTTGTGCCTTCATGGGTTACATAAATTTTGTAGGCGATAAGATTAGCAAATGAGCCAAAAAGACTACCAAATCCACCAACGTTCGTTCCCCAAAGCAATGCCTCCCAATTTGGGGTGAACTTTGCGAATAATAGAGTTGCTGGAACATTGCTCATGATTTGGCTCGCCAAGGCGGAAAACATAAAAATATGTCCTGAATGATGTATTTCAGATACCAGCAGTGTTCTTAGGTTTTCGGCAAGGCCGAAAAAGAAAAAGAAACTTAAAAGAAGTGGATAATCAACCCTGAGTGTTTTTCGGTCAAATAATAATGCAAAAATAATTACTAATAATCCTGCCAGAATCGGAAGGATATGAAGCACAGCCAGAAGAACTATAAAAAGCAGTATTCCATAAATGTAGGTGAATCTACCTCTAGGTTTTATTTCTAAAGTAATGTGCAACTCATTATTTGTTTTAATGAATAATGCTGAAACAGCCAAAACAAATAGGAATGCTATTGAAAAAGGGGCAATTGTTGCCACAAATTCTGTGGGGTGCAATCCATAGAACCAGTAAATGTAAAGGTTTTGAGGATTACCAAATGGCGTCAATGCGGAACCTGCATTCGCAGCTAAAGCCTCAAAAATAACTAAAATATCTTTACGCTTTATGTTGAGAGCCAGAGTCAAGGGCACAATGGCAATCAAGGCAACATCATTTGTAACCACCATAGATAAAAAGAATGTGGTTGCCGCTAATTTTAATGGTATGGCCTTTCCTTGTTCTATGCTCTGGGATAATTTCAATATAAGGCCACTGCGCTGAAGGCCGTTAACGGCAACGAATAGCGCAAACAGGATAAATAATACCTGAAATTCCTGAATTGAATACGCTGGAATATTTTTAGCGTATATCGATGTCAGTAATAAGCCGACCCCAGAAGCTATTAACAACCATTCTTTCAGGACAAAATCAATCAATAGACTTTGGGATTTCAATGAATCTCCGGCTGGCTGATATGAGGGTTAACATTTTTTATATAGTTTCTTCATAACACCTTTGGACTGCGTGATCGTGGCATAACTCCCCAGCGCTCGAATCGGCATAATCCACGTGAATACAGTTTGTTAAGCGACCTAAAACAATTGAGGCGGGGTGATATAGCGCGTTTCTTCTCCGCCAATTATCCTCGGGGTTCTTGACAGCCTTACCGCCGGACCGCCCATATACATTAATTCTTTTATCCATTTGTTCTACTTATTCGTATCGGTTTGAGTTTACTCCCACCGCTTTAGATTGTCAACCTGAAAATCCCCGGCGGCATCCTTGGGTTATCCGGATCGCGGCATAACAAGCTAAATCTATAATTGCCGTAATTGTTGTTATTACAGTGTATTAGAATACCCCCTTATCTCCGGTTTGGCGTAAAATCCATTCCCGTGTCCTACACCCGCCTAACTCCTTTGCAGGCCGTCCACGGAGCTTTTCACTCATTTTTCCGCGTTGGTTCAGCACCTGCTTGTAAATCATGGTTGTCCTGACCTCCCAGTGTCCCGGCAATTCTTGAATCGTACGAATAACCTACCCGCCCTCAAGTAAATGCGGGGCAAAGAAATGCGGGAAGGTAATGCAGCTGGCGGGGGTCACGATTCCGGCCTTATGGATGGTACCCTTCATCGTATGCTTATGCCGTGGAATCGGTTCAGAGACCGGCGGCCGCCCCTCCGCGTCTGTCTTCTGAACCCGTTCCGTTCCATGGTTGTAATGGCGGAAACCCGGGAGACAGCGCTCCGGATTTATCAATTTAGAGGGGTTTTCCTGCATTCTGCCTCCGTACCCACTTTTGGCCGGACCGTCCGAATACCACCATTCTTTATCCATCCGTAATACCTGCTTGTATCGCCCCAAGCTTACCCCCGCCGTTGAGCGAACCAAGCCGAAAACCGGCTCCAGGCTCAAGACTCAAGTAAGGAGGCTTGCATGTCGAATGGCAAATCAAGGTCAGTCTTGGTTTCCCCCACCGAAATGGTTATGATTGGCGGTTCATCGGGAATAAGCCCTTGATTCCCACGAACCTTGAGATTCAGCAAGGTGTTGGATTCGGAGCAAAGGAGTTCTACCGTGGCAAAAGGCGTAACCAAACAGAGCGAGGATTTTTCCCGTTGGTACACCGAGGTGGTTCAAAAAGCCGAATTGGCCGATTACGGCCCGGTTAAGGGCACCATGGTGATTCGGCCCTACGGTTACGCGATCTGGGAGCTGATGCAGCAGGGTTTGGATGGTTTGTTCAAGGCCACCGGCCATGTGAATGCTTATTTCCCTCTGCTCATTCCAGAATCGTTTCTGAAAAAAGAAGCCGACCATGTGAAAGGGTTTGCGCCGGAAGTGGCGGTGGTGACCCATGCCGGCGGCAAGCAATTGGAAGAGCCGCTGGTGATCCGGCCCACCTCGGAGACTATCATTTGGCACATGTATAAAAAATGGATCGGCTCCTACCGCGATCTGCCACTGCTGATTAACCAATGGGCCAATGTGGTGCGTTGGGAAATGCGCACCCGCCTGTTTCTGCGGACCACGGAATTTTTATGGCAGGAAGGCCACACCGCCCACGCCAGTGCCGCCGAAGCCGGGGAAGAAACCCGGCGCATGCTGCAGGTCTATAAAACTTTCGCCGAGGAGTGGATGGCCATGCCGGTGATTACCGGCCGCAAATCGGAAAGTGAAAAGTTTGCCGGTGCGGTGGCCACCTATTCCATCGAAGCCCTGATGCGCGACGCCAAGGCGCTCCAAGCCGGCACCAGTCACAATCTGGGACAAAATTTCGCCAAAGCCTTTGAGGTTACCTTTCAAAATCAGAAGAATGAAGCCGAATATGTGTACGCCACCAGTTGGGGTGTGAGTACCCGCTTGATCGGCGGTGTGATCATGACTCACGGCGACGATAAAGGGTTGATCCTACCGCCGAGAATAGCGCCTTTTCAGGTGGTCATTATTCCCATTTTCCGTGATGCGGAGCAGAAATCAGCCGTCCTGGCCGAAGTGGCTAAACTCGACCGGGATTTGAAAGCCCGGGGCATCCGGGTGAAGGTGGATGACGATGAAACCAGCTCACCGGGCTATAAATTCAACGAATGGGAAATGCGGGGCGTCCCGCTGCGCCTTGAACTGGGTCCCAAGGATGTGGAAAAACGGCAGGTGGTCCTGGTGACACGCTATAATGGCGAAAAATCATTTTTACCCATGGCCGGATTGGCGGAAAGCCTGCCTCAACGCTTGGCCGACGTCCAACAGGCGTTGTTCGACCGGGCGTTAAAGTTTCAACGGGAAAACACCCACCGGGCCGAAACCTGGGAGGAATTCCGGACGATATTGAGCAAGCAGGGCGGCTTTATCCGTGCCGGTTGGAATGGCGATCCCGAAGTGGAGGAGAAAATCAAGGCGGCCACCAAAGCCACCATCCGCAATATTCCGTTTGATCAGCCGGAAAATCCCGGAAAATGCATCTTTACCGGTGAGCCGGCGCAATACGAGGTCATTTTTGCCAAGTCGTACTAAGCTCGGTGGATACTTAGTTGATCAGAAGCCTCCGAGTCTTCAGGGGCGTTTTACTTTTACAGGGCACTTCGCCGTTTCGAATTGATGGTTCCACCTTTACATTCTCATTAACCCTCCATAAGAAGTGAAAAGGAGCGGCGGATGCGGTGGCTGAAATTTAATCGAATTAAAACGGGTATCTTCCTGGGTCTGCTCATGGTCCTGAGCAGTGGCGCTCTGACCCAAGCCGGCAATGAGCCGGTCTGGTTTAATAGTCGGGATGCCCCTGATGGTAGGGTGTACGGGTTTGGCGGCGGGGCCGATTTTTCAGCGGCAGTACTATCGGCTTTGGGTGATTTGGCAGGGAATTTAGAAACTCGGATCAACACGATTCTTGTCGAAGCGGTTGAAGGGTCACGGCAAACCAGCCGGCAACAATTTGGGCCGGTGGTGGTCATCGATACCATGACCATCATGAGTTATCCAAGCGGTGACCGGATCACGGATCAAACTCAAATAATCTTTAAGCAGGGCAAGCAACGCTATCTGGCCCTGCAAACCCTTACCAGTATTGCAGACCTGGAGCGGGACCGCTGGCAAATTATCGCCGATAACTGTTCCATCAACGATGTGCTGGATGCACTCCGGGCCGCCGGTATCGACATTAAAAAACAAGTTGTTCCCGGCCGGGCCGGCTATCAATTTTATGTCCGGCTGAGCACTAGCGCGTTGTAAAACATATTGGCGGGACTTTTATAGGGTACGCGCCAATTCAGGAAAAATCGGATCAGAGTGCCAATATTCTCGAGGGAAAGTAGGTGAATATTAAAGTGGCCGGCCGTTCAAACGGGGTCGTCCTATTTTCGGTGTTAAGTCTTTTCATGTTCAATTGCTCCGAACCCGGTTCAGGCGTGAATACAAAATCCGTCACCAATCCCGGACTCCTCCTGCCCGTCATCTCCCTGACCAAATCCATCAATTCCAACGGTGATCGGATCGACAAAGTTATTGTTAACCTGTTTGACAAGAATTCCAATTACATTCATATCAGCGGGGGAGTCCTTACCGTCAATGATTCGGTATTATCGGAAACTGATCTCGGATATATTTTCCAACCGGATTCAAGCCCCTTCCTTCAGGCGGATTCCGTTTATACTATTGCCATCACCCTGAGTGACAGCCAGATTTACCGCTGCACGGCAACCACTCCGCGGAAAGACCTGATCGCCCTGTATGCCCCCACCACGCAAAGCCGCGGTAGCGCGTTACCCATTTCCTGGCAGTATGTGGATTCTATCGGCCCCCGGTACCTGGATTATTATTACTATTATATCGACAATAATCAACTTACCTATGGCCTGGAAAGTTTTCAGTTGACGAATCCGGAAAACGGCGTCACGGTGATTTCCACGGCTCTATTAAACAAAGTAGCGAATATCTCTTCGATTAAGCTCATCCTCCATTCCAATACCCACGGAAGTGTTGATCCGGCGTTTCTCCCGGGTGGCTCGGTCTCATGCGATTTTTCAATTGCGCGGGTTGTGACCCTGACGGATTGAATCCTGTTGCGCTCCGATTCCCAGACTGTAAGTTTGCCCCATTGTGAGTGAGACAGCCGTAATCAAACCACCCCGGCGACTCATAACCGACCCCAATCTCCTCATCGTTTTCAGTGTGACCTTGATTGCCATTCAAGGGGTAGCGAGTCTCACGCCGGCCTTTCCCAAAATCAGCCGGATGTTGCACGTTTCACCCCGGGATATCGGGCTGCTCATTACTTTTTTCACCTTTCCCGGAGTGCTATTGACGCCGGTTTTGGGCGTCCTGGCCGATCGCTATGGCCGCAAGAAAATTCTGGGGCCGTCGCTTATTATGTATGGGTTGGCCGGGACCGCCTGTTTCTTTTCCCGCCAATTCCATCTACTCCTGGCTTTTCGGTTTTTACAAGGTGTGGGAGCGGCCGCGATCGGCGCCTTGAATATCACACTCATTGGTGATTTGTACAGCGGCCGGGTCCGCGCCACGGCGATGGGATACAATGCCGGGGTGCTGAGTCTGGGAACGGCTTTATATCCTATTATCGGTGGCGCTTTGGCCAATATCAGTTGGTATTTTCCGTTCAGCCTGCCACTGTTGGCGTTGCCGGTGGCGTTTAGCGTGTTGAACAACCTGAAAAACCCGGAGCCCGGGAGTACGGAAAAGCTGAGTGACTACTTACGCAAGGCCTGGCGCAGTGTGGCAAAACGCGAGATGCTGGGATTGTTTACTATCAGCGTTGGAACCTTCATTCTCCTGTACGGTGTTTTTCTTATCTATTTTCCCATTCTCATGGATCACTTGTTCCAGGCTACACCGCTGGTGATTGGATTGGTCATTTCAGCATCCTCGCTCAGCACGGCGGCGACAGCTCTGCAGTTGGGGCGGCTCACCGCGAAATATTCCGAACGCACGTTGATCAAAACCGCGTTCATTCTTTATGGGCTCACCCTGGTGCTGGCGCCGAGTATGCACACCATCTGGACAATCCTGATTCCGACCATTATTTTTGGCGTCGCGCAGGGGTTAAACATGCCCAGTATGCAAACCCTGCTCACCAGTCTGGCGCCCATGGATCAACGCGCGGCCATCTTGTCCCTCAACGGTACGGTGTTGCGGGTGGGACAAACTTTAGGACCCTTTATCATGGGTCTGGTTTATGCCGGCTGGCAATTGAATGGTGTCTTTACAGTGGGTGCCGGCCTGGCATTAATCATGTTTTTCGTGGTTTCTTTTACCCTTTCACCGCGTAAAACACGGCCAGCCTGAAACCATTCATCCGGAGTATCCCATGCAAACCGAGATCACCCAAAATGGCCCCTTGCTCACTCCCGATGGAAAATTAGCCCAAGTTGGTTGGTCGCCCCAGCCATTGCTGGATTGTAATTTAGAACAAGCACGCTTTTACTCGTTAAAGACTTTGCAATTTCTACGCGTGAAGCGCTGGGACTATTACGCTGTCTTCACACCCCAACATTTCTTCTCGGCCACAATCGCAGATCTCGGGTACGCCGCCAATGTCTTTGTTTACGGCATGGATTTTACAACCGGTGAACTTTATGAGGAAGGACGTATCAGTCCTTTGGGCTTGGGAACCAGCCTGCCTCGCAACAGCACCGCCGGGGTTACTTCGTTTTCCGGACAGGGAGCTGTCTTGACTTTTACTGTTGAAAACGGGAGGCGCAGTGTCGCGGTTGATTGGCCTAAGTTTAATAAAGGACGCGGCATCCATGCTAAAATAAACTTTGTCCCGCCGGTAGAGCATGAATCGATGAATATTGTGATCCCCATTCCACCCAGACGGTTTTATTTCAATCGGAAGATCAACTGCCTGCCGGCCTCCGGTCATATCCGTTATGGCGGCCTGTACGAAGAGTTGCACCCCGGCCAAGCTCTCGGTCTGCTGGATTGGGGGCGGGGCATCTGGGAGTATCGCGGCTTTTGGAATTGGGCCAGTGCATCGGGATTTACGCCGGAGGGACGTTCCCTCGGACTAAACTTTGGTTGCGGATTTGGTGATACGAGTGCTGCTTCTGAAAATGCGGTCATCCTAAACGGGCGAATTCATAAACTTGACCGGGTCCCCTTTGTTTACGACTCCAAAGACTTTATGCGGCCCTGGATATTCCGGGATAATCAAGGTCGTCTGGATCTGATCTTTACGCCTTTTAAAGACCGTACGGCACGCACCAATTTGGGGATTATTTTCAGTGAAGTTCATCAAATATTTGGTAAATACAGCGGCCATGTCATACTGGATGATGGGAGCCGGCTGGAAATCCATGATCTTATCGGATTTGCGGAAGAACATCGGGCCCGCTGGTAAAGAGGGGCTGCAATGCCTCTTTTAATCCCCCGGAGGTTCAAGCATTCAGCTTACCCGTTCATTGATATATCGGGTAAATACACTATCGCCGATGGAAAGCCTTACCTCATGACGGGTATTATTAAAGTGGCGGATAGTTATGATGAAAACCGGGACCGTGCTATACCTCGAGAGGAAGGCACACTCCGGTTGGGAGTGTTTCCCCGAGACCCTCGAAAGGTTTTCGACCAACCGGCAAGAGACGGGAATTAAATTATATCCCACCGGATTAATACCAACCGAATGGGCCCGATGGCGGGATGACTAATCCTGTATAATTCGGATACTTTCACGGAGATCCCCTGAAGGCCGCGGACGCCATTTCACTGCCTTTTCCCGTGTGAGCCGGTGTTTGTCGGCGTTCATCAGCAGCTAAAAAGGTCTAGACCGGATCGACATGAATCGTGGCTTCGATCTGATGTTGCTCCCGCAACGCTTCCACAATTCGGGACGATACCTTATGCGCGGCTGCCAATTTGATATTACCCGCCAGTCGAATATGAAAAGTCAATTCCACATGATCGCCATATTGATGCATGTGAAAATGGTGTGGTTCAACCTGTTGTCCGGCGATTTTCTTGCAAATCGTTCGCACCTGCTCAATCAACCGCGGATCTGGCATTTGTCCCAACAATGGATTCACTGATTCCCGCATGATCTTCCAGGTCGCCCACAGGATCATCAAAGCCACCAGAATCCCTAACACGCCATCAATCCACCATAAATAGGGCCCGAAAAATATACCAATCAGGATAATGATTGATGAAATAGCGTCGGTGCGGTGATGCCAGGCATCCGCCTTCAGAATGGGTGATGTGGTTTTCCGGCCCGTCCACAGCGCAAAGCGAGCCATTCCCTCTTTGGTCAAGATCGAAACCACTGTTGCAATAATTGCAAATAAACCAAAAACGGTGGATTCGTGAGCCTGCAACTTGAGCCAGGATTCCCGTATGAAATCCATGGCAATGACGACCAGCAGCATGCCGATAACGAGGGATGCGATCCACTCGGCACGGCCGTGCCCAAAGGGATGCTCTTTGTCAGCCGGTTTTTGACCTAATCGGACTCCGAAAAGGACGATTACCGATGAGAATGAATCCGATAGCGTGTGCCAGGCATCGGCTATAATGGCGATCGAACCCGTTACCACGCCCGCCCAATACTTAAGAACGAACAAAAGTACATTGGCCACGATGGAAACCCAGCCTTCCAAAAAGGCATAATAGCGGCTATCGTGTGAATGAGTGGCGTTCGGCATCCGGATCCCCTTCAAATAATGTATATGTTACCATTCTTACGCCAGGATGCCGCCATTATCTCTTGAAAAATTTTAACCGCCCATACCAGCGGGTTCAATGCCGTCATGAAGGTTGATGCCTGGTTGAAGCCAGTCGGCGCCCGGGCGGTGTGGAATCAATTTTAGAATACCGTGGGCCGGCGCCGGCCGCGCGTCAGCATCATTTCTAACGACCCGTTTTTTTGTGAAATCGGTGAAATTTGCCGCAACCTAACCAAGCGATAGCCTGACGGATCGGTGGTTTGTGCTAATTCGTGTTTTTTCGCGGGCCTGTCTCGCCAAAATCCGGATCCTTTCGGAACGTAGACGGATTCTTGGTTAAAATGGCTCGTCTTAACTCAGGTCACTTACTCGTTTTTGCCTTTTCAGGAAATACTGGAAAAAGACCGAGCTATGGTACATGCGGTTGGTGACCTGTTTCAAAACCCGGTCATCTCGCAGGTTTTTAATGGCTAGATGCTTCTTTATGAGCTTACGAGGATGTACGCCAATCCACACCGCGGCATGAATAATTGCTACCATCCGCTTCCAGTCCCGAATCAACGCACTGAATACAAACGCGACACCTTCCAGCGTGATGCGTAAAGGGAAAATAAGCGCCAGATACCGCCAGGGGTAATTCTTGATCAACAGGATGAGGTTATTACGGTGATTCAAATATTTCTTTTTATACCGGTCCGGCGGCAGCGTCCAGCCCGAGTGATGCCAGATCACCGCCCGGGGCGCATTCTTAATGATCCACCCGGCATTTTGCATCCGCCAACATAAATCGATCTCCTCCATGTGAGCAAAAAAATCCTCATCAAACCCGCCTACCTGATCAATGACGGCCCGCCGCACCAGAAAAGCGGTGCCGCTGGCCCAGAATATTTCACGAATTTTATCGTACTGACCTTCATCAACTTCCATCGTCGTAAATATCCGCCCGATGGCAAAAGGAAACCCGGCAAAATCCATCAACCCCCCCGCGGCGCCCGAATAATCAAAATGATCGGGTAATTGAGCCGATAGAATCTTGGGCTGCACTGCTCCGATCTCCGGCGCGGATTGGAGTACCGCCACCAACTGACCGATCCAGCCGGAATTGTGGGTGGTATCATTATTCAAAATCAGGAAATATTTGCCCCACGCCTGCGCCATGCCATCGTTGCAACCACCGGCAAAGCCCCGATTCTTCGTATTGCGGATCAGCCGGACACGGGGAAAATACCGTTCTACAAATTCGGGACTGCCGTCGCTGGAGCTGTTATCCACCACGATAATTTCCAACGCCGGATACGGGTCCGCCTGGAGTGATTCCAAACAGGATCGTAGAATTTCAATCCCATTAAAATGGGGTATAATCGCCGACACCAGGGGCTGCATTTCTGTTTCAGATATGGTTTTGACCGTTTCCATCATGGATGAAACATAAATTAGGGCCGCATTTTACCGCGGCCCGTTATTTTTTCATGACAGAGTCAGTTTTTTGAAAATGTAATGACGACTACCGCGCCGTATCAGCTCGCAAGACCCGCAACTGCATCTGCAACTGGCGGGTTTCTTGGGCCTGGGGCGCCTGTTTGGCCAGTTCTCCGATCCAGTGATCGGCCTGAGGGATGTCTTTTTGCATCAGGTAAATTCGGGACAACTCGTAGCTCACATAGGCATTGGTTTGGCCGCTCTCTGCCAGGGGTGTCAGGATTGACAACGCTTGTTGCGTGTTACCAAAGAGATCGGTCCAGTAACCGGCCACGCGGGCTTTGATCATGGGATCGCCCGTGTCACGGCCATTTTCCAGGGCATGCTCCATATAATTTCGCGCCATGGTGGAATCGCCATACTGGGCATACAAACTGGCAATTTGCAGGTACAACTGGGGATAGGTATTGGGTATAACCTTGTCCGGCAGATGCTCATCCATAAAGTGGAGCACCTTCAAAGCTTTTTGGGTGTCGTGTTGCCGTTGACCGTAGTAATACACCAACTGGAGAAACCCGCTGCGATAATTTTGAAGCAAGCGCCGCACATTATCCGGATAATTCACCTCAGGGTCGTTGAGATTGGTGTAGCGGTAGATGTCCAGCATGTTTTTGTACAGCACATCCGCATCAATATTGTTACCCACCTTATACGGCATGATCTTGAAAACCTGGCCGTCCATACGCAGATAATCATCCAGGCCCAGTTTATTGCCGGGAGCAATCGTCACCGCGAAGTACACCGGCTTTTGCCAGCGATTAGCCTGTAGAATCTCCAGAATCATCAAATCCTGAACCTTCAGCCCGCCGGAAAGTTTGCCGGTGTTGGGATTCCGCCGCCGGGCGATGGTGGGTTTCAGGTTGAACCGAATGCCCTGACCTTCAGAGTCGGCGGGCGCTACGGCTGAGTTCTGGGGCTGATCGGTTTGCTGCCCGGGTTCCGGTCCGGGGATGTAGTACTCCCGTTCCTCCCAGGGCACGATGCCAATATTTTTAATCACATTATCGCTGAGGCGGATCTTCACCTTGGGATCATCTTTTTTCAACTGCATGATATACCAGGGTGTATTTAACAAACTCAGATTAACGATCCGCACATCCTTGCGGATGCCTTCCACTTCCTGCAAATACCAGAGGGGGAAGGTATCGTTATCGCCATTGGTAAACAAAATAGCATTCGGCTCACAAGAATTGAGCAAATTGTAGGAATATTCCCAAGCCACATAATTTCCGGTGCGATTATGTTCATGATAGTTGGCGAACAGCATATTTAGCGGAACCGCCAGAAAGAGCACCGCCAGGGCGGCCGCCAGGTAGGGCTTGGGTTTTTTGAACCACTCTGACAATTTTTCCAATACCGCGCTGGCGCCGATGCCAATCCAGATGGCAAAGGCGAAAAATGAGCCGACATAGGAATAGTCACGCTCCCGGGGCTGCGGATCATCCTGGTTAAGGTAGACGATGATCGCCAACCCCGTCATAATGAACAAAGCGGTCACCGCGAACGCCCGCTTCGAATCCTTATTAAAATGATGTCCTAGCCCGGCCAGCCCCAATAGGAACGGCAACGCCCACAATTGCGAAAAATCGGAACGAGTTCCCGTTCGTCCCCAGAATTGCCATTTGAAATAGCGGATGTACATCTGGTTCACCTGGTATTTCCAGAAGAAATCCCATTCACCGGTATACCGGTCTTTTTGTGACCAGCGGTCGCGGTAAAACATGGGATAACTGCCATATTGCTCGCGTTCCAGGTAAGCAATGGCCTGAGTCGTGGTTTCGGGATCGTTTTCATCAATCGTAGGATTCTGGGAAGATCGAATAAAAATGGTTTCGTAAGAGGTGTAGCCCAACAGGACCAGCATCAGTGAGATAAGTCCCAAGCGGACTTCGTTTTTGTAACGGGGTAGATACTTGGCAAAATACGCCAGAGCGGTGGTGATCAAGCCCATGAGCAACAATGCAGCACTCACCGCTTTCACCGCCCGGTCGGTATCGAGGATTGAGGCGACCGCGGCGGCCACTTTGGGTACACCCTTGATGATACCGGCGTAAATAATAATAAATGCTCCCGCCGACCCCACAACCACAAACAGATGCTTCCAAAACCGTTTCCGCCGCTCACCCTTGAAAACCTGGGCCAGCCCGAAAAGTCCGCCCGCCGCCAGCGCCAGCCAGATTAACGCCAGGGATAAATACTTACTACTCAATTGCTGGTCGGACAGACGCAAATATTCACTGGAGGTGGCCGGCATCACCATGTTGATGCTGATCAGGGAGACCACCAGCAGAACACCTAATATTGAGAGAACATGGACCATGAATTCGTTGCCGTCTTGTTCCGGATTCAGCTTGTAATACATGATGAGGCCGATAAACGGAATGGCTAACAGATTCAGCATGTGCACCGAAATTGCCAAACCCATCATGTAGGAAATGACCAGAATGTAGCGTGCTCCGATGTGTCCTTCATCCACTTTTTCGGACCATTTCAGGATCAGCCACACCACAATCGCCGTGAAGAAAATACTCATGGCATAGACTTCCGCTTCCACCGCATTGAACCAGTGGCTATCGGAAAAGGCCAGCGCCAGGGCGCCAATCAGTGCGCCGCCATAGGCGATCCAGCGGTCCGTGGAATCTTTCACGCGACCCCGGTAATCAGCGATTAGGCGAATAATGATGAGGAACAGGAACAAATTGGCAAAGGCCGTTACGATGGGCGACATCATGTTTACTCGAAAGGCGATCGTATGAAAATTATTCTGCAGCATGGCCGGATCGGCGGCGCCGCCACCCGTAAACGGCAGCATGGTGAAAAGCCGTCCCAATAAAAGATAAAATGGTGATCCGGGCGGATGGGGCACCCCCAAAGTGTAACTGGTGGCAATAAATTCACCGCAATCCCAAAACGATACGCTCGGTGCAATGGTGTCCATGTAAACGAAAAACGAGAAGAGGAGTACGAATAATCCCAGTAAAATCTTGATCCAGTCACGTGACTTTGTCATGAATGCCTCAAATACGAATTTTTCAATGGTCTCTCAACAGTCAATGCTTTCCAGATTGGCACTGTAGCCGCCCAATATACCCCCTGGGGTCAGGGATACCAATATTTGTTCAAGCCTGGCCAGAGCGGTTCAGCACCCACAGGGCAATCCCGGCTGCCAAGGCTGCATTGAGCGATTCCCCGCTGCCTTTGGACTGAATCGTCACCGCTTTTCCCAAGGGTATCAGGTTGGCGTTTACGCCCCGGGCTTCGCTGCCGATGATCAACAATATTCCCCGATCCGGATCCGGTTGAAAATGCTCCAAAGTTTCACCACGCATGGTCAAAACCACAATTTGGCCGTTTTGTTCCTGACAGTGGCGCGCAAATTCAGTCAGAGTCACGCCGGCGTGGCAATTCAGATAACACACCGCACCCATACTGCTGCGCACCACCTTGGGGCTGAAAACATCCGCGCAATCCGCGCTGAGAATGACATCCGTAACGCCGAACCAGCGGGCGGTGCGTAAAATCGTGCCCACATTGCCCGGGTCAGCCAGGCGGTCCAGCGCCAGAAACAGCCGTCCGGCACCAGGCGCGGGTAACACCGCCGGTTCCGGGATCTTCGCCACCAACGCCAAGCCCTGCGGTGTGCGGCTATCGCAAAATTGTTCGAATTGGGTCCGGCTGGCGCTGAAAACCGGGACATTGCGCGCTTCCGCCCGCCGGATGAGCGGATGTCCGGTTTGTTCGTGCGCCACGATCATTTGCGTCAATACCAGCGGGGAGGCTAAAGCTTCTTCACACAGGCGGACACCTTCCAACAGAAATTCACCGGTTTGGTCCCGAAATTTTTTTTGAGCCAGACTGCGTAAAAGCTTTGCCTGAGAATGAGAAAGTGATTTCATGAATTCAGAGCCCAATTTTTACCGGGTCGTTCAGTTAGCTGAGCCGGTTGAACCTGGCGGCACCTGATCTTCAGGGGTATACATTGATTCCAAATAAGGAATCCGGAGCATATCCCGGTAATTGGCATATTCCTGGCGTGAAATCACCACCACCAACCGGTCCCAGGGTTCCAGGATGGTGTCGCCATCCGGGATCAGAAATTTCTCTTCCCGCAAAATGGACATGATCAGCAGATGTCCTTTGCCCTGAAAAATTGCTTTCAACGGCCGCCCCACCAGCGGTGAGGTTTTCCGCACGACGCCCAGGTATACCGAACGGCCGTTATCATCCACCGTTACGGGCATGCCCACCCGGAGCAAATCCTTCATATTGATCGGTGTAAGATTCTCCGAGAGTTTCGTTTTGGCATCCCGGACAATGTTCAGAGCCGTATTTAAATATTCCGTGTGATGCACCGGTGACTGACTCCGGGTTTTCACCTGGGCTTCATAAAGCGTGGGATACCTGGCATTGCGGGTCAACCAGGACTGGATCATATAACTCAAGACCACTGCCAACATGGTGGGCACCATGAGTTTGTAGCCCCCGGTCATTTCTGAAACCATCAGAAGCGTGGCCATGGGAACCCGGGCCGCCCCGGCAAAAAAAGCGGCCATGCCAACCACGGCGAAGGCGTCGATGCTGAGATGAGTATGGGGGAAAAGCGTGTTAGCCAGGGTAGCTACAAAAGCCCCCAGCATCGTTCCGCTGAACAGCGTGGGCGCAAACACACCGCCCGAACCTCCGGAACTGATCGTGAATGACAGCGCGATTATTTTCGCCACGGTTAACACCGCTAACAAACCGATGGTCAATTTGCCATCCATGGCCAATTGCATCCAGCCATAGCCGCCACCCAAAATTTGGGGCAGCGCTAATGCCATAAGTCCCAGCAGCAGCCCACCCAGGGCGGGCTTTAACTTGTCGGGCATTTTCAGTTTCTTGAAATAATCCCGGGTATAATAAAAAACAGATGGTATAACCGCACCCACAACCCCAGCAATAATCCCCAAAACGGAATACCAGAGTAAATGGAACGGAACATGAAAAGTAGTTGTAGCCGGTAAGCTGAAAATGGGTTCCCAACCCACGAAAATACCATTGACCGCGTAAGCCACCACTGCCGCGATAACGGTGTAAACCAGCATGCGAGCCTCAAATTCCATCTCGGTGTATAATATTTCGATGGCAAAAAAGGCGGTACCGAGGGGAGAACGAAAGATTGCGGATAAACCCGCGGCAATTCCGGCCAGCACCAACAGCCGCCGGGTCCGGTCATCCAGGCCCAGCCAGCCGGCAACTACCGAACCGATACCTGCGGTAATCTGGGCTGTTGGACCTTCGCGTCCGGCGGCGCCACCGGAACCGATGGTGATAGCGGAAGCAAAGGTTTTTATCAGGGGCACGCGTCCGCGAATCCGGCCGCCATTCTGGTGGTAGGCCTTGACGGCGCCATCCGTACCATGGCCTTCAGCTTCCGGTGCGAACGTGTAAACCAGCCAGCCCGAAAGCAATCCCCCCAGGGTCGTAACGACCGGGATCAACCAGCGGCCGTACTTTCCGAAAGTCTCCGTAAGAATGCCGCCTTCATGGGGCAAACCCGGTGGCGTGTACTCAGCAATTCCCGTCAGGAAATAATGACTTGCGAGGCGAACACATTCCGCAAAAAACTGGGCCGCCAAGCCGCCCACAATCCCGATAAGAATCGAATAAAAAACCAGTTTGGTGCTGGACATGGCAAAGAGTTTATGCTTAAGTGATCGATAACCTTGTTTACTTTGGATTAAAAAAGATTCAATGGACTTGGGCGCATGCATATACCGTTAGATCTCAACTTCCTGTTTAAATGATTCCTTAAAATTTTGAAGACCGGGCTAACATTTCCGTGAGTGCCGCTGTATGGCTGAGCGTGGTTTGAGCTCCGGTTGCCATGTTTTTAAGCTGAACTTGTCCGGTCGCGGCTTCGGTTTCACCCAGAATCGCCACATAGCGTGCATTCCGGCGATTTGCTTCCCGTAATTGGGCTTTCAAACTTCGGCGAAGCAGATCGGTGTCACAAGCCAAGCCGGCTTGCCGCCACGCTTTTAATAATTTTAACGCTGTCGGCCGCTGGGCATCAGCCAGCACCGCCAGGTAGCAATCCAAAACCGGTGCCGCGAACTCCTTACGCAACCCTTTAAGGATCAGCAGCAAGCGCTCCGTACCGGAAGCCCAACCCACGGCGGGGGTTATTCCTCCCCCTAGCGCTGACACCAAACCATCATACCGGCCACCCCCGCAAACCGCATCCTGGGAACCCAGGGCTGTACTGGTAAATTCAAATGCCGTGTGGGTATAATAATCCAGGCCGCGCACCAGGCGATCATCCTGCTGATAGGGAATTTCCAACTCCGTCAGCAAATCCAAAACCGTCTGATAGTGCCGGTTTGATCCGGCATTCAAATAATCCAGCAACCGGGGCGCCTCCACCGTGATCTCCCGGTCAACCGGATCCTTGCTATCCAGGATACGCAACGGGTTGGTTTCAAATCGTTGCCGGCTGCTTTCGCTCATGTCCGGCAAGCGGGGCCGCAAAAATTCCCGCAGTGCTTTTCGATAAGCCGCCCGGCTTTCTTCGTCACCCACACTGTTGATTTTCAGCTTTACCTGCCGGGCAATTCCCAACCGGTTAAGTATTTCCCAAAACAGATTGATAAGTTCCACATCGGTTTCCGGATAGGCCGAGCCAATGGCTTCGGCGCCGAATTGAAAAAATTGCCGGTAACGGCCTTTTTGGGGGCGTTCCTGACGAAAAATTGGTCCCTGATACCAAAGTTTGACGGTGGGGGCGATTTGTTTAAAATTGTTTTGGATATAGCTGCGAATAACGGATGCGGTAAGTTCCGGCCGCAGGGTGATGCTGGTGCCCCCCTTATCCTCAAACGTATACATCTCTTTGGAAACGATATCCGTATCGGTTCCCACGCCCCGGGCAAACAGTTCCGTCCGCTCAAAAACCGGCGTGCGAATTTCGCGGTAAGCATAACGTGACATCACCTGCTGAATCACGTGTTCCAGGGCTTGCCACTGCTCCACTTCACCGGGAATAATATCGTTGGTGCCTTTTATACGCTGAATCTTATCCGGCATAAGGTGGTTTCCCGGCTGTCAGGCGTTGATTGGGCGTTGGCGGCAATTGCCGGTTTCTAAAGGCCGTTGAGAGAGCCACCAGTAGGGGGTGACGTACCGGCGAACTAAGCGTTGGAATCATTTCCATCAGTTGCACCAACAATAACCTCTATAATTTCCAGCGCCCGGTCTAAAAACTCTTCCGGCACCAGCAACTCCACTTCATCGGTTACCAGTGAAGGGCTATGCGCCCCAAAAGTGGCCGACATATCACTGCGCCTGAGCGTGGAGGGAATATCCGCGTTGTCCAAGGCCTCCCGGACCATTTCGGCGTAAGTATCGCCATTCAGGATGCATACCGTCACCCACTTTTCTGATTCGGGTATTTTTTTTTGTATCATAAGGTTTCCTTTATCTGATCTATCGGCGCGTAATTTAACCTCTTACAGGTCGCTTTAAAAATTCGCAGTCAGATTATTTGCGTCAGTTTTAAATTGCATCGGGGCAGGTGTTCAGTCATATTCCTGGCTTATGTTCAAGGTTCAACATCGGCTTTTATTACGGGCATTATTTATCGTCAATGCGGTTGTTATCAGTCACCCCCTCTTCGCCAGGCCCAACACAATCGAGTACAACTTACGGGCTATATTGGGCCGCCGGGCTGCCCGGGATATCTCCGCTGAAGAACTCCGGCAATATGAAACCGTCCTCACCAGCGATTCCCTGGCCGGACGTAAAACCACGACCCCGGGCATGTGGAAAGCAGCCACCTTTATTGCCCGCCAATTCAGACAATTCGGACTCAAACCTTTACCCGGGGCCGACCATTATTTTTTCCGTTGGCCTATTCAGGTTCATCACACGGTGGCGCCACCGCAATTAGCATTTTTCAATGGCCCAGATTCACTGGATCTGGGATGGAATTCACAGTTCAGAATCTTTTCCCGTTCTTCTAATTCTTCACGGGATGAAACCGACTCACTGGTTTTTGTGGGTTATGGAATCTATGCGGATTCTATTGGATATAACGATTTTAAAGCTGTCTCGCTAAAAGGGAAAATCGCCGTTTTTTATGATGGCGAGCCTGTCGATTCCACGGGCGCGTCCCGGCTGACCCAAAGTGCCGACTCGCCTTACAAGATCGGCCGGACCAAGCGCCACAATCTTATTAAGCTGGGTGCCGCGGGCGCCATCACACTGATCCGGTCCGCCGGAAATACCGATTTCAACCAGAAAACCGGCTGGGTAGCGCGATATTCATCCGAAACAACCATGTCGCTACCGGCGGATACCGCTAAAAAATCAACTTATGCGTCACTCTATGTTGATGCGGCCGTGGCGGATTCATTCTTTGCGGCGCACCACCTTAATCTGAATCAGTTACGAGCTGAAATCGACTCCTCCGGCCAGCCCCATAGCGCCATGTTGCCCATTACCGCCCGGTACCGCACCTTCATCCAAACCAATCAGGATACAGCCGTTAATGTGGTGGCCATGCTGCCGGGCAAAGATCCCGCCGATTCGGAAGCGGTGATGCTCTCGGCCCATTTTGATCATTTGGGTCAACGGGATTCGGTGATCTATTACGGCGCCGATGACAATGCATCGGGAACGTCCGCGGTGTTGGCCATTGCCCGGGCTTTTGCCAAAGCCGGGCCGGGCCGGCGAAATCAAATCTTTATGCTGGTCTCCGGGGAAGAGGAAGGCCTGTTGGGCAGCCAATCATACAGTGAAAATCCCGTGTGGCCATTAAACCATACCGTTGCTGAAGTAAACATCGACATGATCGGCCGGAATGCACCGGATTCCATCTATGTGATTGGTTCAGACATGCTCAGTCACGATCTGGACGCGGTGGTTCACGCTGCCGCCCGTTGGTCCAGCGGCATCAATCTGGACTATCGCTACAACACCAAAGACGATCCCAATCGCTACTACTATCGCAGCGATCACTATAATTTCGCCAAGCACGATATTCCGTCGGTGTTCTATTTTGCAGGTATTCACGAGGATTACCACCAACCTACCGACACCATGGATAAATTAAATTTTAAAAAAATGGAACGGGTAACCCGCATGATCTACCAAACGACCCGAACTTTGAACACGATCCGCCGCCGTCCCCGTTTGTATAAAACTGATGCAACGGTACGCTGAACCGAATAAAAGGAGAATAGTGACAATGGAAAAAATAATTCGTGAACTGGAACGCAGTGAAACGGAAAAGCTGGTAATTCAGGCCAAAGATTTTAAAGGTCATCAGTATATTGATTTTCGGATCTATTATCTCGCTGACGAAGACCAGTGGCGTCCCACCCAGAAGGGTGTGACCGTCGCACCCAAATTATGGGAAGATTTCAAGGGCGCTGTGCTGGAAGCCGAAGAACTGTTGAAAGCGGAAAAACTGCTCTAACCACTGCTACCCTACGTAAAATAGCTAAACTTTGAAAGGGCCCTCGTGCGTGGGGCTCTTTATTTTTGGCAATAAACAGGGTGCCGGAGAAACATTCGTCCATGTTATTATCGAAAAATCCGGCCCTAACAATGGTCTGGATGACGGTCGTGATTCATGTATCTATGATTATAGCCTGATACGCGCCGGCGCGGCACGGACCAACATACCGGGACAGAGAATATGCAGCGCTGTTACCACAAGAACCTGTAAGACACGCATTCACTTCGTAACCGGCGGGCTAGCTTATCACTTGAGAAAGTCGCGATCGATTTTCTCCCTGTCGCTCTTCCGCCGACACAAGCTTCCCCAAGCGGTATTTTTCGGGGCCTGAATTCGTATTCCGTTACACTGGATGAAATCGGCCGGGTCCGGAAAAGATTGAACCCGGTGCAAACCGAAAAATACCCGTGGCGGACAAAAGCGGTGGTGTTGCACCTTGCTGAAGCCTTACGGCCGGTCCGGGGGTCCGGTCAACCATGCATTGACGCAGCCAGGTCTTGTTCTTTTTTAACGCCCGGTTCGTTGAATATGATTATTATAAAGCCATGCTGAGAATATTCGCCTTGCCGGCGAACAAAAATTCCAGCGGCTTTTCACGCACTACACGGTTGACTGGACACTAGTCAGAAATTCGAAAATCCAACCGCTGAAGCCGGGTCCGGAGAACATCCAGGGTCAAATCGGCAAGTGTTTGTTCAAGGGAGGTTCGCAACCGGTCCCAGGTATCATGGAGCGGACAAGGTTTCAGGGTTCCGCAACCGGATAGTCCCAACACACAGTTTTCAAACAGCTTATTGCCATCGATAGCCTGTACAATATCCTTTAACCGGATGTCCCTGCCGGACCGGGCCAGTGCAATACCACCGTTCGGTCCCCGATAGGATTTCAGGATATTTGCCTGCGTCAGGATTTGTAAAACCTTGGTTAAAAAATGGAAAGAGATCTGGAGTTCACGGGCTAGTTCTTTAATGGGGACGTAACCTCGGGCGGGAGATTTGGAGGCTACCGCCATAACCGCAACCAATCCATGTATACAGGCTTTTGAGAAGATCATTAGATTAAAATGTTTTAAGAGTCTTTCATCTTAATTCTTTTTTGTTTACAATTAGCAGGTGAAACTTATGGTGCGAACAGGATAAACCAAACCGGTTCTTTAAACCGGTAAAAACCAAAAGGGGGAGACTATGAAGTTCACAACTTACCTCTTTCTGCTGTTGCTGGGAGGAACAACTCTGGCCTGGACCGACACTTGTGTCGAATGCCATACCCGGATCACTCCGGGTGCGGTTACTGACTGGAAACTGAGTAAACACTTTGCCAATGAGGTCACCTGCGATGTTTGTCATGGTGACCGTCACCATTCGGCGGATGACGTGGCACTGGCAAAGATTCCTACACCGGAAACCTGCGCCGACTGTCATGAAGATCAGGTGAATCAATTCATGGCCGGGAAACATTCCGCCGCGTGGGCGGCTTTAAAAGCAATGCCCACCACTCATTACAAGCCCATGGAATTGATCGATGGCATGAAAGGCTGCGGCGGTTGTCACAAAATTGGCATTAAATCCGAAGCGGAAACGGCTCAACTTAAAAAGGAAGGCCAGAAATTTGGCTTTGCGTCTTGCGATGCCTGCCATACTCGTCACACCTTTTCCCTGGACGAGGCTCGTCAACCACAAGCCTGCCAAACCTGCCACATGGGGTTTGATCATCCCCAGTGGGAAATGTACTCGTCTTCCAAACACGGCGTCCGTTATCGCTTAAAGCAATTAGGCATTCTGCCGGAGAATGCGTCTGCACCGACGTGTCAAACCTGCCACATGCCTGACGGAAATCATGAAGTTCGAACCGCCTGGGGCTTTCTGGCGGTGCGAACGAATGGACTGGCCCCCTATCCCGGCGAATCGGACGAATGGTGGGCCGACCGGGTGACCATATTACAGGGGCTGGGCGTCCTGGATCCGGAAGGAAATCCCACGGGACGGCTGGATGTGGTAGCGCAAGCCGATGTGGCCCGTCTCTCGACTGAAGCCTTCGATAAGGAACGCCAAAAAATGCTTGACGTTTGCAGCCGGTGCCATTCCGGGAATTTTGCCAAAGGCGAACTTGAAAAGAGTGATAACCTGATCCGGGAAGGAGATAAATTAATGGCCGAAGCCATCCGCGTGGTGGCGGGTCTCTATCAAGACGGCCTCCTGGAAAAACCGGACAATTATGCTTATGCATTCCCTGATTTGCTTACATTTCATGATGCACCGACGCCCATTGAGCAACGCCTTTTTACCATGCATTTGAAACACCGGATGCGTCTGTTTCAGGGCTCTTTCCATGCCAGTCCGGATTATGCCCTATGGTATGGCTGGAATGAAATGGTTCAGGATTTGACTGAGATCAAGACCCTGGCACAAGAAATGCGTCAAGCTAAAAAACCGAAAAAATGGGGTTTTTTTAAGTGGAACTGACACCAGGGGCAGGGTTAGGCTAAAAGCTGTTTCTCTCTTTCGGTGAAAAAACACCCGTAGGCAGCTGCTCCTGAAAACCGGGGCGGTCTCCCGGCTCCGGGGAGACCTTAGGTAAAGGATCGTTTTAAAAAACGGGCCGGTACGTCAACTTATCAGCCGTACTCTCAGAATCATTAAATCGTGGGTTCCGGGATCAAAAATGGTAGCATCGGCAGCGCTGTTTACGTTGTCTTGACCACCCGGGTCAAAGTGTTCGTGTGGCTAAAGCCGGTGTATTTAAGATAGTACCGAAAACCTTCAGGACTATTTAAGCCTTAGCCGATGTTCCGGATTCCAAAAACAGGCATACGCTTTATGAAAACCGCCTCTGATCCGTAAAGCGTAGCCGTTTACCCGGCCTGCCTGAGCAGCTTAAGCCGCAATTGGCTGGCGGGTGTGAAAAATTGGCGGTAAATGAAAGCCAGGGCAATGACATTGGTCAGGGTCGCGGTAGTGATCCACATGTACATGATCATGATCTGATACCGTACGGCGATCAGCGGATCAATACCAGCCAGAATTTGTCCCGTCATCAGCCCCGGTAGCTGCACCAAACCTACTGTCATCAAACCATTAATATTGGGTATCAAGGCCGCCCGAATGGATTCTACCAGGCTGTTATGCACCGCCGTCCTTACCGGCGCACCCAAACTCAGGAAAGTCTCCACCTCCGTCTCACGATGTTTCAATTCCGCGATAAACCGGTTGGCGGTGAGGGTCATGGAATTGAGTCCGTTCCCGATGATCATGCCTGCAATGGGAATCATGGCAAAGGGATAGTACCAGGGCTTCACATCCAGGATAAACTTGAGGATCGTTCCCAGAACAATCAGCACCGTCACCCCCAGCGAACCGGTGAGAATGAGATAATAATGGGGAATCGGTAATTTCTGACGCCGGTACCCTTCATAACTGGCGATGAGGATCATCAACACCAATAAGCCTACCATGAAATACCAGTGCTGTTGTTTGAAAATATAGGACAGGATAAAACCCATGATCGTGAGCTGTAGAAACGTGCGGGCGGTGCCCACCAGCAGTGTTTTTTCCAGTCCGATTTTCCAGTACCGCATGACCCCGAAAGTGACGGCGATAAACACCAGCGAGACCAGGACATCGGGCCAGGTGATCACATAAAAATTATTCTGCATGGCTACCCCTCCCCGTTTAAAAATGCCCGCACGGCTGAATTTTTCGGCTTTTTCAACACATTGATGGAACCATCTTCCACCAACTCGCCATCAATCAGGATAATAAAACGCTCGGCAAATTTAGCCGCTAATTGATGGTCGTGAGAGACCATAATGACAGTTAGTCCCAATTCCTCCCGAACCTTTTTAATCCGCCGTAGAATCCGTTGGGCCAATTGGGGGTCCAGATTGGAGGTGGGCTCGTCCAGGAGCAATACATCCGGCTCGTTCAGGAGTGTCCGGGCCAGGGCCAGACGCTGTTGCTCGCCACCGGATAGCGAGCAGGCCTCCTGATCCAGACCAGTATCAGTCAAACCCACTTGCACCAGACGTTGGGCAAGGTCCCCGTCCGTGGCCGCAAAATCTTTCCGCCAGCGTTGGAAGATCAGCAGGTTGTCCCGGAGAGTTCCCTCCAGAATCGCCGGGGTTTGGAACACCATGCCCACTTTGCGGCGCAGATCCGTAATGGGATAGTCGAAAAGATTTTTACTCCGGTAGCGGATGCTGCCTTCGGAGGGCGAATCCAGGCCGTTGAATAGGCGCAAGATGGTGGTTTTCCCTGCACCGGACGGCCCTAACAGGGCCACAAACTCTCCGGGCCGAATCGTCAACGATACACTCTTTAGAATTTCCCGGCCATTTTCACGACGCGTAGTGTGGTCCAGTTCGAAAATCGGTGTGATTGGCATAGCGCGTGGAAAATAAACCAAATTTGCGGAAAAGTGATGGATATCCTGCAAAAGACAATCCGTGCTTCTTGCGCCTGTTGTCTTATTTTTACCGAAACGACAGGATAACGAGGTAATTTCGATGACCCCTTTGAACACAACGGATTATATGGATTGGTCGAGTCTGTTTGATGAGGATGAAATCTTGATTCAAAATACAGCCCACGACTGGGTGCAGGAACGCTTCAGGCCCCTGATTCGGCAGCACTATCGCGCCGGAACCTTTCCCCTGGAGCTGGTACCGGAAATGGCGGAATTGGGCTTTTTAGGCGCCAATCTGCCGGAAAAATACGGTTGCGCCGGTGTGAATAATGTCGCCTACGGTCTCATCATGCACGAGTTGGAGCGCGGTGACTCGGGGCTGCGCAGTTTCGCCTCGGTGCAGGGTGCACTGGTCATGTGGCCCATCTGGCAGTTCGGCTCGGAAGAACAAAAACGCAAATGGCTGCCCAAGCTGGCTTCCGGCGAGATCATCGGTTGTTTCGGACTCACCGAACCGGACCACGGTTCCGATCCCGGCGGCATGATAACCCGGGCAAAAAAAGAGGGTGACAGCTACATCCTGAATGGCGCCAAAATGTGGATTACTAATTCACCCCTGGCTCATTTAGCCCTGGTCTGGGCCAAAGATGAGGCCGGCGTGGTGCGCGGCTTTTTGGTAGAGCGCGGTACACCCGGCTTTGAAACACCGGAAATTACCGGCAAACTCTCGCTGCGGGCTTCTGCAACAGGTGAAATTGTGCTGCGGGATTGCCGGATTCCCGTTAAGAACATCCTGCCCAATATCAAGGGCCTGAGGGGACCGCTGTCGTGTTTAACGCAGGCGCGCTACGGTATTAACTGGGGTGTTGTGGGCGCCGCCACCGCCTGTTACGAGGAAGCATTAGATTACAGTAAATCCCGGATTCAGTTTGACAAACCCATTGCCGGTTTCCAACTGACGCAGCGGAAATTGGCCGAAATGGTGAACGAGATTACGAAGGCGCAATTTCTGACACTGCAATTGGGGCGGCTCAAAGACCGGAACGATATGAAGCATTGGCAGGTGAGCCTGGTCAAAATGAATAACGTGCGTGCGGCACTTGAGATTGCTCGCAGCGCCCGCACTATTCTCGGCGCCAGCGGGATCGTGGATGAATACGCCAGCCTGCGCCACGCCAATAATCTGGAGTCGGTCCTCACCTACGAAGGGACGCATGAGATTCATACGCTAATAGTGGGAAACCGGATTACCGGGATTGCGGCTTATCGGTAATCAGAACCTTGTCCCTTACCACCGACTATTCAGCCTTTGTCATTCAGCATTGACCATTAAATATTGCCGCCGGGCGGTTTTTGAATTGACAATCTGAGGTAGTGCGGGTAAGCTTAGGCCGCTACGAATAAGCGGAACAGATGGAAAAAGAGCCTAAGTATACGGGTAATCCAGTGGCAGGTGCCGACGGGGGTAAGCTGCTGAAAAAATTCCCTGAACTGCTGGAACAGCGCGCAGCCCGGCCAGTGCGGCAAACCAGCCGCGGAACGGAACGAGCGGCAAAGACGGGCAAGGAAGGACGGCATGATATCCCTGAATCAATCATTCAAAAAGCCGTGGCAAGGGCTGTGAACCAAGCGAGCCTAAAAAAGCGCGCTACCTGCCACACATTCCGCCATTCATTTGCTACGCATTTGTTGGAGACCGGATACGATATTCGCGCAATTCAAGAATTATTGGGTCATAAGGATGTGAAAACCACCATGATTTACGCCCATGTTCTAAACAGGGGCAAAGCCGGCGTGAAGAGCCCGCTGGACAATTTAAAGCGATAGCTGATCAGTGTCTTATACAGAAACCATATATCACACCAGGTTCATCAATAGAGATGTCATAACCGGTTGTATTCTTGGAAGTTATGGCGATAAATTGCTGGCGTATTATACAGCGCTGACGTGAATCCGGTGTGTTATGAAGAAACCATGTAAACAATAGTTAGCCACTATTTATAAAATTGCGCATTAAAGGAATGAGGTATGTTTTGAACATAAAAGAGAATTGGGGAATCAACATTATGTTACTTGTTACTGTTTCTTTGTTTACTGCAATTCTAATCAATACAGGTTCTTCTTTATATGCTCAAAAGGCTCCACTTCTAATCTCGGAGCCAATAGATTCGGTCATTGCCGATCTCAAAGGCTACATTCCCGATCGAATGCATGAAGCAGATGTACCTGGTCTTGCAATTGCATTAATCCGTGATAACAAGATTGTCTGGACAGATGGTTTTGGTGTAACAAACCGATTAACCAATAAACCCGTATCATCAAAGACAGTATTTGAAGTAGCGTCTATTAGTAAAGTCGCCTCCGCTTACATTGCACTTCGCCTTGTAGAAGAAGGCAAACTTTCACTTGATAAACCTGTTAAATTTTTTCTAAAAAAGGCATGGCTTCCCCCATCAAAATATGCTGATAAAATCACACTACGGCACTTACTTTCACATAGTTCAGGTCTTGGTGATGACGTGTGGTTTATGAGCAAACATATTGAGTTTGAACCTGGTTCTGACTTTTTATATTCAGGAGTCGGCTTTCTGTATGTGCAGGCAGTGATTGAGCAATTAACAGGCAATTCTCTCGAGAAGACAGCACGACAATATGTATTTGATCCCCTGGCAATGACCAGCAGTAGTTTCGTTAATGAAGCCCGTGTAATGAATGATATTGCAAATGGACATGTGCATTACACACTTCCATTGTTAACCTTTCTGATTCCGTTTATTATTAGTCTGGTTATTGTAAGTATCATTTCACTGACTGCGAACAGAGTTATCAAAAAAAGCTGGCGACTTTCCAGGCAACTCATAGTAATCGTATTTGTAATATCATTCGTATTAACAGAGTCACTAATTTACCTGTTTATCGGAAAGCCTTTTCCAAATCTGATGTGGAGTAATATGATCTGTGTAATAGTCTTTTTATCTTTACTTATACTGTCATATTTATTCTTCAGGCGTCTCATTACCTTCTTGTTACCTACGAGGCAGAAAAAAGTGTTAACAGCAACACTTTCTATCGTCTGGATACTTATAATTATTGTTATTTTTCTTAAGATAGCTAATTCAATTAATGGACCTCTACCAAAAAATAATTCATCTTATGTGAGCGCAATTGGTTCACTTCGTGCTTCGGCTCCAGATTTGGCAGCCTTCCTTATAGAACTGGCAAATCCTCGATACTTGGGGGAAGATATAGCTTCCCAGATCGATTCCACTCAGGTGAAGATCAATCAGGACTTCTCGTGGGGGCTAGGCGTCGGAATTCAGCACAGCATGTATGGTAACGCCATATGGCAAAATGGAATCACTTTCGGCTATCGAAGTGTTATGGTTATATATCCAAGGGAAGGGCATGGAGTTGTAGTACTCACGAATAGTGAATCTGGTCTGCCTGTAGCCTATGATATCGCCGAACGGGCTCTTGGTGGAAAGGCGCAATGGAAATCATTCTAAAGCATCTTTGAAGCTTGATGTTTAGAATTAATTCAAATGTGAATGCAATTGTTAATAGTAATTAAATCAATCATAAGTTTAATCAAATTTGCGGCTAACAAAAGGTTCAACCTGACAAAACCGCCGAGCTTCAATTGAAGTTCAGTGGAGATCATTGAAATTTTATTCGTTGTTCCAAGTTCAGTGTAAGCAGTTTTGCAGGTTAACATTGCTATCCGCCTTCGTAGTAGACTTCGGGCTTGTTCGTGAATGAATGCACAAAGGCTGTTTGTGCCGCTCTTCTCCTTTGGGGCTCCGCCCGGGCAGCGGTACTCCTCTTTCACCCGGAACCCGAGCGTTTTTTCACCGGTGCGCAAATCAAGATCGGCTTTTTCGAAAGCAACACCGATCTGCGTTATCAGGACGAGGTTTTTGGCGATCTCTTCACTCAGGTCGACCAGACCATGGAGATCCTGCACGCCAAGTACATGAAGGCGTTGATCTCCTATGAGGGGCTCCAGCGCATTGAAACCTATCCTGTGCCGGAGGCTGCTCTCCGTGAGGCGTTACTCAACGCCGTAATACATAAAGATTATTCAAGGGGAGTTCCGCTTCAGATCAGTGTCTATCACGACAAGTTGATGATCTGGAACCCGGGGCAGCCTCCCCAAAACTGGAGTGTCGAAAACCTGCTGAGCAAACATTCGTCCATCCCCTTTAACCCGGACGTGGCCCATGCCTTTTTCAGGGCCGGCAAAATCGAAGCCTGGGGCCGTGGCATCGAGCGCATTTTCGAAGCTTGTTCTCTCGAGGAAACGCCTGCGCCCGAGTTCAAATCCGAGGAGACCGGACTTTGGACTGTTTTTGTATTTGGCCAGGACCACCTGGAAAAAGGTGCGGGGAAAACTAGGGAGAAAACCAGGGAGGAAATCCTGCGTCTCATCGCCGAGAATCCGGCCATCTCCACCAAAGAGATGGCCAATCGCCTGGGTCTTTCGGCCAAAGGTGTGGAGTGGCAGATCAAGAAGCTCAAGGCAGAGGGAGTTTTACAGCGCATCGGCCCGGCCAAGGGCGGCCACTGGAAGGCGACACTATGAACACCAGCGGTAAACCGGAAAAGTTAAAAGTTAGAAGTGTGAAGTTTGAAAGAAAGAATGCCCGCGTCGTTCTCCCGACCAACTGCAGCTATATTCGCCGAAGAAGTTCGGCGGAGCGCTCAACAAAAGAAAACCGAATCAGACAGCCGATTTTCACATTTCGAACTTCACACTTCACCCTTTTTCCAGGGGAGGTGGGCTTCTGCTTGATTTGCTCAAGCGCTGCATATAAGCTTAAGCTAATACTGACTGGTATTGATGATGGAAAAAGAGTTTAACTATACGGGTGAACCGGCGGCAGGTGCCGATGTGGGCAGGCTGCTGAAAAAATTCCCTGAACTGCTGGAACAGGACGCAGCCCGGCCTGCACGGCAAACCAGCCGCGGAACGGAACGAGCGGCAAAGCCGGGCAGGGAAGGGCGGCATCATATCCCTGAATCAATCATTCAGAAAGCCGTGGCCGGCGCTGTAAGCAAGGCCAGGTTGACAAAGCGAGCCACGGGTCACACTTTTCGCCATGCTTTAGCCACGAATTTGCTGGAGGACGGGTGCGATATTCGCAGGATTCAGGAATTATTGGGTTATTAAAAAATGTGGAGACAACCATGATTTATACGCATGTAATTAACCAGGGTGCTAAGGCGTGAGGAGTCCTGTAGATTTTTAGTATAGGTTGCCCAAATGAGCAACCTATACAAGCGAAGAAAAAGGGAGGAATATGTGTAATTTAAGTAATAATAAACAGTTAAATAAAATAAACAATATGAGTTTAGGTAACCGAAAAGAGCAACAGTTGCTATTTTCATTAGTACACCTAATCTTATGTTAGCCTGTCAAGTCGCTTAGAAGGGAATTCTATGAAGCTGTTAAAAATCAAACTTGTTCCACTAGTTCTTTTCACTCTGATTTTGGGTTATCTATTTGCTCAGCGAATCCACGAAACAGGTCATTGGTTTTTCCTTCAAATCTTTCAACGTGAGCCCAATATAGGATTCCTTGGTTTAATTCAAGTATGGAGTGGTCAACCAACGAGTGTAATAGGGTGGTCGTTATTTACAGACCCAGTTGGCGGCAGCCAGGGATGGTTTTGGCTTAGTTCACTTCCCCAGAGTAATTCCGAGTGGATTGGAATGTTAATGATGGGGCAAGTTTTTCAAGTACTTACGATTGTTTTGGGTCTGGTACTAATTTTTCAAGCAAAAAATATCATTGTCAAAAACGCAGCCTTAATAATTGTTCTTTTTAATTCTTTCAGTCAGGTGATCTATCAAACCATTAAATTTTTTAATGTATTTGGCGGTGATGAATATTCTGTCGCTTTTTTCGGGGGGTTCTTTCCCCGGTTATTAACAGGACCTTTGGTAATTTTTTATGGCGTTGTACTTGTTCTAGTAATATTTCAGTTAGATGGCTGGAAGGAAAAAGCTAAATATTTATTTGCTGTTTTACTCGCTCAAGCAATTGGACCGATTCTTGGTTTTTTTGATTCAATAATTCGACAGCAGGCAATTTTAAGTAACCCATTGGTCAATCCTGTATTTGGATTTTCATTACCGGTCATCGTGTTAGACTTAATTATGGTAATTGCTTTTTGGTTTTCATTGAAATATATGCGTAAAATGCAAATGGCCGGCTAACAAGGGGCTCCGGCCGGGCGGCGGTGACGGGGAAAATTGCCGTAAAGGCGCACGGCCGTGCGCTTCTGCTCAATCTCCATCAATGACGAGTGGCGTATTTGGTTTCGGTTTTGTCCGCGTTTATCCGCGGCTAAAAAATGTTTTTATTAAATCTGAATCCGCTCCAGCAGCCAGGACTTCAGCTCACTCGTGTTAACCCGGATCTGCTCCATGGTATCCCGGTCGCGAATGGTTACGGTCTGATTATCCTTCGTCTCGTAATCGATGGTCACACCGTAGGGCGTCCCCGCCTCATCCATGCGGCGATAGCGGCGGCCGATGGCGCCTTTTTCATCGTAAAATACATTGAAATACTGCTGCAGGTCTTGCTTAATCCGCGTAGCCAGTTCACGCAGACCGTCCTTCTTTACCAGGGGCAGGATAGCGACCTTGATGGGGGCCAGGCGGGGATGAAAATGCAATACCGTGCGCTGCGTTCCATCCGCCAGCGTCTCCTCCTCGTAAGCCTCGCACAGTAGGGCCAGCAACATCCGGTCGCAACCGACGGAAGTTTCGATAATGAACGGGATATAGCGCTCATTGGTGGCCGGATCAAGATATTCCATTTTTTTACCCGAAAATTCCTGGTGCTGCTTCAGGTCAAAGTCCGCCCGGTTGTGAATGCCCTCCAGCTCCTTCCAGCCCATGGGGAATTTGTATTCAATGTCAAATGCCCGGCGGGCGTAGTGGGCCAGTTCATCCGGACCGTGCTCACGAAAGCGTAAATTTTCGCGCGTGAGACCGATTGTGTCATAAAAGGCAATTCGTTCCGCCCGCCACTTTTCGAATTCGGCATCCGCTGCGGCCGGATTCACAAAATACTGGAGCTCCATCTGTTCGAATTCGCGGGTACGGAAAATGAAATTACCCGGCGTGATCTCGTTCCGGAAAGCTTTACCGATCTGGGCAATACCAAACGGGATTTTCTGACGGTAGGTATCTTTCACATTTAAAAAATTAACGAAAATACCCTGGGCCGTCTCGGGCCGCAGATAGACGGTCGATCCGGCCTCCTCCACCGCCCCCATGCTGGTCTTGAACATAAGGTTGAACTGACGCGCTTCCGTCAGGTCACCGCCACACTTGGGACATTCCCGCTTTTCCACATTTTCCGGCGGCAAATTGTCTTCCCGGAACCGGCTTTTGCATTTTTTACAATCCACCAGGGGATCGGTAAAGTTGGCAACATGACCCGAGGCTTCCCAAACTTTGGAATGCATCAGGATCGCCGCATCCAACCCCACAATATTATCGTGCTTGCGGGTCATGGCGGTCCACCACGCCTCCTTGATGTTGCGCTTCAGTTCCACTCCCAAGGGGCCGTAATCGTAGCAGGAATTAATGCCGCCGTAAATTTCACTGCTCTGATAAATGAATCCGCGGCGTTTGGCCAGGGAAACCAGTTGATCAAAATTTTCTAATCGGGCCATATAGGAATTGCTTTCTTCTCTCGGTTGCTGCGGTTCGTCAAAATTGCCGGGTTAATCTGACTCGTGTTGGGTGATTTTGTGTTTGCATTTGGGGCAATATAAGTAATCGCCCCGGGCTTTGGTGGATTTATACACCATGTAATTATTTTTGCAAGCGGGACAACTTTTTGCAACCGGCTTGTCCCAGGTAACAAAATCACATTCGGGATAATTACTGCAACCATAGAACACACGCCCCCGCTTGGATCGGCGCTGGTAAATCCGGCCGCTGCAACCGTCCCGCGGACAGGGCATGATGGTGCTGTAGGGTTTGGTGTATTTGCACTTGGGATAGTTGGAACAGGCGTAGAATTTTCCATAGCGGCCAACGCGCAACACCAGCGGTGATCCGCATTGAGGACACTCACCCAATTTTTCGGATTTATCCGCTGCACCTGGTTTATGAGCATGATCCGGGGTTGCATGATCCGTTTTTTCGTCATCCAGCGGACGGGTGTTTTTACACTGGGGATAGCCGGTACACGCTAAAAACCGGCCGTATTTACTCCATTTGATGACCAGGGGCCGGCCGCATTTATCGCAAACTTCAGCGGTTTCTTCCACCAGCTCTTTTTTAATCACCGAGTAATTTTTTGAACTGGAATCCAGCCAGCCTTCCAGGTAGCCCCAGAAGCGGCGCAACACCGTTTTCCACTCCAGCTTGCCGGCCTCGATTTTGTCGAGTTCGGATTCCATCTCCCGGGTGAAATCGGTGTTGAATAACTCCGGGAAATAAGTGGTCAGGAGTTTATTGGTGACTTTTCCGATTTCGGTGGGATAGAGTTTTTTCTTCTTACTAACCACATATTTGCGCTCCTGGATCACGCTGATAATAGCGGCGTAGGTGGAGGGTCGGCCGATGCCTTCTTTATCCAATGTTTTTACCAGGGAACTCTCGGTATAGGGCGCCGGTGGTTTGGTGAAATGCTGTTCCGGTTGCAGCGCTTCACAGGTCAGCGTTTCACCGGATTCCAGACCCGTTGGCAAATGGTTGTCATTTTTGTCCGTTTTTTCCGGATAGACCCGCAAGAATCCGGGGAATACCATTTCACTACCCGTAGCGTGAAAAGTGTAGTCATCACCCGCCAGGACATCAATTGCGGTTTGGTCGAATTGGGCGGGTTGCATCTGGGAGGCAATAAACCGCCGCCAGATCAGATCATACAGTTTGAATTGGTCCCGCGTCAACGAACCCCTGATTGCATCCGGTTCTAATTGGGGATTGGCCGGGCGAATCGCTTCGTGGGCATCCTGGACATTCCGCTGACCGGCTTTTCCGAACATTCTGGGCGATTTGGGCAGGTAGTTCTTGCCAAATTTTTCGCCAATCAGTTCCCGGGCCTGGCCCACGGCCTGGCCGGACACGCGGGTTGAATCGGTACGCATATAGGTAATCAAACCGGTTGTTTCACCGTTGGGCAGAGTCACACCTTCATAGAGTTGCTGGGCAACCGCCATGGTGCGTTTAGTGGTAAATCCGGCTTTGGCAAAGGCATCCTGCTGCAAGGTGCTGGTGGTAAAGGGCGCGTATGGATTGCGTTTTACCCGCTTGGTTTCCACCGCTGCGATGCGCCAATTGGCCAAGTGGATCGCTTCGATGACCGCCCGGGTTTCGGCTTCGTTACTGAGTTTGGCTTTTTCGCCTTTGATCCTGGAAAGTTCGGCCTCAAAGGTCACATCCTTGGCGGTTTTGAGACTGGCGCTCAAGGTCCAGTATTCTTCGGCTACAAAGGCGTCGATCTCAGCCTGCCGCTCGCAGATTAGACGCAAAGCCACCGATTGAACCCGGCCGGCGCTGAGTCCGCCGTAGAGCACTTTCCACAAAAACGGACTGATCTTGAAACCTACCAGCCGGTCGATGATGCGCCGGGCCTGCTGGGAATTGACCAGATTCATATCCAGATCGCGCGGTTCCTCCACGCCCTTCCGAACGCCGGCTTTGGTAATTTCATAAAACAAAATCCGGTGGGTGGGTTTATGGATATTTTTCAGCACCCGGGTCACATGCCAGCCGATGGCTTCGCCTTCCCGGTCCGGGTCAGTTGCGAGATAGATCGTATCGGCTTTGGCGGCGGCGATTTTGAGCTGGGTGATGGTCCTGCTTTTACGCGGCAGATTTACATATAAGGGTTTGAAATCTTCTTTGATATTGATGCCCAGATCGCGGGAGGGCAGATCGCGGATATGGCCCATGGTGGACAGGACGGTAAAGCCCTGGCCCAGGTATTTCTGGATGGTCTTGGCCTTGGAGGGTGATTCTACGATGACCAGGTTTTGCGCCATATATTTCCGGTCCTTTCAGCCCTGCTCATTCAGGGCGGGGAATAATATCACGCGTCACGGCCTAAAACAACCCCGGAAATTCCAGCCATTTTTTTAACGGGAATTCCGTTAGCCGGCATTGGTGATAATAACCATCATTTATAAAAAAAGGATTGCTTCAACCTGGTGGTCGGGAAATCAGGGCCGTTCCCGGCGGAAGCCGGAGCCGCCGCCCGTCATTTCTGCCTAGGACTCAAAGCTTTTATTCGGGGTGAGCGATGCAGGGACATCAGTCTTTTTACCATCGTTTTTCCTGCGTGACATTTGCTCACCACCGCTTTGAATTCAATATTCCAGCACCGTTTCCAGCCCATTCACCGCCCGGCAGGCCGCCAGGGCCAGCGCTTCCAACTCCCCTTCTCCGGGATAAACCACAACCGGTGCAAATCCTCTTACCTTCCGGGATAAATCGGCAATCAACCGATCGGAATAAGCCATGCCGCCCGTGAGAATGATACCGTCCAAACGCCCCTCCAGCGTAGCCGTCATGGCGCCGATCTCCTTGGCAATCTGGTAAACCATGGCGTCGTAAATAAGTTTGGCCGTCGCATTACCGCCGGCGATCATTTTTTCCACCTCCCGCAGATCAGCCGTACCCAGATAGGCTTTCAGACCGCTGGCTTTGGAAAATTTCCGCTCCAGTTGTTCCGGCGTATATTCACCACTGAAGGCCAGTTTCAGCACACCAGCCAAGGGGAGTGCCCCCGCGCGTTCCGGTGAAAAGGGTCCCATGCCCAGCAAGGCATCATTCACATCCTGGATTTTACCGCCTGCCAACGCACCCACCGAAATCCCGCCCCCCAGGTGGACGACTACAAACCGGCTGGCTTCATATTCAATATCCAGTTTGTCCGCGGTTTTACGGGCCGTGGCCTTCATGTTTAAAGCGTGCGCCCGGCATTTGCGCTCGATCTCGGGCACGCCGGAGATGCGGGCTTCCGGGATGAATTCATCCGTCGTGATCGGGTCCGCGATATAGGCGGGAACACCCAAATTCCGCGCCACCTGATCCGCCATGAATGCCCCCAGGTTGGAGGCGTGATTGGAATATTTACAGGTGCGCAGATCATCCAACATGTGACCATTCACGGCATAAACGCCACCTTGGAGCGGTCGCAGCGGACCGCCCCGGCCCACCACCGCAATCACATTGCCGGATTGGATGAAATCCGCCAACCCGGGCTTTACCGCTGCCAACCGGGCTTCCAACTGCTCGGTTACCAGTTCCCATTCACCAAAATCGGCTTCATTATGCTGAATAGTCCATTCTTCCAACTCCCCACATCCATCGGGAGTATCACAGTGAGAAAACACACCCACCTTGGTCGTCGTGGAGCCGGGATTGAAAACAATGATTAACGGATTAACGGTTGTCATGATGCCTCCTGTGCAGTGTCAACCCGTGAGCTGCAAATGCCGTGCAAAGCGGTGCTCCGGAAAGAAGTCATTTCAAAAACAGGACTCCCGAAGTAGGTTATCCTAATGAGAAATTTACTAAAACACCTCTCTCCGCTGCGGCTGCTGGGAATCGGCATCGTTTTTTCGCTACTGACGGCCTGGATCAGTTTCGATATCCATGAATTTTCTAAAGACGATTTGTTGATTTTTACCCTGTACTATCTGATTCTCATCATCGCGGCGTTATTAGCCACCTTCGGGAAAGACAAGCTTAGTCCCTACACGGTCGCCATCTCCCAGATGGGCTACATTTTCCTGGGATTCAGTTTGTTCTTCATCAGCTTATTGCGCCTGCTGCAAGGCTCCCTCGGCACATTCATTACCGGATTTTTTCTTACCGGGTTGCCGGGAATAGCGTTGATGTGGGCGGGGATTCAGCTTTTTCGTCCTAAGCGTAACCCGGCAAATAAAATTTGATCCGCTTTCCGTTTATGAAATTCAATCCCTTCCAACGACAATTTCTCGGATTGATCACCTGGGGCATCGCCTTTGGCATGATCGAGGCGGCGGTGGTGATCTATCTGCGCCAAATCTATTATCCGGAGGGGTTTCAGTTCCCCGTTATCCGGGCTGATTTTGATGCAGCGCTGGTGGAGATTTTTCGGGAATTTGCCACGCTGGTCCTTATGGGAGCTCTGGCTGTTTTACTGCATCGGAAACGACTGAATCAGATTGCCGTCTTCATGATCGTTTTCGGGATTTGGGACATTTTCTACTATGTGTTTTTAAAAATATTTTTGAATTGGCCGCCGAGTTTCGCTACCTGGGATATTCTCTTTTTACTGCCCTGTCCCTGGGTCGGACCCGTCTGGCCGCCGGTGTTTGTTTCCATGGCACTGATCTACTCCGGCTATGGGATATTGGCTGCGGATTTTAGAGGTAAACCACTCGAATTTTCCTGGTCGGACCGGGTGCAAATCATTTTAGCGGGCCTGGTTATCGTCGTATCCTTTCTGATTCCCGGGCGTACCGTGGCCGCCGGGACAATTCCCCGGTATTATCCCTGGTATCTATTCGGGATTGGTTTTGTGTGGGGTGTGGTTGTATTTGAGAAGCGCCGCCGTAAGCGGTTGGCTGTCAATTAGGAGCATAAGCACGGCATGGTACTAAGAAAAAAGTTTGCGGGAACCGGTTTTCTTATTCTGGGAATAGCCATGTTTGCCTGGAGTTGTACCGGGAAAAGCAAGTCTCAATCCAAATCACCGGTCACCCCCCGCCCAGTGGCTTTGGCCGGGCAAATCCGTAATCTGGAACGCGATACCGGTGGCCGATTCGGGGTATACGCAAAAAATCTCGTTACCGGTGAAGAAATCAGCTACCACGCGGCTGAAATTTTCCCTACCGCCAGCAGTATCAAACTGCCGGTCTTGGTGGAATTTTACGACCAGGTTGGACAAGGGCAGATCGACCCGCAACAGACGACTTTACTCACGGATGAACGTAAATGGGGCGGCTCCGGCATCCTGCAATATTATGCGGGTACGATTCCTGTGCGGCTGGAAGATGCGGCACGCCTCATGATTATTGTTTCGGACAATACGGCCACAAATCTGGTGATTGATGCCTTGGGCAAAAGCCATACGGAGCGCCTAACGGCGGTGAATGCCAAACTGACCACCCTGGGTCTTAAAAATACGCGTTTGCTGAATAGGCTCATGGACTGGTCTACCAAAACCAACTCACCCGAATCGATTCGCTACGGCGTGGGAATGAGCACGCCGGCCGATATGGGTTTGCTGCTGGAAAAAATTGTTGCCCACACCGCCACGGATTCCGCCGGCTGCGAAACCATGCTCGGTATTTTAAAACACCAATTCTACGCTGATATCATTCCCCGCTTTTTGCCCGGCAATACCCGTGATATCACCGTGTATCATAAAACCGGAAGCGTCACCGAAACCCGGGTGGATGTGGGTTATGTAACGGCTGATTCGATAAAGTATGTGATTGCTCTGTTCGCCGATCAGTTCCGGGATCATGCCTGGACCAATCAAAACGAAGCCGTCGTTGGCCTGGCAAAAATTTCCCGCCTGGTCTGGAATCATTTTACGGGTGACAGCGGCCTGGACCGGCAGCCCGTATACTCCCAGGATTATTATCCTTATCCAAGCGGTGAGTGGTTGCGGTTAAGACTACACAACGGGCTGTTCCCCCATCCGGATCGAGCAGTGGGGTACACCTATGACAATAAATTTTATTCCGCGGATGAACACTACCGCGACAGTACCGCCGTGGTGATTATTCCGGAGGGTTTTCACGAAGTGGACGGTAAGGTTGACCTCGTGGTCCACTTCCACGGCTGGAATAATGATGCGGTGCAAGCCATGGGTGATTTTCACATTCCCCAACAGCTCAACGCCTCCGGGAAAAACGCCATCTTTGTCATTGCCCAGGGACCCTATCAGGCACCGGACTCATTTGGCGGAAAAATGGAAGATCCCGGTGGTTTTACGGCGTTCGTGAATGAGATTCTGGGAAAGTTGAAGAAAATCAATCGCATTCAGGATGCTGTTCCGGGGCGGATCATTCTTTCGGCACATTCCGGTGGTTATCGCGCCCTTGCCAAAGTATTGGCCAACGGCGATCTGGCATCTCACATCCGGGAGCTCTTCCTGTTTGATGCGTTTTATGGGTTGCAGGAAAATTATCTCCGCTTTGCTCAAAACGGTGGGACGCTCCGGAGTATTTACACCCAACATCTGGCGGACGAACATCGAATTTTTTACCACGAGCTGGACTCACTGGGCATCCCTTATTCCAAAACCTGGAACCCCGCCGCCCGGGTCGTATTGTATCCCACCCGGGTAACCCACAATCAAGTGCTGGACGGAACCCTGGCCGAGTGGCTGAAGGCGAGTTTATTGGACACCATTTCACCCGTGATTAAAACTAAAAGCTGAGGATTCATCTCATGTCCCGACATCATTTAACATTCATTCATCCGAAACCGGGTCTGATCCTATCACTCCCGGCACTTATAATATTCCTGAGCTGCAGCCACGCCCAGCCCCGGCCGGGTGCAATTCAGGAGAAGCCGCCGCGGCTATCCATCCCGAGTATTCAAAAACAGGAGTGGGTCTTTTCCCAGTTGTGGGTAGATGATCTCCCCCTCGGGGCGGACATTAAAAAATCAGGTGATGTGCTCATCAGTCAGCCGGAAGGTTTTGTACGGATTCTGGACGACCAGGCTCAGCCCCTAAACCAAATCATCATCGGTGTGCACGGATTTGAATCCGAGGGCTATGAGTGGGTGGCGCCCATGGTTCAATTAGCCCAAAATTATGGGCTAACCTACTTCTACCGGTGGGATTGGGAACAATGTCCCGGGGAAGCCGGGCAACGATTGGCCGATGGTGTGAAATATTTATACTCATTGTATCCGGAAGTGGAGGAGATCGTGATCTTTGCCCATTCCTATGGCGGTGTGGTTGCCACCATGGCAGCGGGTGACATTGACATTCCGATTCCGGTGGTGATTCATACTATTGCGGCTCCCTTGGCCGGATACCCGCACTTAATGGACCAGTGTGAATTGACCTACAATGACAGCGGTAGAATTGTTTACCCGCCTTTCAAGGATAAAATTTACCACTTCCAGTGGCGCACCCGGAAAGAACAGGATGGCGCCTATCGCCGTTTGGATTACGATCCTCAGAGCGAGGATTTGCCCGGTAGTAATGTGACCCGGCTACCCGCCAGCATGGACGGACACCGGTTGGGACACAATTGGTCGGTGAGTTGGGTGATTGATACTTATTTAGGGAAACCCCATGCACCGTGAGATAAATGAATGAGAAACGGAAAGCGGCTTTTTTTGTCTCAATAGCGCGTACATTCGGATTTGCTCATTGCACCCGGACACGGTTCAGATTATATTTCCGGCCGTGAAAAATGACGGGGAGTTTGATAATAGCCTTTTGGACCCGAGTAAATTACAGAACGAATCAAAATTCACATAAAAGTCGAATATGAAGTGCACCCGCGGGGGTGCACTTCTTGTTTTTTGTCAGGTGAGCAGGAGAACACATACATGAAAAAGATTCTAAATACCTTAATTGAGCTTCAGGATATCGATACTCAGTTAGCCAAGATCGAAGCTCGAAAAGGTAACCTCCCACAGAAAGTTAAGGAATTAGAGCAGGATGGCACCGAAGTTAAGGAGCGCTTGGAAGCTGCTCGTGCGCAAGCCCAATCCGATGAAAAAGAGCTGGTTCACCTGGACATTGCTTATTCCGAATCCAGAGCAACCCTTACTAAATACCAGGATCAGCTCTACCTCGTTACCACCAACCGGGAATACGATGCTCTCACCAATCAGATTGATACCGTGAAAACCAAGCTCCAGGAGGTCCAATCGCAGCAATCAACCCTGCGCGATGAGATCGAAAAGTTGAACGAGGAAATTAAGCTGCTAACGGAGAAAGAGGCAGCGTTGACCGAAAGCCTGGGACAGCACCAGAAAGAACTCATAGCCAAAACCGATCAGACCAATTCCAAACAGCAGGAGTTGGAATTGCGACGCGGTAACCTGACCGGTAACCTGGGGCAGCGGTATCTACGGAAATATGAGCGGATCCACAAGGTTCGGGGACAAGCCGTGGTTCCG
>CAZIWX010000011.1:0-43354 GCA_964543125.1 uncultured Lentisphaeria bacterium | reverse complement strand
AACCACCCACTGAATAAGTCAACCCCGTAGGGGTTTGCCAATTCCTACGCCGGGTTGGGGGCCTATATTTTTTAAAAGCCCGGTAAACCCCGATGGAGTTACAATCATCCTGACCCGCCCGGGCAGGGCCGGACAGGTCTTGATTATTATCGTTTCTACAAAGGGAAAACACCTACGTGTTTCTGCAGGCGTTGTGCCCATGGTTGAGATCGAAATGAACCCCGTCAGGGGTTTCCTATTTGTAGCAAATGCAACCACCCACTGAATAAGTCAACCCCGCAGGGGTTTGCCAATTCCTCTGTTGGTTGGGTAATTGGTCATTGGTCATTGATTAGGTCAATTAGGAAAATTAGAAATTAGGTCAATTATCTCCCGCTCTCCCTTTCTCCCTTTCTCCCCTTCTCCGCTTCTCCCCAACAACGGGATTGCCGTTCACCGCTCCGTGCTAAAAATTCGCCGCTACCTGAAGCCCCCAAATCGTGGCTGTATACGATTTTTCAAAGTCAACCAGGTTATAGATGGTGGGGGAAGCAGAACTCAGCGTTCGCAGGTTTGACAGTTTTTGTTGCCAGACACCGAATACCCAAAACTGATATTTACGCAGGGGAAAAGAGACGCTGCCGCCGGCTGATTGAGTTAAATCCAATTGCGGGGTTGTGTTGGAATAGAGCGTTAGTACCGGATAATCGGAAAAGAGATCGTCATTCTCATATTCCGTCGATTTATACCGGAGTTGGTACAACCCGGTGAGCGTGAATTGATCAGTAATAGCCAGATTTAAGGTGGATGTCAATTGACCCGCGATCCGCTTCGCCGGATAGTAGTCCGACACCGCATAAATGGAGTCTTCTGCCGTTTGCCATTGAACATGATTCCCCCAGACAAAACGGTTTGTAAACAGGGGGATATTCAAGGTGGCATTATGAACCTGCTGCAATTTAACCGATTCGCCGGCTTCCATGTCGGCGGCCTTGCCGTGTAATATGTAATCATTTCCCAAACCGGTGACCCAATAGGATATTCCAAATCCAAATTGACTGATCACGATACCGGCGTCATAGGTTTCAAAATCAGCCGATTCTTCCGTCCCGGGATGCCAGTCCGGGTCACCATCGTAGGCATTGCGGGTTTCGGTGGTTACGTCGTAATGTTGCGAATTGTAATTCAGTCCGACCGACAAACCGGGCATTAAATTCATGGCCACGCCCGCGCTCCAGAGTTTGTGGATTTCCCTTGAACGAGTCAACAGGGGGTGGCGAAAGCTGAGTTCTTGGGCATTAGTGATATCCTCATCCTTCAATTGCGATTGAAAATAGCCTAAATTGAATGCCAGGATGCCAAATTTGAAAGCAATCTGGCCATTACCGAAGAGCTGTTGGACCGTATCCACGGTGGTGCTGTCAATTAATACCGGCAACACGACGGTATCGGGCGGTGAATAGAGGTAAGTGTAATAATTATTTAAACTTGTTCGGTAGTTTGATAACCCGAATTGAAAGGCCGGCCGGAGTTTGACGGCGCCAACCCAACTCGCCGGATTGACCACTTGGCGGGTGGGTGTAATCAACTGCTCGTTTTGCAGAATCGCCGCACCGGACCAGTTCATTGACGGGTTATAAGCCGGCTTTTCAGCTACAACAGGTGGAGCAGGTAAATTTTGAGCTGTTTTAGGGGAATCAACACGGATTGTATCAAGCGCGGGCGCCGGCAGGATCGGTCCGCCCGGGTTAAGGTTCAGTTTTTTTTTTCACCGGCGGCAATCTGAATGTCATCGATCAAGCGGCTACCGATCTTGAAGTAATAAAATCGTTGATCTCCGAATATGAGCTGTTCCTCATCCAAAGCCTGTTTGGCGGCCCGCACCAATTCTTCAGCCGATTGAATGCCGGGCAGGCTGGCCTTTCCATAGGCCTGGTAAAGGAAATAGTATACCTGAGCCGCCATGAGCGGATCATTGAGCTTAGCCTGAGTGCCGATTTGCAGAATGCGATTAAAATCCACCTGTTCGCCGGCGCTATACCGGCAATACTGAATAAAAAAGTTGGGATACAGCCACTCACTGAATGAATAATCGGTTCCAATACCCAACGCCTCGGTAAAGACCTGCTCGGCGTCTTTAAAATACCCCAGTTCCATGAGATACATACCCCGGAAGTACGACTGATAATTTTTCTCCGGAATCAGCATGATGCTCACTTCCCGCTTCAGCTCCGGATTGGTGGTAAAAGCCTCTTCATTGATGTCAAGTCTGATTTCCTGAAAGCCCTTGAGCTTGAGTTGTAATTCCTGTTTCCCGGCGCCGGTAACAAACACGAAAAAACCGTTCTTCGCATCAATAGCAATATTTTCTTCGGTTCCATAGCGCACGATATCGGTGGCCGGATCGACCTGGAGGGGTGAAAAATTAGTTAACTGAATCCGCAGGGAGGATAACAGCGAGACTTCAAATTCCAGATAATCCAGGTCATCAAAGTACGAGACCATACCGGAATTACCGTAGCGATATTGCAGGTTCTTCCCAATATAGTGTAGTTGAATCTGATCACCGGACTCCAGTGTGGCTCGCAATTCCCTGGCCCGGACAAATAATTTCCCCGCATCATCGGCAAGAATTCTAAAGCGGCGATTGTTTTTTCGGGGCGCCACCAATTCGAATTCGTTCGGTTTAAGATTGGTCAACCGTGACCCGTCACTGCCATAGATCACTATTTCAATCTGTTCACCGGCCTGAGCCAAAACGAACTGAAAAGCAAACAAGGCCAGACCGTAGCGCAGCAGACAGCGCAAAAAATAATTAAGCTGGGTAACCTGGATTTTCATGTTAGAGAATATCTTTCTTTGGTTGGGATCCGCAACCCTATTCGGCAGGTTGAATGATAATGTTTGTTCTGGTTTTTGAGACATGAAGCGTATCGCCGGGCGTGGGGCCATCCATAAATCGGGTATGGGTCATTTGCAGAGCGGTTATGCCCGGAATTGTACTCGCTTGCCCGTGAAATTTCAGGACCCGGGGATCGGCGTCGCCATAATTTCCCACATTCAGCTCGACCGTAATATTACCCAGATTATAAACCACCAGTGTATTTGATCCGGACAGGGTATCGACCTCCGTGATGGCCACAAAAGTCGTATCATAATTGAGCCTGAGCTGCGCGGCCGTCCAAGCCGGCATGCTGTCAAAACACAGCTCGAAACTAAATTCCTCTCCCGGATGCGTAAATATCGTCTGGGGCCGAATGACCGCCGCCGGGGTTTGAATCGCATCCACGGTGAAGGTCCGGGTAAGCGAGTCTGATGGTGCGTCCTCGTTGATATACTTAGCCTGAATCTCCACTAGGAAAGTTTCATTAGCATAGGTCTCATCGAGATAAAGTGAATCCAGCACGCCATTATACCGGCCTGAAGTATCCACCCGGGTCCCTCCCAGTGCCCAATTGCTCCAGGCGGATTCATTTTCCGTCAAGCCGAACCGCCAGCGGTATTGTGTTAACGACACCCAATCGCCTGTAAATGCAAACGGAATTTTACGGGTGGTCATGATTCCGCCGTCTTCCGGAATTCCGGGCAGCGTAATGACCGGTGGTGAATAATGGTCCGGATCCATGGGGTTGTAATGATCGCTCAGATCTTTGGGCTGAAAAATATTGGAGCAGGCGGCTAACAGAACAAAGCCGGCAACCACCAGGTATTGTTGCCGGTTTCCAATTGACTTTCGCTTAAGCATTGCTCAATCCTTTAAAATTTGATTTGTAATCCGGCAGCCAGCATGGGTGCGCCCGTGGCGCTCACTCCCGCGGAAAACAGGGGTTTGGGATTTTCCCAATTGGGACTGTTGACGCCGGGTGTGACAAATAAGCCTTCCATGACCTGCCAGGTGTACAGAGCACCAAAGGCCGCGAATGAATATTGGGCAACCCGGGCATACTTATTGTAATCGTCGATATACCGGTTATCAGCATGGGCGGCAGCTATTCTGGCTTCAGTATCCAAATTTCCGTTCAATGACCGTGTTCGGGCATCCAAATGATCCTGATAAGCTTTTTCCGCCAGGAAATTCCCGGCCGTGGCGGCCGTGGCCGTCAGCATTTGCGTCCACAGATGAAATTTACCCCGGCCCGGTTTATCCTGAACGAATTGGGGTGTCCCGAAAGGGACAAACAGGGTGGGAATGCCATAAACCGGTGTGAAGGGATAATAAAACGGTCCGCGTTTGGAGTGCCAGGTGATGCCGATCGTTGGCTGAACGGGATAGACTTGGTAGTAGTCGCGGTATCCCTTTTTGCGCAACAGCACAAAGAAATGGGTTTCATCCGGCCCGCCCACATTGGCCAGGGCAATTTCGGAATCAAAGATGAACGGCCCTTTCAGCTTCCCGCGTTGCGATTCCAGGAAATTCCGCAAACCATTTTGCTCCAGATAATTGATGGCGCCGGCCGTGGTTGCAACATAGTAAAATTCCGCCTGACGGACATCGCAGGTCACCTTAATATTGGTTTGGGCCCAAGTCAGGGAAATCATTCCCACCAGGATCACAAGCCACCGGATGGTCATTCGCATCCCGCTATCCTTCCCCCGGTCAGCCAGGGACCGGGTCGTTCATGTACCAGTTGATTCATTATTTTGATTGCGCTATTTTGCAAATTCAATTTCCAGGCCTTCTCCGCCGGGGAAGGGTGCATCGCCTAAAAAATAGAGCATTATCAGATCACCCTGGGTCAGAGTATGACCGTTGACGGCAATTGCGGGTTGGATTTGTTCCCGTTCAAATACCCATTTGCCTTTCTTTTGCCCAATATAAAACGTACGCTGAGTCTTGGTGGGATCCAATTTCGCGATGGTTCCCCGGTTCAGGATCAACCGAACTTTGAGCCGGGCAATCGCATCAAAATTCGAGGTGGGGATTACGGCGGCAACTTCCGCCACGAGGAAATCGCGAAAATGGTCATGCGCCTGCTGCCATTGAAAGCCCGCCACCGAAAAACCGGTCATATTTAACTTAGCCTGGCCGGCCTGACACCCCCCCAGCCCAACGACACTAAGCGTCAGTAGCACGCCAACAAGCGATCGACGCCTCCAGAGCATCATCGATCCGCTGTTTAGGTTGACATTTCTCATTTGCGAGTCCTTTTAGTTGACAATTATTGTAAAAAACGCAGTAGTCGGCATGGGGCGGCTCCAGCGGATGCGGGTCCTGTCCGGCAAACAAGGCATACGTGTAGGGATGCATGCCGGTATAGGGCTCACCCTTCAAATCAAATCGATCATAGCGGATTTTCTCAACAATTTCTCCGCCATAGATAACGTAAATAATATCACATAGATTCCGTAATAAGGCAAGGTTGTGACTAACGATGAGATAGCTGAATTCGAATCGTTGTTCAAATTCATTCAGGAGGTTCAATATTTCGGCCTGGACCAACACATCCACCGAAGATGTGGGCTCATCGAGGATCAGCAACCGGTCACCCTTGAGGGACCGGCCGTTGCGGTTCTCATAAAGTCCCAGCGCGATGAGCGCCCGTCCAATGAGTAACCGCTGTTTTTCACCACCCGACCATTTTACCGGTGTATCATTCAGCGCCTTCCAGCCCATTTTCAGATCCACCAGGCAGCGTTCGGCAATATAATGTTTTGACTTGATGACCTGCTGAATTTGCTGTTTACGGGTTTCGTCCCGGTAGTAGGTCTCCAACAGAATTTCAGCCGCTGTCTGATCGGGGCGGAACGCACCATCAATAACCTGCGGGACATATTGGATGTGCCGGGGAAAATCCGGGATTGCTTCGAACGGTTGTTCCCAATAGCGTATCGTTCCCATGCCGGCATCAAAGGCATATTCATTGCGAAACTGGAGGATTGTCTTAATCAGCGTTGATTTGCCCTGTCCACTGCCACCGGCCAGGCCAACCGTCTGCCCTTCCCGGATGGATAAGTTGATATCGCGCAGTAACAAGTCCGAAGTCAATTTGGTTTTACGGTAATGCTGGTAGCGGGCGGTAGGCAATACAGACAACTGCCGTACTCGCAAAATTGGCTGAAACTGTTCACTCCGCTGGGCCTGAAAAGATTGGAACAAAATTCGTTTATCATCGGCAATGCACTTTGCCTGATGACTGGCATCATCCCGGAATAAATTGTTCCGGACGCGGGACAGGTGCAGGCACATCTGCTCACGTACGGGGCACTGATTAAAATAGGGGCAGGAATCATCACTCAGCCGGATTTGTTCTTGTTGGAGCGTTTTTAAAAAGTCCCGAATTTCCTGACACCTTTGGGGGGCGTCCAAACCTTCCAGGGTGTTGCGGCCCGCACAAGCATTTCGCAGATCCGCCAGATCAGTTAAAATTTGATCCAGCCCCTGCTCCGGTGATCGCAGGGCGGCATCAATTCGGTTAGTAAGCAGCGTCCGACCTTTGGTCAAGCTGTCCACATATTGAAAAATGGTCTGTAGCAGCGTCAGATTTTCAATGAGATTGCTGCGGTTACGGAGGTTGTACTCGATATTGGCCAGCAGATTTTGTTGCGTAATGGTCATTTCCCGGTCCAGGCTGGGAAATGATTTCACCAAGGATTGGGTGTAGGGATGAATGGGATGGGCAAAGACTTCCGCTTTGGGGCCTTTTTCCACAATGACGCCGGTGTACATCACATACACCAGATCATCATCGGCGAAATGCGAGCGAATGATATCCATGTTGTGGGTAATGAGCAAAACGCTGAAGTCCCGGTTTTGGGTATGCTCCCGCAGGTGCCTGAAAAACAAACGCTCGTTTAAAACATCCACGGCCGTGGTAGGTTCATCCAACACGACCAAATCCGGTTTCACCAGATTCAGAAGTTGAATATAGGTTAGCTGTTTCATGCCACCGCTATACCCTGAAAAGGTGAGGTCCGGCCGCTGCATGTTGGGAATGGGCGCCTGGCCCAACAGGGTTGCCACGGCTGGGTCGCCATTCATTTGACCCTGCATTTTGGATAATGCCAACCGGCGGCGCAATTCGATTTCCAGATTATGGTAATCATTAAGTGCCGACATGGAGTTCTGGGGAATGTAGAATACATGGCGCTGGCGCACGGCTGCCAAGACGGCCCGGGGGTGTTCGGCTGAAAGTATATTCTCAACCTGCTCACCCTTGAAATTCCAGCTCACCACGCTGGATTCCGCCAAATCGCCGCGCTGGTTATAATGCCCGAAGGTTTGTTGATCCGGTTTGAGCCCGCGCAGGGGAATGCGCAACACCGATTGCAGAAAAACGCTTTTCCCACAACCGGTTTCTCCAATAATGGCAACCCATTTCCGGGCCGGTACGATCAGATTGATATCGCGGTTGGTGGGGCGCACAAAGCTTTGGCGATTCCCAACATCCGGATACAGCGTGGTGGTAAAATTCCGGACTTCCAGGATCGGATTACTCATACGCACCCCGGCGCGCCAATACCGTGTTCAGACTCACCACAATGATTAAAATCAGGACCGTGATAAGGACCACCGGAAATCCCGCGGGAAAATTATAATAATCCAGATTTTCCCGGAGGAGCCGTCCCAGGATGTAACCCAGGCTGTAAACTTTATACCGAAAAAAATTGTCCAGGGTGAACCCGATTTGCAGAAAAGACAAGGCTGACTCGACGAATAGTGTATAGAGAACATACTTCAGAAATTGGGTGACATACCGAGGTTGCGACAGGGTCAGAATATAGTTGCGAATTAACCGGCGAAGGGTGACGCCGATGGTGAGGGCCATGGTGAAAAACGGGCGCTGACAAACCTGACGCGTTTCCAACTCGACGATTTGGGCGGCCTCGGGTAGTTGCACCACCGCCAACACCAGCAGATAGGTTATGAATTTCCACGCCTCGGGGAAATTTCGGCCAAACTGAAACAGGATAATCACGATAAAATAGCGAGGTATAATATCCGTGGCTTTGAGAAAGCCATGCACATGCCCAACACTGCGTTGGGCGTGATGAACATAGCCGAGACTTCCGAGAAATACGCCTAACACAATGCCGCCGAGCATGATCAGAGCACCGGCGCCAAGGCCAATAAACAGCGTAAAGAACAACCCTTTCAGCACCGCTAATTTGGACAGGTTATACCAATTCAAGTTGACCGATTTTGCTAATCGCGCTACGGCTGTACCCGGCGAATTTGTACGATTATCCGGCACTTTGGCGGCCAGTTCCGCAAAAGGATTGTTCGCGCCGGGGCTTGCGCCTGCTTCAGGATTTCGCCAATCCTGATTCAGAACCGGATTATCCCGGGAGTGCAGTTTGACACGCGGGGCATAGAATGGCGTTAAACCCACTATGAATAATAAAACCACCCCTATCATGAGGCTGTTGAAAGTCCGCTGGAGCTTCATCCCCGGGTCACCCATCGCAAGAATCGCACAATGATCTTATCGCGGTGCACTTCGATTAAGGTGATGGCGCCGACGAGTAATAATATGGAAAACATGGAAACATAGGTTAGAGCAAACAGGCGCGCCGGGTGATACCCGATTCCCGTGGCTAAAATAAACATTTCGTACCCATAGGTATCCACCCGGTTAAACATGTAATCCAGTACGATCGTGGCGCTGGCTAAAGCAATGATCCGGTATTTCACCAGCACCAGCAGCTCGATGACGATTTGCGGCAAAACATAAGTCAACGCGATATGAGCGCCGGAATACCCCTGAATGCGGGCATAACGGACGGAATCCGAATTTGAGATGGAGCGAATCTCATCCTTGAAAAACTTGATGAAATAGGACAGATTGCCATCGCCCACCACGAGAATCAACGTGATTACCAGGACATAGGTTGCCGCTTTGATGGAAAAGGCTGCAATGACAAATAGCGGCAGTGAACGCAAAATGATTAGCAGGACTGACTCCAACCGCTGAATCCAACCGGGTTGCTGATCACCGGCGGCTTCATCGGGGGGGGCAAAACCCCAGATCCACAGCGCCGTAAACACTAACGCGATGAACACCGACAACCCCACCATGGCAAATGTATTCCAGGTGTACAACAAAGCGTTCAGCCAGTTGTCGCCGCTGATATGCCAGCCGATAAGTGTCAGCAAACCGTATCTCAAGTCAGCGTCGGCTGAAGAAAACAGATACAGGGTGTTCAGTCCCAACACGACTAACACCACATAAAACAGGAGGCGGACGGTGGATTTTATTTCCATCGCCAGTATTTCAGTCCGCGGGTGAACTGAGCCGGATCTTTTTCCATGACAACTTTTTGGTACTGCTTGTTTTTTACGCCATCGTTGTAAGCGATGATGTAATCGCGATTCCACAGAAAAATCGCCGCACAGTCCTGGTACAGAAACCGTTGGAAGGTGGCATAATCGTTACTCTGTCCGCTATTCAGCAACCCAATGAGGTCGTAAAAGTCTCTGTAGTTAGAACGGCTGTAGGTATAATTCATGAAATTGCCTTTATCCCACATGGAAATGTCGGGCCGGGTCGAGGCATTCCACTCATACAGGACCAGGTCATAAGAATCAATTCTGGAAAGGTCTTCGTAGAATTTTCGCTTGTTTTGATAATGGGTGGTTTCACAATCCACGCCATTATCCCGGAATTGTTGTGCGATCTGGTTGGCAACGCTCACCCCGGGTGAACTCAACGAATACGCCAGGTACATGAGTTTCAAAGGCTTGCGGGGTGGACGCAAAGCCCGCACGCGGTTGTATTCACTGGATTCAAAACTGGTTTCACCCATGGAAACAAAGGGCCCCTTGAGGTCGATTCGGGCAAAATTGTAGGTCATTTCATAGGCATAGGCGATTTTGAATATCTCGGCTTGGACCCGGGTATTGATAATGTTCGCCAGTGCCCGCCGGTTATTGATGTTGTTGATAAACGACTTATTGGGACCGCGGTAATTGAATAGGAGCGCCGTGACGGTGGGTGTATTAACTGCCTCGGCTACTACCGGCGAATTTACATTGGATTCATTATCGATCACATTTTGGCGGGTTTCCGCCAGGCGGGAGGGTTCCAAATCGATAACAAAATTGATTAACCCGTCATTCAGATCCCGCCAGCGTTGCTGTGGATTGGCATAGGTCGCTAAGGTGATGGGTGAGACAATCAGCGGCTTCCCATCGAGGGAATATCCCCGGGCCGCTTCTAATTCAATCAGCCGTCCGTCCCGCTCGTAGCTCTTAAGCTTGTAGGCTTGAGCGCCCCCATAGCTGTCGATATTAAACGCCTGCTGTAAATTGCCGAATTGTCCCGGCAACAGAACATTGGTCATCCGGTCCACATAGCGTTTCAGGATTCGCTCGGGTAAAATCATGAAATCCAGGTTATCATAGCTCGCTTTGTTGGGTTCCCAGGTCAACTTGATGGCATTTTCGCTGTTGCTGTAAACCGTGATTGATTTGATGTTTTCGATAACCCGGCGATAGGCAATTTCCTTGTTTTTCTTTAGCACTTCAAAGGTGGTAACAATGTCCTCCGGACGAATATCGGTGGTGCCGCCGCCGGGCCAGAGCCATTGAATATTACGCTTGATGGGAATCACGACCGAGTAATTCACGCCATCGAAGGACGGCGCCAGTTCCTGAACCTCTCTAGCCGCCAATTCCGCTTTTAAACTCAAATTTTCGTTGTAGGTGTACAGACTCAAATAGAGCATGGCCACCAATTGTTCCGATTCGGCATCATAGGCAAAAAATGGATTCATGGTCTCGGGAACCGATGTTAGCCCCAATTGCATATCGATTAAATTCTGGGCCCGCGAATTTCCGGTAAAAATCATTAACCCTAAAAATATTGTCGCCACGAGATGTGTTTTTAACGCCCCTAAAACACCCCGGTAATTATTGTAAATCATAGCGTCTCTCTATGCTGCGCGCCATCTTCCGGACCCGAATGGCGGCTGATTTGATAAAATCCAATTTCTGGTAAAATTCGTCCTGATTCAGAAGCGCTTTATAATTAAAAAAGACAACTTTGAATTTGTACAGCGGGCAATTGATGCAAGTGGCACAGACCCCACACAAATCCAGGGGTTGAGACAAATCATACAGGAGTGATAATAAGGCACTGTAGTAATCACTCCACCCGTGCAGTTGATCCGCCATTGCAAGGGAGTCCGCACCGCCCTTCGCCAATTTTTTAAGCGCGTAGGCGTTGTATCCCATGGGGAGCCGGGTGGCCACCTTAAAATCGATAAACTCCGGATTTTCCAATACCTGAATCACGGCTTTCCGTTGAGACAAATCCAAGCCGGCCACCAGTTCCCGGGCCTGGGTCAGCTGGGAGATGGCAGCAGTGCAACCGTGTCGATAATCATTCCCGGCGAAGCTGCCAATGATTTGCCAGATGACTTTTTGCACCGGATCCCGGGTGCTGTCAATCCGGGATTGGAGCGAAATCCGATAAAGCCGGTCCTTGGCTTCCACTGCTTTGATATTTTCCAATACAGCGCGATTTTCCCGGATAAAGCTGATACTGACACCATTCGCCTCCGAATCAGCCCTAATCATTGAGACGGACCAAAGTAGTGCCACCAGGCTAAGTATCAGGTTCCATCGATCACTGAACATTGTGCGCATCAGGTTGTCCGCCGTTTTAAGGTTTGGTTGCTTCGAAAGCATCCCAGGCCTTCACCATTTTACCAAAGTCGCGGGTGACTGTTTGCCCCTTTTTTCCCATATTCCGGATATAGGCACGCACCTTTTTTAAATCCTTGGATTTAGGGTCAATCGATTGGCCGTGAGGAAAATACTTGCCTTTTACGTACTCGATAACCACGCCGTTACGGGCACGTTCGATCCAGTCATCGCCTTTACCGGCAGCGAGAGAACCGGCTTCCTGCAGCGCGCGAATGGATATGGCATCCGCTGGGTCCGGCCAGCGGTTTTTCTCCATGACATCCATAAACCGGACAATCTTCCGGAGCTGGGCGGTATCTTTTACATAGTATTGTTTCAAGGTTGTCATCGCCCGCAATTGCTCCGCGCTGGTATTAATCGTGGGCAAGCGTTGGTTGAGGACATTTTCATCACCCCGGGTCAGGTAACCTTTCAGCTTATTCCAATCGGTGATAATGCCGTCCATGGTTTTAACATAACCATTCCACACAGCCTGATATCCTTCCAAGGTTTTTGAGAGGACCCCCATATCATCCAGATCGCGGTTCACGCCGGACCGGAGCAACTGAAAAGCTTGCTGGTAGTTGCAATCCGCACTGGACGCGAATGAATTTATGGCAGTGATCCCGCGCTCCCGGGCGGCGTTGATATCAGCGAGTGCTTGGCTTACCGCCTTTTGAAGGCGTTGATAGGCCGGTTGAAATGCCGGGGGCATCCGATCCGTCCGGGGATAATTCGCACCAAACTTCCGTGCTGCCGATCCGGCGGTTTGGTTCAACCTGGCAGCCCAGGTTTTGAGGTTTCCCTGTTGCTGCCGTAAAAAAGTAGTAAAAGCCCGGTCCCGGCTTTGGGCTTTTTGTAATGCTTGCCGCCAGGCTCGCGCTTGCTGTTCCAGCTTTTGCCGGGCTTGTGAACGTTTATTCTCCGGGATTTTTAACACTGCCCGCCACTCACTAAAAACCTTATCCGGGGTGAGGGCCGGGTCTTTTCGAATGTCAGCGCGTTTGATACGATCCAGGTCCTGTAACGCCTGATTCGCGGTTGACCGAAAGTTGGTAAACTCCGTGCTCAATTGGTCTGCCAATTGGGATGCAAACCGGGCTTGAGCAGCCTTTACGTTTTGAACGTCATTTTGAGCGCATCCGAAGGTGAGGTTAGCGGGATAACTCAGGGTAACCGCGGGCGCCTGGGTGAATTCTTTTGCCTGCCCCAGAACGATATCCAATTCGGATTTTGCCTGCCGGTAGCGCTTTTCAAAATCCAGCCGGGCGGATTCCACTCCGGCAACGGCCCGGGGGCTGGCGATGTAATTATTATCCGCGGCTTTTGGTAGTTTCAAGCTGATGCCGGTGGCATTGAATGTTGCCCGCGGCAGTTCAATTTCGTAGAGTTCCGGGCGCGCAATGGATTGGGCGATCAGGTAAACCCGGAGTCCCTTTGAGCTTATGGACATTTCCTCCAGGCGATTGGGAAAAAACGCCACCCCCTGAACCGATTGCACATCCCGATCACCAAATTTTACCGATACAATTCGGGATTGGTTGGTTTGGGAAACATCGGAATACAACAGTTTGGACAATCCGTATTCATCCTCACCCACATAGAACACGGCTGAACCATCCGGATAAAAAGTGGGATTGCTTTCCCGGGTCAGGGTAAAATTTTCGTTGCTCAACTGCCGGCTCTGGCCGGTCCGAATATCATACAACTTTAGCGTACGCAAGCGGGCCCGGCTATCCAGCAAAACATACGCGATTTCGTATCCATTGGGGGACCAGGCGGCGTTGAAGGCTTCCGCGTCGGCACCGCCGGCCAGAGCCGTGAAAACGCCTGTGGCCAGATTGAGGATGCCGATTTGGGAGTTACCGTCTTTCCGGGCGACATACGCTATCAGGTCCGGGTCGGCTTTATTCACATCAATCCGCGGTAAGGACTCATAATCCGCCCGGCTGAAGGATTTGACCCGGCCCGATTCCAGATTTCCAACCTTGACGGCATTTTTCTCCGTCCAGACAATCTCCCGGCGGCTGCGCCATTCCGGCATAAACGGAATGCCGGCATAAGTGAAGGGCGCCGGCGAAGCCTTGAATTGATTGCCCCGGGGATCGCCCACCATAATTTGCCCGTTGGATACAAACAATACCCGGGGCTGGTTTTCTCCGGTGAGCCAAGCAATGTCCCGTTCGTAGTATTCGCCCTTGTTGCCGGTATTGCTAAAGACATTATCGCTTCCACCACGCTCCAGCAAGGGGTGTAACAGATGATCGCCGCCGGAACGATCCAGAACCGCCAGGATTTTTTGCAGCCGGTTGAATTTATTGACGGTCACGTATTGCCCGTCCGGACTTACGCCGGGCAGTTCATAGCGATCGGTGGTTTTTTCGAAGTAATCCAGGCGGTTCGCGGCACTCAGGGTGATGGACTCCATTTGGCACGGACTGGGTTGCCCATATTGATAGGAATCAACCAGTTGCTCGCCAGCGCCATCGATTAGACGCAGTTTACCAAAAGCCAGCCTATGAATGGGAATGCGGGCATCCAGCGCCAACCTGTTACCGGCGTTTAATTCGGATTGTTGGAGAATGTAAACCTGTTTACCCTGCTCAAATGACCAGACGGTGTTAACCGGTTCCAGTGAAAAAGTTGCCCCGTAACTGGGGAGTACGAAAATCAGTCCCAGACCGATCCCCAGCACGGTTTTGTGTGAATCACGCAACCTTTGCTTCAGTTTCATGGAATGATCCCCTTGAGAGTGAATTGACGCGGAAAAATACTTTTTACAGTCCATTGGAGAGCCTTCCATCACTTCATTTGCCGTTCAGCGATGGCGTAGGTAAGTAAGACCTGATCGCTGGTAAAATAGATCTGTTGACCGTACAAATACATGCGATTAACAGCATCATTCAATTCGTAATCGGTTTGGCCCTCATCTGAAACCACCTCCACGGCACTGCCGTTACGCGATTTTTTCAGGGTAATGAGTGCGTGGCCGAAAACGATCGTATTATTGGGATCCACATTTTGCGGAAAATTCCGGATGATCATGGTCTGTTGCGGCTGACTGTCCCGGACCGTGACCTGAAACAGGTGGCCGTTGAAATCCATGTATAATGCTTGATCCCGGTGGTAGAGGAAATTTGGATGCTGGGATAATGCCGGCACAAGCGGTAGTTCGCGTCCCCGGGCTAGATCGAGTATCCGGATGCGGTCTCGATAAACCAAGGCGATATAGGGTTCATTGAGTTGGTAAACCTCGGATACAACGCCTTCCAGGCGGAACTCAGTTAACTTTCCCTCCTGATAGCTGTAGCGATAAGCGTTGTAGCGGTTGTATTGATCATTGACAATGATGACGATTTGGTTACCTACCCGCAGCAGATTACGGGGCGTTCCATCGAGTTTTAAATCCGTTTCGGAGATGTCGCCGGCATGGGAGAATTCATACAATTTGCCGGCCCGGGCCAGGGCATAACCGCCTCCATTGGAAATGACGCTAAAGTCCTTGATCGCCTCGGGAAAAGTAATGGTCAGAGTGGTATCATCACCGGTGATATTGAGCCAACGATCCTCCAGGCCATACAGCCGGCCATTGGCATATTTCAAATGAGAGAAGAAATTACCGTCGACATTTCCAACAAAATATTGCACCTGCCGGTCATTATAGAGAAAACCGTCATTATCAATGATCAATTGATTGGGGAAATAGAGTTGGGTGATGTAATCGAATTGGCTTTTCTTGAGAAAGTTCAGATCAACCGCTGAGGGAATGTAAACATCCCTGGCCCTGACCGGTGTTTTCAGGGTAAAAGAGCGGACGGAATTGGATGAAATGCTGAAGTGTTGCGCCACCACCTGATCCTGGTAGTTAATCAGACCATAGTCACCCGGCAGCAGCTTACTCACAAAGCCCTTTTGCGTGCCGTCATAGGCCGCGTTGTACTGGTCGCCATCAATGCTAAAAGCCAGCAGGGCGCCATCCTGAAAGCCGGTATTGGCCGGAAAGCGCAGGACCAAACGACCTTTGACCTGAGTGCCGGAATCCGGCGTGAACAGATAGTTAAGCCCTGGTTTTAGCGTTCGGCGTAAATAATAATCCTCGGTATAGTTCCCCCGGTCCTCACGGATTGTAAATGAGTAGGTTGCCGCCGGAACGATATTGGGTTGGTGCAGGAAAACAGGTAATGTGCTTTCCTGGACCAGGGCGCCGGCTGAAAAACCATCAAATTGGAGTGCGGCTTTGGTTTCGCGGAAAATGACATCCGAAATCTGGGTTCCGAAATAGATGAAATCCGATTTTGCAGCCCTTTTAAAATCGGATACGCTGAGCCGTTGTTTCAAATGGCCGGACATAAATCGAGCAACTAACTGGGAGTAGATATTATCTTCTTCCCGAACGGATCCCAAACCGGCGAACATGGTCAGGTCGGCCGTATTACGATAAGTTAATTTTTGCTGCTTGGACTGTTGTTTCGAGACCGCTGCCCAGCGGAATTGGCGATCCGACATGGTCTTTTTTTTCTCGGTCTTAGCCTGACTGCAGGCATCGATAAATAAAAATATCTTGAGCCGGCTATTATCATTTTTCGCGTTTTGAATGACCCGGGCAATGTCTTCCTCCAGGATGGTCTCACCGCGAGTAAAATGTCCATCTTGCTCCAGGCGGGCCGCTTCCGAGTACAGGCTGGCCTGTTCCTCACCGGCGGGGCCAAATTTGCCGCCGTGGGCGTGGATATATATGTAGGCCAGCCCATTTTCCCGTGAGTCAAAGGCATCTAAAAACGAGCTGATCTTGGTGATGACGTCGGCTTTGCCGATCGTATAGTTAGGGCCACCCTGGGCAAAAACCGTTACCGGGGCATTAAAAATACGCTCCAGCGTTCGTATTTTTTCCGAGGTGAAACGAGACACTTCCAGTTTTCCCAGCACATCTTCAGAGTAGTTCCAATTGTCGATGATCAGGACCCGGCGCCGCGGAAGCTCATCCAGGGCAATAGCTGTCTGGCTAACCATTAACAGGCTCAATAGTCCCGTCAGCACGACCCTGGAACGCTTTGTCAAATTAGCAATCATTTCAATTCACCTGAATGGATGCGGTTGAATAGGTATAGAATTGACCCGCGATCCGGCGCGCAAAATCTTCAGCGGGCTCAACCATGTGATCATCCGGTAAATTCAGGGCGGTTTTCGAAGCAAGCATGATAAAATCCCAGTGTCCCTGCATCCCGGATTTGGGCGTTCTGAACCCGTTCCGCCAATTGGCTTCGGTCAGGGGTAAGCCCTGACTATTTCGGAAGGGTAATAACTCGATTTTGCCCCGGTCGGCGCCGGCTGTCAGGAGGTTGCAGAAATAATAGTGATAGCCTTGATTCAGCCTGGTTACACCAGTTATCCGAATAATTAAATCCTGATCGTCAGTGCTGAGATCCAGATTGAAACGATTGTCACCCTTTGCTTCCAGGGGAAGCGTGGTGGTGTATTCCAGGGTCTGGCTCGGCGCCAGAGCATTCAGGTACAGATACTGCCCGGGCCGGGTGTGGCGGGTTGACTGAAGGTATTGATCCACATCGATTAAGAGACGCAGATATTGTTTTCCCAAGACCGAAAAATTGGTCAAAGAATGACCATCGAATTGGATCGCGGCGTCATTACCGGTTTGCTTGTCAATGGCTAAGGGTAGAATTTGGCCTTGCCTTTCGGGTAAATTGGACAGCTTTAAATGCCCTTTAAATAAATCGATTCGATTCGGCTCAACCTTCACCACCAAGGCTGTATTCCAGAGGTTGACCAGGGCATTCAAGGTTTTTGCGTCCAAACCCAGGGGCGCCAGATAGGCCGGGAGCTGAGATCTGGTTTGGCGTAAAGCCTGAATCTGGGACGGAACATTGGTAGCCAGGACTCCCTGAAGCCGCCGGATCTCACTGTCCAAGGCATTCTGGCGTATCAAATCCAGACCCAGGATATCTGAACGGTAAGCCTCCAGTAATCCTAATGTTACATAACCGCTTTGGTTATACGCGGCCAGGGCATTGCGCAGCAGAGTAAAAGCATTATCCGAAACGGGAATGCCGGCAAATGTGAGGATTCGGTCCCGGGAGCGCTTTACCGCGTATTGATCCTGACTCAGGACCTGCAAAATCGTATAGACCCGATCAATATTGCCACCCTGATTCCAGAATACGAATTCCTTCAAATCGTCGAGGTAAAATGCTTTAGCACCACCCCAAAAGCGGCTGGTTAGAATGGGTTCAAAGCGCCGGGGGGCATTAATAAAATACAGCTTGGTGTAAATCTCCTGAATGATGCGTGGATCTTCCGTGGTCCCGAAATAGGTTGAATTGATCGATTTGGCAAGGCCCAGCCGGGTCAACTCGCGCTGGGGGACCCGTAATATTACCGCGGCGCCGTCTTTATATTCCTGGACGTGCTCCAAATAGCCTACGGATTCGGTGCGGCCTTCCGCCTGACTCCGGGTGTATTCCTTAAATTCGTTTAAGCTGGATTCCTCTACCAGGTTTTGAATCTGGCTAACACCGCGATACACCTGGCCCACGGACCCAATTAGTTGATTCCAGGCATCCTCCCGGCTGGCGCCCCGGGCTTCGGTCCAATCCGCGGGGAGAGGCGGAATGGCCGGCTGGACCGGAATTGTCGATTGATCGGGCGTGGTGGCCGGTTGCGGTCCACAGCTTCCCAGCAGGCCGATCAGCATGGACAGGCTCAGGGTTTTAATTATTTTTGAATAAAATGCCATGTAACTCATCGAATCCCCAATTAATCAGGTGGTTAGCTCCCTCCCGGGAGTTGAAACATCCACTAATACTGGCAACGCCGATACCCAATTGTTGCACCTTCAGGTCCGTAACGCCTGGATTGGATCGAGCCGAAACGATCGGCTTCTGAATTGGGCTCGCCCGGGTTTGGGATTATATTCAAACCTACCATGATCCAGGCTCACCAAAGATATCGTTTCTTGCTGTTATTCGTTTTTTGCATGATTCTCCTCACAGCCTGTGGTAAAGAAATTGAAGATCCGTTTCCGCCGTCCAAACCGGAATGGATTCCCAAATCCGCCGTGGAGATTTGGCCCGAAACCGGTATTGATGCCGAACCCGGCAATATCATTTTTTTAGAATGGTATCCGAATCCGGAGACCGATATCGACGGATACGCTTTGTATCGCCTGGCGGAATCCGATACGCTCCGGAAGTTTTACCGCGTGGCTTATATTGCCCTTGATAATCCGTTTATAGCTCACACCGAGTATCGGGATGATTCCGTGAGTGTCAATGAACGCTATGATTATTATCTACGGGCCCGGGACACCGGTGGAAATTTAAGCGATCCATCGGATACACTGAACTATAAGCTTCTCATTCAAATAAGCTCGGCCTCGATGCTGCCACAGACCACCACGGATTCGGTTGATTTTAATCCCGAATTATCCTGGAGCTACTCTTATAGCGCCGCCATGGAAGACTACGCGCTCACCATATTAGATCTGGCGGCGCAAACCCTGGTAATCCGCATCTGGTTCCAGCCTACGAACTATACCGGTGGGAGGGAATCCTGGATTTTTCACCCTTTTTGGTATGTTGAAAATGGTGACTCAACCTGGATCAAATTGGAATCAGGTCACATTTACCAGTGGCGGATCGATATGCAGGCCGATTACGATGGCGCTATAGAGCATACCGGGTCAGAATCAGACTGGCGTTACTTCACTGTCAAATAGCATTTGAGCCGGCCGATCCGAAACGAGCGGCCCGCTTGAATTCCTCCTATTTCATCAAAACTATTTTCTTTATTTTGCTCGCGTGCGCCGCTTCGATTCTCACGAAGTACAGGCCGGCGCCCACCGAACGACCGTATTGATCTTTACCCGGCCATGCCGCTGAATGCCAGCCGGAAGCCTGGGTTTGTTGCACCAGGGTTGTGACCTCGCGCCCCCGGATATCAAATATTTTCACCTTGACAGTGCCTGTTTCAGGGAGCCCGTATTTAATACGCACGGTTGGATTAAACGGGTTGGGATAGGGTGCTTCGACCACTAACTCGTCCGGCGTAAATACGTGCGAGATTGATGCGCGATTAAGCGCGATATATTCCGCCCGGTCATCCAGGGCCGCTACCGTGGCCACGAGGTCCGACCGGTAGGCGCCACCCTTGATATGATCCAGCCGGATTTCCGCTAACAGCGGCTCACCGGCCTCCACGCTTAGGCTTCCCTCGAACTGAATCCACGCCAGCGAAATCGGACTGGCGCCGGCAGTTACCAATTTCAACGCGTCCGCGGGAAATACCGGCGCCCGTTGGGATGTCAAACTTATCGAATTAGGTGTACGGGCCAGCCAAACCACCAAAGCTTTCAGCGCCGGTAAATCAGCGCCGAAAACTCTGAGGGTCATTCCTTTTTCATCCGGATTGGCCTCCACACGTAGTTGTTCCGGGTTAATCAAGGCCATTTTACTCAAGCCGGCGCCGGAAGTATTTGCCGCCGAGAAGCGATACATCCCGATGAAAGCGGCCATATCATAGCTGTCAAAATTTCCGTCCGGTGAGAAGGTAAAGTCTGGTGCGCTCCCGCTCACCGGACCGGTTTCCTTCACCAGATTATCGGATTGCCAGGCATTTACAAACCAGACCGCATCCCGGACATCCACCCGGTCGTCGCCGGTATAGTCGCCATGCAAAGCCCGTGGCAGGCTCATCCAGGCCGACGGCCAACTCTGGCCGTAACTGCCGGTGGGATCGCCGCCATAGGCATACACCCGGTAACTAAAAGTTTCCGCGAAGCCAAAATTGATCGTGTCCTGAACACCGCCGGCCGACCGGGAATAGCCGCTAATTACCGGCGTTTCATTATTATGACGGCGTTCGGCGAACAAACCATTCGTGGCTGAACTGGTGCCGGAAGGAGTAAGGGTAACCACATCACCGCTGCGCGTAATCGAGGTTAGTTGCGGTTGAGCGGGTACGGTGATCTCGATTCGCTCCGGCGATTCGCCCCGGGAATCCAGGAAAGTGGTGACATAGTATTGCCAGGTCTGATTGGTGTCAACCTCGGTGTCGGTATAACCAGTCGCATCAGCGGGTCCGGACCAGAGCAGGTTCCAGTTACCGCCGGCATTCTGTTTGTACAACCGGTAGCCGTCTTCGATGCGGGAACGATCGTGCCAGGTTAGATCAATAGCGCTGCCAGCATTAGTGTACGTGGCCCGGAACAGTTCCGGCAAATAGGGAAATTCCACTACATTCATCACGGCCGGAATATCCAGCGCCGAGCTATTTTCATCGTTGCCGTAAAACCGGATAGAGCCGGTGTAGACCCCCGTATTAGTGGAGCTGAAAGTGAGGACCACGGGTAGGGAATCATTCGGCGGAACGATGCCGGCAGCCGGATTCGCCGATAACCAGGTCAAGCTCTCGCTTACCCCGAATTGCAGATCAGCCAACCCGCCCGAATTGTAAATCAGCACCGTATCATAAGCGACGTCGTTCGTAATAATTTCCATAGCGAGGGTATCGCGGGCGGATAACGACAGAGCAAAATTGGGATAATTCACCACGCTGATGTAATCCGGCTTGGTTAGTGAATAGGTGTTCACCCCGTCACTCACTTCCAACGCGACACTGTAAGTTCCCGCGGTGGTATAAGTATGGCCGGGATTGCGAAGTCCCGACTGGAAACCATCTCCAAAATCCCAGGTCCAGGCGCGGCGGGTGGTGTCGGCGTAAAACACGCTCCGGTCGGAAAACTGAACGGTGAGGGGGTTGCCGCCGTGGGTTTCGTCCGCTTCAAAATCCACCGCAATGGTAGGCGTGACCGTGATGGGATCACCCACATACTCGGATTGCTGATTGTTGGCATTGGTGATGGTCAAATGAACTTCAAAGGTTCCTTCCGCCGTGTAGGTGTGGGACGGATTCTGCGTGGTGGACCCGGTACTGTCGCCAAAATCCCAGTTCCACTGCGTGATGTTATAATCCACGCTGACCGAGTGATCGGTAAACTGAACGGTCAGGGGAGCCAGGCCGTTGGTGGGCTCGGCTTCAAAATAAGCGGCAAAGCTCGTCACCAGCACCGTGACCGGAATCTGAATGGTAGCCTCATCCAGGTCGTTGGTCATGAGGGTGAGTTGAGCGGTATGGGATCCACTTTCGGAGGAAGGGAGTATAATAATGGAAATGGTTGTACTGTCGCCCGGGAGAATGGACCCGGAGTCCGTCGAGGTGCTCAACCAGGCAGCACTGCTGGTGAATTGATAGATCAGGCTGCCGCTCCCGATATTTTTCAATTGCAGGTCACGCACAGCGGTTTGGCCCGAGCCAACCACGATGTTGGTCAGGTTGGGGATCGTGGCGACCAGCTCCGGTGGCGGGCCGCTGGATTCCATTACTGTCAGGTTTTGATCGGCGGGAATCTGAGAATAATTCTGCACCACTCCGCCGGGCCATTGAACCTGCAGACTGTCGATTGCCACGGCCGAACCCAGTCCGAAATGGGCTGTTAGTGAATTTTCACCGTAGCCACCCATGTCAGCACCCACTTCCCGCAATTGCCAACGGGGATTTACGCCGTCCAACTTAGCTTTAAGGCGAACCTTGGCGTTCAGCCCGAATTTATTGCTCGCGCGCCCGCGCAGCCGAATCCCGGTCCAGTGATTGGAATTCCCATTATTCCGGTTGAGTACATTGGCGGCGCCGTTTTGATAGGTGGGGAAGAACACGTCCAGCGAGCCATTCCCATCATAGTCCGCAAATACGGCCTGGAAGCTGTAGAAACCATCCGCGAGAATGGTCAGTGTTGTATTTCGGGTAAAGGTGCCGTCACCGTTATTTTCATAATAATCATCATTTTGGCCGTAATTGGAGACATATAGATCAAGCCAGCCGTCGTTATTGATATCCACCCAACTGGCTGAGGAGCTATAAGTATTACCGGTAAGGATTTCAGAAGAGGAAATTTTAGAAAACGAACTACCGTCATTGCGATAGAAGGTATTCGTAGAACCATAGTTAGCGAGATAGAGATCCAAATCCCCGTCATTATCGTAATCACCCCAGGCCTGGCCATAGGTATTCAGGTAATCAGCATTCAACGGTTGACTCGGTACCGAAAATGTCCCATTACCGAGATTGATGTAGAGATAATTCCCTCCGCTGGAGGTGGTTAAAAAGCAATCCGGGTCACCATCCCGGTCGTAATCCACAAATTTACTCGAAGTATAATTCCGATACATCTGGACCAGGTTGGATGCGGTCATATCCTGAAAACCATAGTTAGCCGGGTCTGTTGCCTGGAATAGTTTGGGATAACCACCCATCGGCACAACCAGCAGATCCAGATCGCCGTCCCGGTCATAATCCGCCCAGACGGCGTCAGAAGGATCGCTTACGTAAATCTGCTCGATGGACGGTACCGCGAATGTGCCATCGCCCTCGTTGATGTAAAATGAGAGCGGCATCCCTTGATCCAGCACCAACAAGTCTAAATTACCATCGTTATTCGCGTCACCCCAATGCCCGCTACGGGTTTGCCGGGTTAATTGGTTAAGGGGTGCTTCATCCACGTTATGAAACGTGCCGTTATCATTCCGCAAGAGCCAGTTAACACTGGAGTAGTAGTTAGCAACGAAAATATCGTCATCACCGTCATTATCATAATCACCCCAACTGGCACTAGCGCTGTAACTCGTCAGTGCCGCGAGATCGCCGGTTGTGATCTTGGTGAAATAGCTGACATCAATCGTTTTTTGCACCGTGCCGGGCGTCCCGTTCGCATCCGTCACCGTGAGCCGCACCGTATAAGTTCCCTCGGAACTATACGTATGGGACGGATTTTGACTGACACTCACCTGATCATCACCGAAATCCCAATACCAGGCCACGATTTCAGCATCAACACCGATTGAGCTGTCGCTGAACTGAACCACGAGGGGCGGCGCGCCGAAACTGCGGTCCATTCCAAAAGCGGCAACCGGCGGCGCCGGCTCATCCAGGGTAATGACCTGGTTGGTGGCCACCGCGGTGACAATGCTCCGGGCGCCGTTGGGAAAAATGAGTATGACCGAATCCGCCTGGGCGGCATTTCCCAATCCGAACCAGGCTTCCAGGCCGCGGCTGTTATTACTACCGGACTGGCTGGTGATCTCACGCGTTTGCCAGACGGATTCACCATTTATCGTAGCTTTGACTCTGACCCGGGAGCCATCGGCAAAATAGTTCGCACGCATGCCGCGGCCCCTGACGGTTAACCACCTGTTATCCGTTGCGGCGTGGCGATAGAGCGAGTTCAGATCCCCGTAGTTGGCCACGAATAAATCCGGGTCTCCGTCCGTGTTAAAATCGGCAAAAGCGGCGGCTCGGGTCTGACCCGCATCCGTCACCACCGATCCGATGACAAAGTCCGGCTGGCCGGGGTGTAGGCGGGTAAAAGTTCCGTCGCCGTTATTGTGGTACATCGCATTGTTGCTGGAATTCCCCACGAACAGATCGAGCCGGCCGTCGCTGTCCACATCGCCCCAGGCGCAGGACAGACTGTTTTCCCGATCGGTTACCAGGGCGCCCTGCGTAATCCTGGTAAAAGTACCGTCACCATTATTTCGATAGAGGAAATTACCGGTATGGCTGGTATCCGTACTGCTATTGGCAATGAACAGATCCAGATCACCGTCATTGTCGTAATCACCCCAGGCCTGGGCCGTGGAATAGCCGCCGGTATCGGCGAAAAGACCCGCGTTGACCAGGACAAACCGGGTGGTATCGGTGGTGCTTTCGTTGCGGTAAAGCCAGTTGGCGCCGGTGGTTCCGCTGCCATTGGTAATAAACAGGTCTAAATCGTTATCCTGATCGTAGTCCACCCAATGGGCACTGGTGGTATAAGTATAGGTCGTGGTGAATGGTACGGTATTGTAATTACCGGAAATCCCGGTAAAACCGCCGTCACCGTTATTCCGTAAAAGCCGGTCGTACTGGTTACTGCTGTTCCCGACGAAGAGATCAAGATCACCATCATTATCGTAGTCGCCCCACGCCAAAGAGGTGGAATATCTGTTTACGTTTGTGACGTAGGTAATGGAAATATTCGAAAAACCGCCGGAACCATCATTGCGATAGAAGTCGTTGTATCCGTAATTCCCCACCATCAGGTCAAGATCACCATCGTTGTCGTAATCGCCCCAGGCCGCGGAAAAAGAATTGTGACCGGGGTTCACCGGATCGCCGGTTGTGATCTTTGACAGGGTACCATCACCGTTGTTGTGGTATAGAAAATTCGCGCTGCCATAATTCACCACATACAGATCGAGGTTGCCGTCGTTGTCATAATCGGCCCAGCCGGCGCTGCGAGAATACCCGGCATCGGTGCTGATTGCCCCTTCCGTCACGCGGGTGTAGAGTGGTTCCGGAGCATTTTCCATGACATCCAGCACCCGGTTTCCCACCACAGCGGTAGTATCCCACCTAACCCCACTGGGCCAGGTGATGCGGAGCTGGGTGAGGAGGCTATCAGCCCCCAAACCAAAGTAAGCTAAACCGGCCGCCTGGCCGCCGAAACTCGATTGGGAGGAGAGCTGCCGGTATTGCCGGACGGATTCGCCCGCAATGGTAGATACTACTTCTACTTTTGCACCGAAGCCATCCCGGTTGGACGCCGTGCCATGGAGCCGGATTGCGATCCAGCCCCGGCCGAGCCCACGGTTTTTATAAAGAAAATTGCCTTCGCTGTTGTAATTCGCCACCGCCACATCCAGGGCGCCGTTCAGGTCATAGTCGGCCCAGGCGAGGCCATGGGATGATCCACCGTCCGTGATGATGGAGCCGATCTGCCCGGCCATGGTACCTTCGGCCCGCTGAAAAGTGCCGTCGCCCTGATTGATGTAGAGCGCGTTATTGGCATCCGTATTGGCCACGAACAGGTCCAGGTCGCCATCGGCATCAAAATCGACCCAGGCGCTGCCCCAACTGTCAGCCTGATCGGTGACAAGCGCTCCGGCGGTGACGCGGGTAAAGGTCCCGTCCCCTGCGTTATGGTACACTGCGTTCCCGGAAGAAGCGTCATTTCCCACAAAGAGGTCGGGGTATCCGTCATTATCGTAGTCGCCCCAGCTGGCGGTTTGAGAATTTTCCGCGGCGGTTACGATATCGCCGGCGGTTACACGCTGAAAACCGCCGGTTCCAGTGTTCCGATAGAGATTGTTGGGTTGCCCGTTTGAGTTAGCCACGAACAGATCCGGATCGCCATCCAGATCGTAATCCACCCAGGCGGCCGTACGGGAGTAAGCCTGGTCTTCGGCAATCGGGCCGGAACTCACTGCGCTAAAGCTACCGCCTCCCAAATTATTATAGAGTTCATTCGTCTGATTGTAATCATTGGCAATAAAGAGGTCCAAATCTCCATCGTTGTCGTAGTCGGCCCAGGCGGCATTCATACTATAGTAGTTGTAGTTCGTGGGCGGAATGGAGGTTACGCTTGTAAAGGTACCGTCCCCATTATTGTGGTAGAGCAGGTTATTTTGATTGATGCGCACGACATACAAATCCGGATAGCCGTCATTATCGTAATCACCCCAGGTTCCACCGTAACCATTCCCGGAACTATTAACCACCGCACCGGTCGTAATGCGGCTAAATGAACCGGCCCCGTTATTATGATACAAACCATTGTAATCATTGTAATTAGCGACGAACAAATCCGGATAGCCGTCCTGGTCATAGTCACCCCAGGCCAGTCCCAAGGAATTGGCGCCGGCTTGCGTTACCGGATCGCCGGCCACTTTTCCGAACAGGGCTAAAACTTCCGGTTCCTGAATATCCAGGCGTTGATCCACGGCCACATTGGTTGTATCCCAGATCTGGCCGCTGGGCCACTGGATTTCCAGGCTCGAAATGACCGTGGCAGCGCCCAGTCCGAAATGCACCCGGGGGCTGGACTGACTGCCATAGCCGGACGGATTAGTATTCACCTCGCGGGTTTGGGTAACCGTGGCGCCGTTCAGGACGGCTTCAATTGATACCCTGGCCCCGGTCGCTCTGCTATTGGAGGCCCGGCCCTGAAGACTCAGGGTCAGCCAATGGGCGTCATTATTGCCATTTCCGGTATAAACCGCCGGTGGTTCACCATAATTCACAACCACCAGGTCCAAATCACCATCGTCGTCATAATCGGCAAAGGCCGCACCCGTGCTGTTCCCGCCATCGGCCACCACCGGACCGGATAAGCGGCCATAATTCGTTCCGGGCAGTAGCGCCTCGAATGTGCCGTCGCCCTGGTTCAGGAACAGGCTGTTGTTGCCATCCGCCTGGGAAACCAGCAGGTCCAAATCACCATCGTTGTCCACATCACCCCAGGCGCCGCCGTAGGAATTGCGGGTTTGGGTCACTACCGGACCCGAAGTTACTTTGGTAAAGGTTCCATCACCGTTATTTCGATACAGATAATTCGCCAAAGCATTGGCGCCGTCATTGTAATTGGCCACGAACAGGTCCAGGTCGCCATCGTTATCCAGGTCGCCCCAGGCGGCTGAAACCGAGTAATTCGCATCATTGGCAATGTCACCGGTACCGACCCGGCTGAAACTCCCATCACCATTGTTATTATAGAGCGCATTGGCGCCATTATTGGCCACAAACAGGTCCAAATCCCCGTCATTGTTATAATCGCCCCAGGCGCCGCCGTAGGAAGATTCCTGGTCGGTTGCCACCGGTCCGGTTGCGATGGGCGTGAAGGTTCCGTCGCCATTGTTGCGATAGAGTTTGTTGTACTGATTATAATCGTTGGCGACGAACAGGTCTTCATCCCCGTCGTTGTCATAATCACCCCAGGCCGCGCCCCAGGACGAGCCGCCATCGGTGACAATCGCGCCACTGGTAATGCGCGTAAAGGCGCCGCTCTCATTGTGATAGAGATAGTTGTTTTGACTGACATTGGAAACGAACAGATCCAGCCAGCCGTCATTGTCATAATCGGCCCAAACACCGGCGACACTATTAGATGTCTCCGAGACAATTGTTCCGGTGGTGATGCCGGAGAAGGTGCCGTCGCCATTGTTGCGGTAGAGAAAGTTATTTCCATTATAGACGGTGATAAAGATATCCTCGTCACCATCGGCGTCATAATCGCCCCAACTGGCGCTGTACCCGTTGAGAGCCGTTGTTGAAATACCACCGGTAATGAGTTTATCAAAAACGCGCGGCTGGGTGGATGTTTCGGTGTAATCGGTGATTGTATTCAGACTAAAACTTGTTGGCCGATTCACGGCGCCGCTGGGCCATTCAATGACAAGACTGTCAACACCGGCGGCATCTCCCAGTCCGATAAAGACATCGGGTTGGCTGTTTCCCGGTAGATCGAGCATCTGGTGGGTTTCCGTGCCGCCAATATCCGCATACGCCTGAACCCGGGCGCCCAGGGGTTGAACGGTGGAATATATTCCCCTCAGATTCAGGGTAATCCAATTGTTGCCGGTAGGTGAAATAGTATAAATTGTGGGCGTTGTCCCGTAATTCACAACCCCCATATCCGGGGTTCCGTTTTGATCAATGTCAGCCACGGCGGCGTCCAGGGAATTACCGCCGTCAGTAATGAGACCGGCATAGGTATTTTCTTCCGAACCCGTCAGAACCCGTTCGAACGTGCCCGCTCCGAGATTTCGGTAAAGGGCGTTGTTTACATCATCACCATTGGCCAGGTACAAGTCCTGATCGCCGTCCTGGTCGATATCCGTCCAGACGCTGCCATAAGAATCGAAATCACCGGTAGCAATGGAACCTGTCGTAATTTTGGTGAAGCTTCCGTTGCCATTGTTACGGTAAAAAGCATTGCCAGCCTGGTAATTGCCAACGAACAGGTCCAGGTCGCCATCGTTATCCATATCGCCCCAACTGGCGGTAAGAGAATTATCCACATCGTTGGCAATATCGCCGGTAAGCACCCGTGCAAAAGTGCCGTCGCCATTATTTTTATAAAGAAAATTGTTGCCATTATTAACCACGAACAGGTCCGGGTCCCCATCGTTGTCATAATCGCCCCAGACTGCTTGACGCGAGTAGCCATTTTCGGTGGTGACTACCAGACCGGCAAGATTGGTAAAAGTGCCGTCACCGTTGTTACGGTAGAGCCAGTTGGTTTGATTGCTCCAGTTGGATACATACAGATCCAGGTCGCCATCCTGGTCGAAATCCATCCAGGCAGCACCGTAAGAGTCACCGCCCGAACTGACAATCGCTCCGGTTATGATACCGGTAAAAGTGCCATTGCCGTTATTGTGGTAAAGCTTATTATTCCAGTTGTCGGCCTGGGCAATGAACAGGTCCAGGAATCCGTCATTATCGTAATCACCCCAGGCCGCGTCGATACCGCGGGTGGTGGCGGTGACGAGATTGCCGCTGGTTATCTCGGAAAAGGTGCCATCGCCGGCGTTATGATACAACCGGTCAACATCGTTATAAGTAGCAATGAACAGGTCCGGATACCCGTCATTGTCGTAATCACCCCAGGCAATGCTTTCGCCATTGTAATTCGTGGAGAGGGTCGGGTCTTCAGTGAGCTTAACGCTGCGGGGGGCGCCGGCATTTTGCGATAAGGTGATTATGTTATCGACAAGCTGGTCGGTAGTAACCTGATGCGTGCCCTGGGGCCAGTTTACCTCAATTGAATCCACGGTCCCGGCGGTAGCGACACCGAAATGCTCACGGAGTGGAGCGCCATCCGTGCTAAACACCGGGCGGGTTTGCCAACCCGTCGTGGATTTAATCCTGATTTCGGCATTGATACCGGCCGGATTATCCAGGTCACCCAACAAATCGATCTGAAGCCAGTGATTGGCATTTCCGTCGTTGGAATAAAACTGGTTGTTCTCTCCGGCATAGTTGATGACGAACAGGTCCAGGGCGCCATCATTATCGGCATCCACCGCGGCGGCCGTGTACGAATTATCGCTGTTGGTTACAAAAGCGCCGGTGGTCACCCGGGTAAAGGTTCCGTCCCCATTGTTGGTGTAATAAAAATTAGACCCGTCGTTGGCTACATAAAGATCTAAATCACCATCATTGTCAAAGTCGCCCCAGGCGGCGGCGCGGCTGGTTCCGGTATCGGTGACGATTGCCTGATCGCTGATGGCTGTAAAACTACCGTTGCCGGTATTACGGTAGAGTCCGTTGGCGTCTGCCCGGGCGATGAAGACATCCGGATCACCATCATTGTCATAGTCGCCCCAATAGGGTCTGCCGCCAGCCACATTAGGCAAAGTTCCGCTGGAAATCCGGGTAAAACCGCCATCACCGTTGTTTCTGAACAGCCGGAGCGCCGTGCTTTCCTGGACCAGCAGATCCGGATCGCCGTCATTATCGTAATCGGCCCAGGCACAGGCTTGTCCACCGATTTCCTCAAGGGTGCTACCGGAGACCCGGGTGAAGGTACCATCGCCGTTATTACGATAGAGGTAGTTGTTTTGATTGTAATTGGCGACGAACAGGTCCAGATCGCCATCCAGATCATAATCGGCCCAGGCAGCGGCATAGGAATTACCGCCGTCGCTCACAACGGCGCCTGAAGTTATCGCTGAAAAGGTGCCGTCGCCGTTGTTGTGATAAAGCAAATTATTCCAGTTATCAACCTGTGCCACAAACAGGTCCAGCCGGCCATCCTGGTCGTAATCGCCCCAGGCCGCCGCATAGCCTCTCGTTACGGCCTGCACCAAAGCACCGGTGGTTACCTGGGTGAAAGTGCCACCACCATTATTGGTATAAAAAAGGTCTGGGGCGTTATAGGTGGTAACGAACAGATCCAGGTCACCATCACCATCGTAATCGCCCCAGGCCTGATTGGAGGAATAGGACGCATCCCCTACCAGCGGTCCTGAGGTAGCCTGAGTAAAGGTTTGGGCGGCGGCATTTTCATATAAAACCGCTATAAAAGTGATAATAATTATCCGAATTAACCGGTCAACATGCCTGAGCTTCGAAGCTCCCAAAACCATAGGCCCCTCGTCATGTTTAGTGATTCGCCGCCCTTCCGGGCATATACCTTAGCTCAGGACTGTTAAACCCAGTCAAGCCCCGGTTTCAGAATCGCACGGTAAGCGGCACTTGAATTGAATTTAGATAGCCGGCAATAATATCGCAAGTGAAACTCAAAACCTTTCGGTGATTATGGTCACACCCACCTAAATTCAGGAAGCAAGTTAGGAAGTAAGTGTTAATAAATAGAAGTAGAGGATGGTGGCCCAGATTCCTAATAAAAGAATGTAAACCCAAGCCGGATATTGACGGCGCATCAACCAGTTCAACTTTGATTTCTTATTTGGCTGTTTCTTAGACATGATCACCTATTATTTCAGGGCATTTTCATAAATGCCCCACATGGGTAGGAAAATTCCCAGTGCCATGAGAAGTAAAAATGCACCCATAACCACGGTCATGATCGGTTCGATCATCGCTGAAAGCCGGCTGATGGTTTGATTCAGATCTTCGTCGTACTGTTCTGCTACCTTTCCCAACATCTCATCCAGGGCGCCCGAAGTTTCTCCCACATTGATCATCTTCAGCACCATTTTGGGAAATATTTTGCTGCTCTTCAACGCATCAGCGAGAGAAACACCTTGCAGAACCTGTTTTTGGGCATCCAAAATTTCTTTAGCCATCACGGCATTGCCCATGGTTCCGGATATAATCTGCAGGGCTTCAATAATCTGGATCCCGGAGCGGCTTAAAGTTTCCAACAATTGGGAGAAACGGGCTATTAAGCTTTTTTTAGTTAGCACTTTGAACACCGGAATATGGAGTTTCAGGACGTCGGATGCATATTTTCCCGCAGGTGTGCGAAAATAGAGTTTCAACCCAACGATGGCGGATACCACAAGCAGGCCCGTAATCCACCAGTAATGAGCAAATAGCGCACTGGTCCCTAACATGATTCGGGTGGGCAATGGTAAGGTTACATTTTGTGCGGCGAACATTTTTGCAAACTGGGGAATAACAAAAACCATCACGGCAACGAAACCGGTAACCAAAGCAATCGCCACAAAAGTAGGATAGCGCATGGCTGATTTGATCCGCGCCCGGGTCTGATTATCATAATGCAGATACGTTTCCAGACGATGCAGAATGGGTTCCAACACACCGGCTTTTTCACCCGCCATCACCATTCCACGATAAACTTCGGGGAAAATGGTTGGGTATTTTGTCATGGAATCTGAAAAAGTGGAACCCTTGTTGAGTTCTTCGGTGATGTAGGCAATAGCTTCTTTAAAATAGGGGCTGTCCACCTGCTCGTGAATCGTTTCCAGGCTATCTATCAAGGTAATGCCCGCCCGTAACATAGCAGCCAGCTGAGAAGTAAATTGCTCCAAATCTTTGGGCTTTACTTTCCGAAACGAGTTCAAGAAGCTGGTAATACCCGGCGAGGCATCTTTCACCTCGCTGATATGCAAAACCATCATGTCCCGGGCATCCGCCAGGTCAAAAACATCAAATTTGGTATCCGCTACCATGGTTTGTTCCAGCACTTCGCCGGCAGCATTAGATAATTTGACATTATACTCAGGCATTTATTTTATCTTCTCGATTCCATAGGCTTTAATTTTATGGTACAAAGCATTACGTGAAATCTCAAGCGTTTTAGCCGCATGACTAATATTGCCATCCAGTTTGATCAACGCAAGCTCGATAGCCTCTTTTTCTGCTTGCCAGAGTGGTTTTATTTCCATGTTTTCCAAATTCCGGTGCTGCAAATCCTTGGTTGGCAAGGCTGTGGCTTGATGAATGCGATCCACGTCACTGGCCATGATCCGGCGTCCATCGGATAGGAACATGAGGCGGGTCACCAAGTTTTCCAGCTCCCGGACATGCCCTGGATAAGAAAGCTTCTGCAATGCATCCAGCGCATGGATCTCGACACCACGTATTTTGGTCGCCTGTTGGCTGATTATTTTTTTAAGAAAATGACAAACCAGCAAGGGAATATCGCCGCGGCGCTTGCTAAGCGCCGGCATTTTTACGGGAACCACGTTAAGCCGGTAATATAAATCCGACCTAAATCGACCCGACTCAACCAAGGCTGACAGATTCTGGTTCGTTGCTGCAAGAATCCGAACATTCACCTGCTTGGATGACTGGGAACCGAGACGTTCAACTTGTTGCTCTTCCAAAACACGGAGTAGTTTTGATTGTAACAGGGTTGGCATATCGCCGATCTCATCCAGAAACAACGTCCCTTGATCGGCCAGTTCGATTTTCCCCGGTTTAGACTTTTGGGCACCCGTAAAAGCGCCGGGTTCATAACCGAAGAGCTCGCTTTCAAGTAGATTATCCGGTATGGCGGCACAATTAATGGAGACAAACCGGTATTTTTCACGATTACTATGCCGATGAATATTTTGGGCCGCGACCTCTTTACCCGTTCCACTGGAACCGGTAATCAGAATGGTATAATCGGTTTGAATGGCTTTCAGTACCAATCGGTATAATTCCAGCATTACCAAACTGTTACCGATAAAAGAACCCAAGCCTTTCGGATGCACCAAATGTTTTTGAGGTTTGGGTGTGTCCTGATATAATTTCTGAAACGCCTTGATGCGTTGAACCCAGCCTTTGCCCGCTTCCGCGCTTTCCGGCTGAAAGAAGAAGCCAAACAGGTTAGGATGGATGAATAAAAATTCCAGATCCAGAGTCAGGTCGGATGTAAATAAAATGAGCGGTGTATGGACTTTGAGTTTTTCTAAACGGTGAAGGAATAATTCGTAATCACCCTTGACAGCCAGGACATCGAGAAAAACAGCATCAAAATACTCGATGGCGAGAAACTGTAAAACGGATCTCCAATCCCGCGCATGGACCAGCTCCCCCTGCTTTTCCAGCCAGTCAAGAGATAAATCCTCGTTCGCTTTATGAGTGCATAGTAGAGATTTCATACCATGGATGCAGAAACTTTCAGCACCTCATCGAGGGATGTGAGCCCTTTTTTTGCCTTGTAAAGAGCTGCGTCAGCCAATGTTTCCATTCCTTTTTCAACAGCAGCCCGTTTAATTTCGCTGGCGGTGCGATGCTCATTGATCATAGCCATGATAGTTTCATCCGGAATCAATAATTCATACACCGCCTCACGACCAAAGTAGCCGGTATTCTTACAGTGCAAACAGCCCACTGCACCAAAAAAGGCATCCCCCGCTTTACCCGTAAATTTCAAAGCGTCGAATAAGGCTTTGTCTGGCTTTTGGGGCAGCTTACACCTGGGACAGAGACGGCGGACAAGTCGTTGAGCCAAAATTCCCCGGACAGTAGAGGCAACAAGGTAAGAATCGATTCCCATATCCAAGATCCGGGAAAAACCTGCCGCGGCATCGTTGGTGTGAATTGTACTTAATACCAGGTGACCGGTCAAGGCTGACCGCACCGCCAAATCCGCCGTATCGCGATCCCGGATTTCACCCACCATGATGACGTCCGGGTCTTGGCGCAAAATCGATCGCAGCGCCGCCGCGAAAGTAACGCCGGCTTTCACGTTTACCTGAGCTTGGTTGATATCGGGTAGCTGATATTCCACCGGATCTTCAATCGTCACAATATTGGTTTCCACCGAATTAATGGCATTCAGGGTTGCGTAGAGTGTGGTGGTTTTACCCGATCCGGTCGGTCCTGACACCAGCACAACACCATTGGGCATGGTAATCAAACGCCTCCAGAGCTCTAATGTCCGGGGTGCAAATCCCAATTTATGCAAATCAATATTGCCTTTACTCGAATCCAATATGCGCATCACCATCTTTTCACCACTGGTAGTCGGATAACTCGAACTACGCACATCCACATCCGTTTCGGCGAGATCAAGGTGGAATCGTCCATCCTGGGGGCGGCGGGATTCAGAGATGTCCATCCCGGAAAGCACTTTCACGCGGGAGATCACCGGCGCAATGGACGCCTTTGGCAAGGTATAATATTCCTGAAGCACACCATCCACCCGGAACCGCACCCGGACATCCTGCTGGCGGGGTTCGATATGAATGTCGCTGGCGCCAATTCGAACCGCCTCTTCGAACAGCAGATCCACTGCTTCAATGGCCGTTTGATCTTCCCCAATCTCCTGGGAAATGACCCGGGGTCCCACGAGTTGGCCTTGATCGTTCTCCGTCTGGGCTTTGTATTTTTCGGCATTGTAATACAGGTCAATGCTCCGCTCGATATCAGATTCCGAGGAAATAACCAGATTCACATCCATACCCGTGCTATGACTAACGTCATCAATCATTTCCACATCCAGCGGATCATTGGTAGCTACCGTCAGAGAATTATCCAGGGCGAAAATGGGTAGGATATTATAGTGCTTAGCCATGGTTTCGGGGATGTGTTCCAACACCGAATTATCAATATTATATCGGCCCAGTTTCAGGTAGGGAACCTTCAGGAACTCACTCAACGCCTTGGACATATCTTCTTCAGCTATGAACCCAAGTTGGATAACCGCTTTCCCCAGATAAATATTATGTTGCTTACGATACCGGAGCGCGTCCTCAAGTTGGGCGCGGGACAGCCGCCCGGTATCGACCAAGAATTCACCAAATTGTTTTTTCTGTGCCATTTTGATTTTGTATTCAGAATCACCGGTTTGAAAAGGTCACGGAGAGTCCAGAATATTTACCCTATTTGAAATAGACGAAGTTATTGAGATACCAATCCAGCAGTGGTCGTCCGATTAGCATTCCCAGATACATTCCTCCCACAAGGAACGGTCCAAATGGAACCTGTTGCTTGAATCGCACTTTTCCCAGAACCATGAGAATTAAAAATACTACCGTGGCTAACAAAAATCCCAATCCCAAAGCTACAATTCCAATTTTCCAACCTAAAATAAGTCCCATCCAGCCAACAAATTTAACATCCCCCAAGCCCATTACGTCCTGTTTGTAGATCCAGCGGCCGATGACCGAAATAGCAAGGAGTCCCAGACTTAAGGCCCCGCCACCGATGATATGGCCTATAATGTCGGAGCGGGCCGTTGTGATCCATAGTCCGGCTACCGGAATTAATCCGGCTAGAAGAAATGAATCCGGAATGACATGAAATTCCTGATCAATTGTTGCGACAGGGATTAGCACCAGGATCGTCATTAAGAACCAGAGCGTTTTCCAGTCGCTGCCAAACGCTTGTACGGTCACTAAAAATGCCACGGCCGTAACGAGCTCCAAAATAAGTCCGCGGCGGCCATAAGCCGTGTGACAATCCGGACAGGTGGCCACACCGAGGTGCCGAAAAATCGGAAACCAGCCTCGCCAGCCATGGCGCGAGGCTCCGCAGGATGGACACCGAGACGGACCGTGCCAGGCATCTTCGCGGGGTATCTGGCTTATTATCCAGTCCAGGAACCAACCACACCACAATCCGAGGAGGGTAACAAAACCAAGCTGGGTTGGCGAGATTGGCATTGGCATTTAGCGGCTTAAGTGTTCTTCGATGATTTTTACCAGTTCAATCGGACTGATGGGTTTGGTAACATATTCGTCGGCTCCGCTTTGCTGACCCACCTCACGATCTTTCTCCGTATCCTTGGCTGAACAAATAATGATCGGAATATCACGATACTCTTCGTCAAATTTTAGCATCCGGCAGACCTGGTATCCGTTGATCGCGGGTAACATCAAATCCATTAAAATCACATCCGGCTTTTCAGCGCGCGCTTTATCTAAACCTTCCATACCATCGGCGGCTATCGAAACCGTATGGCCATTGCGTTCCAAAAACAACTTGATGGGTTGAGAGAAGAAGCTTTCGTCATCAACTATCAATACTTTTGCCATGGAAATGCTCCTCAGTTACGATTTTCGTTATCATCTTCGATTTTTTCCAGTTCAATAAATTCCGTCACCAACTCTTCATCTTCCGCGTGGAGCCGAACCCGTATGTCGGTGGGACGATCAGCGAATTTGAGTGCCTGGTCCATGGATATTTGGCCATCCCGGAACAATCGTTCCAGAGCAATGTCAAATGTGATCATTCCTTCAGACAAGCCCGCTTCCATGGTATGGCGCAACATGTCCATATCACCTTTTAGCAACAGATCCCGGATGCGTGCGGTAGACAACATAATTTCCAGGGCCGCCACGCGAGCGCCCTTAATTGTCGGAATCAAACGCTGACCGATGATCCCTTGCAAATTTTGACTCAACTGCATACGAATCATCTCGTGCTGAGAAGGTGGAAACATGCTCATGATCCGCTGAAGGGTCTGACTGGCATTGGTGGCATGAAGTGTACTGAGCACGAGATGGCCGGTCTCGGAAAAATTCAGAGCGGCCTCCATCGCTTCCTGATCTCTGATTTCCCCCAGCAACAACATATCAGGTGCTTCCCTCAAAGCACTTTTTAGAGCATTCGAGTAGGTCCAGGTGTCCGAGCCGATTTCCCGCTGATTGACAATACTCTTTTTATGCCGATGTAAAAACTCAATTGGGTCCTCAATGGTGAGAATATGCCCCGCCTTTTGCGAATTGCGGTGATCTACCATGGCGGCCAGAGTGGTGGATTTTCCTGAACCGGTTGAGCCGATCAGCAGGATAATCCCCCGTTCTTTCTCGGATAAATCCGCCAGAATAGGTGGGAGATTCAGCTCCTCCAGCGTTTTGATTTCACTGACAATCCGCCGGGCGACAAAAGCATCCGACCCGCGCTGTTTAAAGAAGTTGATTCTGAACCGTCCCAGGCCGGCCAGACTGTAGATAAAATCTAATTCATTATTTTCGGCAAAGATTTTTTTGTGACGTTCGGTTAACATCTGTTCGCGTAATTCGGCAATCATTTCCGGCGTGATCACTTCCCGCTCCAACGGAACCGCTTTACCTTTGATGCTCAACATGGGATAGGCGCCCAACGAAACATAGAGATCCGAGGCATCCGCTTCGACCATTACTCCCAATAGTGTATCGATGTTGTAACTCATTCAGATGCCTTTTCGATCTGTTTCTTGATCTCTTCACTGTCGGCAGCAATATGCAGCGCCGATTTGCGATCGATTGAAGCATTTGCAATGAGGCTTAACAACGATTGCCCCATGGTTGTCATACCCAATTTTCCACTGGTTTGCTGCACCGAGGGAATTTGATAGGTTTTACCTTCCCGGATATGATTACGAACCGCCGGCGTACCGATCATTATTTCATAGGCGGCGATACGCCCCCCACCCAGTTTCGGTAGCAGGACTTGAGAAACCACTCCCAGAATCGATTCGGCCAGCATGGTGCGGATTTGGCTCTGACGATCAGCCGGATATTGATCGATGATCCGATCAATGGTTTTAGCGGCACTCATGGTATGCAACGTCCCGAATACCAGGTGACCCGTTTCAGCGGCTGTAATCGCCAGACTGGTGGTTTCCAGGTCACGCATTTCACCCACTACAATAACATCCGGATCTTCACGCAAAGCACTTCGCAAGGCCCGGCTGAAGGATTTCGTGTTGGCGCCAACTTCCCGCTGATTGACCAGGGAAAGTTTTGATTCATGGACAAATTCCACCGGGTCCTCGATGGTGATGATATGCCGCCGGGCTGATTGATTAATGAAATCAATCATGGTATTTAATGAAGTGGATTTTCCCGAACCGGTAGGTCCCGTCACGAGGATAAGCCCTTTTTCGCGTACGATAAGGTCTTTGGTGACTTCAGGCAGGCCAAGCTCGGCAAAGGTAAACAATTTATTTGTTACCGCGCGTAACACCGCTGTATCACCATGCAAGCCCTTGAAGACATTTACGCGGTAGCGCCCAACTCCGGCGTATTCATAGGCAAAATCAAGCTCTAATTCTTCCTCAAACCGCTTACGATCTTCATCAGTCATGAGGTTGTAGACCAAGATGTGAACATCATCGGGTGACAATTCAGGCAGTTTCGTACGCCGCATGACACCGTTGACCCGTACAATCGGAGGAGAATTAGGGCTAAGGTGCAGATCGGATGCTCCCTGCTCCCGGGACATATTCAACAAATCAAGAATATCGACTAACTTGGAAATAAGGCCTCCTTACTTGCTGTAATCGGAGACGATATTGGGCGTAATGAAGATCAAAAGTTCACGCTGTTTGGTATCATCCGCGGTATTGCGAAAAAGCCTGCCCAATAACGGTATCCGGCCAAGTAGCGGCACGCGTGATTCGTTATGCGCTTCCTGTTCAAAAATAAGTCCGCCAATAAGCAACGTTTCACCATTGCCGACTTTTACCTGAGTCGTCGTGGTTCGCTCGGAAATAATTGGCCGGTCGGCATTGGGGCCGGTAAATCCCACCAAAGCTTGCACTACGGCGTTAATATTCATGGTGATGAAGACTTTTTCATTGATATGTGGCTTGACATTCAGCTTGATCTGGATGTCCTGGTTCTCAAAGGTAACCGGTTGGGTGCCCACCAAACCACCCGTGGAAGAAGGTACTGCAACCGGATAGTTGGTGCCGACGCTGACGGTTGCCAGGGTATTGTCGGCGGTTGTAATCTGCGGTTCCTGGATCAAGCGGGTTTGGTTGTCACTGGAGAGGACGTCCAGTATCGCCGAGAAGCTCAAAACATCTAAGGTCGCCAAGCTCAGACTTTTCCACTTACCGATGGGAAATCCCGACCCCTGGTCACCGCCAACGAGTGAAGCGCGCATATTCCAGTTAATCCCCAAGCGCTCATTCATATCCAAATTAGTTTCGATAAATTTAACCGCTATGTTGATCTGCGGAATCGGCTGATCCAGTTTTTTGATGATATCTTCAATTACCGGAAAATTATTATGGAGATCGGAAATCAGTAAAATATCCGTCGATACACCACTTCCCGTACCGGCGCCACCAGTCGCTCCTCCCTGGGCGCCGCCCGTCGCTCCGCCAACACCTCCTCCTCCTAAAGCACCTGCCAGTCCCGCGGCTGCTCCACCTCCCGCGGCGCCTCCCGCGGCGCCTCCCGTACTACTAGCGCCTCCGGCCCCACTGGCGCCTCCCGCAAGCACCTTGGAAAATATCTGAACCTTACCCTTCTTACTTAGCACATTCGTCAGAGCAGTAGCGACGGCACCCGCATCCACATATTCCAGTTTATAAACCCGGGTCTCAAGTTCACCCTGGAGTTCCTTATCCTGAGGTTTTACGACGACAATGTTTTCTTTGAGAAACCAATCATAGCCATTCACTTTCAGCAGGGCGTCCAAGGCATCCCCGAGACTCACATCCTTAAGATTCGCCGTGACTGTTCCTACCACATCTTCACCGGCGATGATGTTCAGGCTATTCTGTTTAGCGATCAACCGCAGGACATCGATAAGTTCCGCGTCTTTAAAATTAATGGATACCGTAATGTCGAACTGATTTACACGACGTGTTTCCACACGCTTTTTACGTTCAATCTGAGTTGGAACCCAGGAGAAAATCAAATTGGTACCGTTCCGGTCGCCCTTAATTTCCACCAGGCGATCCATAAATAAACGGACTTCAACCTCTTTTTGATGTCCCAGGGAAACTCTGGCTTCAACCCGGTACACCGGTGGCAGGTGGATGTACTTGACAAAAGCGCCACCCATCCCGAAATCCACATCCTGAAAAGTAATGACCACCTCGGGTGGACTCTGACTGGACATAATTTTGTATTTCAGTGGTTCGCTGCCATAAACAATAATGCCCAGCCGGTCAGCCGACTCAAATGTATTTATATTTTTAAATACCGGATCGTCTTTGGCAAATAACGGACTGAAACAAAAAATCAAGAGGGCCGAAATTATCAGTTTGCTTATCCTATTCACCGGTTGCTGGAATGTCTCCGCCATATCAAATCAATCCCCTAATTCAATTCTTAGTGGCTGATTCCCTTTCAGGAGAATCACATAATTCTGCTCAATCTTATCAACTTCAAATCCGGCTATTCGGTCGCCTACGCCTACCACTTCACCATTGATTATTGCCATTCCAGCGGTACCCCGGAGCATAATCGCTGTCACTTCGAGATTGGGGCTGGAACCATCGGAACCGAATAATGTGTTCACCAAACCACCTTCTCGAGCTGCAATCTCTTCTGCGGTCAGGTAGTAAAAAGGATCATGTTCCCAGCCTCCGGAATAATTAAATGGTTTAATTTGGCCTTTGGTCTGGTACGCGACCTGATCAGCCCGGACTGACCGCTGAATGTCAGCCTCACTCATATCGTTCGTTGCAATCGCTGAATTACTTGTGGCTGATTTACCACCCGTGAGCCATCCCTGATCAATGACGTAAAAGACCAGCATGATCCCCAGAATTGAAAATAATATTATCTGCCGCTTAGGCATTGTCCTTCACAAACATATATGCAAATAAAATTATTTTTGCGTTTAAGGTTCCTGCGCTTCCCAATTCAGAGGCTAATTCAATCCGGCCGAAATTAAAATCAAAAGGACCGGAATCTAGCTCTTCCAGAAAAGTACCAATCGCCAGGAAATCTCCTTCAAAACTCATGGACACCGGGTATTTCTCGATGTGGACGGTTGTGGTGGTTAGTTTGGATTTAATATCCGGTAGTGCATCATTGAGGTTCGGAACAACGGAAAATAAATTGATATTTTGCCGGGCAGCAGTGGCCCGAATAAAATTCATGGCATCAATAAATCCGTTGCGATCAGGGACTTTACGCTGCAAACCCATGAAGGCTTTTATCGTTTTATCAAACCGCGCTTTCACCTCATCATACGCCTCTACACTGGCATTGATTTCCGCATAGCGGCGATTCACATCCTTCAATTTAATTTGGGTCAGGGCGATGGTGATGCCGGCATTCATAAAATGTTGCCATACCAAAATGAGTGCCGCCAACACAATCAGAGTAATGGATATGGCCAGCTTAGCACGGGTCTTCATCGTTTTTCGCCCCTAATGTAAAATGTGAGCGGCCCCATATTAAAACTCGCAATCCATTTGGAAGAACAAACGATTCGGTTGGTTCTTATCCCGTGGTTTGACCGTAAGCTTGATCTGTTTAAAAGCCCTGGCTCGTTCCATGGCCATGTGAAAATTGGTCAGTTGAATATCGGCAACACTCGGATCTGACTCCACGAACCCATCAATGAGAATAAAATCACGATAGGTTTCCCCGGCGGTATTCGTTAGCGGTGTGGAAGAATCGGTGACAACCGTCGATCCCTTGAGGTCTTTATCGATAGTAAGGCTGGTAAATTTAATCTCTTTCGGCACGATATGGGACATGAACTTCAAAACCTTGAGGTAATTTTCCGATTTCAGACTATCGGTCTTGAGATATTGCTGGTATTGATCCAAAACTCGAATGTCTTTCTGATAACCCAAATATTGTTCTGTCTTAGGCGACATATTTCGCAGCGGACCTTCCTTGGTTTCCAGATCAGTGACCAAATGACCCGCTTCTATCTGCTCTGAAATAGCCGCGGTGATTAACAAAGGCACTATGATTAACGCGGCGAAAGAGGCGAGCGTGGCATAGGGGATCAGAAGCTGATCTCGAACCATCTCCGGCGGGAGTAGATTAAAATCGTTGTCCTGTATGCCCATCAGCCCGAAAAGTACCACATAATTTGAGTATTCCTCAAATGGAATTTTCTGGGCTTCATCGGCATAAATCAGAGTTTCCGCTCGAACCGGGTTAAAAAGACTGATCTCCATTCCCAAATTTTCATGTAATGCCGCCGTCAGGTTGGGAATACTTCCACCAGCACCACTAATATAGATTTGATCCCAGGGCAATTCGCTGTATTGCTTTTTAAAGAAATTGAGTGAGCGTTGAATTTCACTCGTTAATCTCTCCAGAACCGGGCGTAGGAAAATGGAGGCTCGGTAAAGGGATAAGCCATAGGGTTTGATTTTCCCACTCGTAGTTCGCGGAATGCCAAAATCGAATAATATTTTATGCGCATCTTTCCGAGTGAGCATCACGGGTTTGTTATCCACATTGACTTTCTGCTCCAATGCGGTTTCAAAATCCTCCACACCCACGGCCATTTCGCGAGTGGCCAATAAGACTCCTTGATGCATGACAACAAGGGTTGTTCGGGAATGTTCAATATGCAATAATAATACGGTCCGGTTCACCATATCCGGGTATTCACGTTTGAACGCACTCCACAGCAGAGTGACCAATTGGGTGGTGTATCTTACCCGGAATCCGTTTCCCTTATATAGCGTGAGGGTCTGCTTGGCAACATCTTTATCAATTCCGGTGACAACAACATGGTCTTTACCGGCTGAAGTTGGTGACCCGGTGACGATGTATTTCAAAATCCCGCGGCCATCGCCGAGGTTCATATTTTTTTGAGCCTGCCAATTGATCAGTTCCTTCAAATCCTTTCTTCCCAAACCCGGGGGAGCAAGGAAGAAATGGGTCTTCCCGGAAAATTGATTGGAAAAGACCGTGGTATAAGCATTTTTTCGGTCAGCTCTACTGAAAACCCGGGGAAGCCCGACTTCAATTAATGTTCGTACATCCTTAATGACGGTAGCATCATCCATGTGGTAAGGCAGTGTCAGGCGGCCAAATTTTCCCACCTTGATGCCGGAACCCGTGATGGTCCCCTGCAAATATCGAATGCCTGTATTATCAACTTCGAGACAGATTCGGCTGGTGGATTTGGTTATTCGGCGCTTTAAACCGGAAGCGAAGCCTTCGGTTTGCAGGCTGGGCGCAAGTGATTCGGCCATTTCGAAAAGTTCGGGTCCAAACCCTCCGGGAATTGCCCAACCCTTCTCATCAAGCGTAACCTCGCCGGTTGCACTTCTTTCCTTAGGTTCCTCGGCCA
>CAZIWX010000010.1:28286-45167 GCA_964543125.1 uncultured Lentisphaeria bacterium | reverse complement strand
CGGCCCTGGGAACGAGGGTCTCGGACTCCGCTGAAAATTGGTTCCAAACAGAACGAACCGGGAAATCCGGTCCGTCCTGTCTATCCCTATTGCGCTATTAAAGGTTTTTTAACAACCACCTTCGGGCGCTTTTTTCTTTTTTCGCGGCACAATTCTGGGTTTTATGATTTTTGTCTCGGTGGTAGTCGTCCTGGCCTGTACACTACCCCCACCCAAAGCCTGGCTGGCGCCTTTGCGAAATTCGTATTTGGCGATCTCGTCATCGGGAGAGGTGACGGCCGGTTTTTGAGGATTCATAATGACTTCGGTCCAATAGTTTAGACCACCCGTTAAAACGCCAATATTTTGGTAGCCCAATTGGCTCAAGATCATCCAGGCCTCTTGGGCGGAGGTATTGCCATTAGAATATAAAACATTGAATTTCACACCCTGATCCCATACATCCTGGTACCGGGGATTGAGAACATCAGCCAAGGGAATATTTAAGGCATCGTCAAGATGGAATTTGGCATAATCATCCGGTGTACGAACATCGACCAACCGAATACCGGGATCTTTGTTGATGAGCCAGTCAGCTAAATAGTCCGGGTGCACCAGCTCGGTGCCGGCATTGACTGCATTTAGCATTTGCTCCGCGGTCAGCTTGTAGGGTTTGGTCGTATTTTCCGGAACCATTGCGATGACAAGTCCCAACAGGATCATAATACTCACGGCTATCCGGCGTGTATTCATGTTAATACTCCTCCCGGGGGAACTTTTTTTCCGCCCATTCACCGATCCAAAACATGGCCGCTGCCGCTAAGATTACTAATAGCGCCAGGACACCACCCGAAATGCCTAAAACCTGATTGATTTTCGGGGCACCCATATTCTGCGCGTAATAGAGCTTTTCCCACAGTGGGAATCCTTCCCCGAAGATGAAGATTCCCAGGAAAATGCCCACGACGAAGATCATGCCATCAATCTTACCGATAGCGGCCGCACAAACACTGGTACCGGGGCAAAAACCTCCGGCGATAAAACCGATTCCCATGATAACGCCCCCGATGATAGCTGACCACAGGAAGGTTGGATTCACATACACCAGATTTAGATCAATCCAGTCAAACAGGCTGAAAAACAATAAACCTAACATGGCTGTGATTGCACCGGTAAAGAAAACTTTTAAGACGACCGTGTCATATCCATAAAACATACCGGCCAGTTTCCGGCTGCTGGAGAATCCGGCCTGCTCCAGGACAAAGCCGAAGCCGATACCAATGACAAAGGCGATCAGGAAATTCCAGTTCGCCGCAATCACTTCATTTGGAACTAAAGGTCCCATATTAACCCCCTTATCCGATCCAATTTTTTCTGAAAAAGTAAGCCGCCGCGAAGGCGGTACCGAAAATAGCCGCCATGGTTATAAAACCTCCCAGACTGAGGACCGCCATCCCGGTAAGTGCCGCACCGCTGGTGCAACCCCGCCCTAATTGGGAGCCGAAGCCGAAAAGCACACCACCCACTAAGGCAAAAACCAAGCGTCGCCGGGACGAAATTCCCGGGAAATGTTCGATTTTCAATTTTAATCGTCCCGAGATGGCCCCTGAAATGAAACCACCTATAACTACTCCCAGCATTTCATAAGCCAGCCAGTTATTGAGCGGGTTGGCTCCATCAGCGACGTATTTACCAAAATAGTGATTTTCCGCCGTGTGGGCCGGAGCCGCCTTTTCAAGCGTGTAGACCAGCGTCCGTTTCACCGCGCCACTGGCTCCCAAGCCGCGGCCTGAAAAAAAGAAGGCCATGAGCAGTACGAAGCCCAACAGAAAGCCCGCCAAATAGGGATTCATATACTTGGTATTCATTGTCTTAAACCTTTCACTTCAAGTCATTTATTAGAACTAATACAGCCAACGGCTGGCTTGGCCCGCCTCCACGATGATAAAGCGTAGCATCAGACTGCCGGCAATTACCAGCAGGGCCGGTACGAAAGTGGGGATATAGCGTTTTTTTAACTCCAAAATCTCCAGCAGGGCCGGAATAGCGAGACCAATTCCCACCACCCAAATCCAGAACGGCACGGTGAATTGTCCGCCCAGGAACATTTCGGCGGCCCGGATATGAACCCGGGTGCTGGCCAGGAATCCCATGAATAGATGGATAATGAAAAAGAGCTCTACCGCGATGAGCATGAGATCGATTTTAGTGAACATGTTTCGTTCGGCATGGTCTTTCGCCAGCAAGGTTGCCGCTGCCGCGGCCGCCGAGAGACCGGATGTTAGAAAGAGCGGACCCATAATAGCGCTATTCCAGAATGGACGGGCATTAAAGGCGGACAGCAGTATGCCCGTGTACATCCCCAAAATGATGGCCAGAATGATCAAAATCCAGGCCAGATGCATTCGATATTGTTTCAGGATATGCACCGCCTTTTTCAGCCAGGCAACCTTCAAATCCAGATTTGGGAATAGTTCCTCCAACCAGGTTACCGCCCATAAAATGGACAACGGAGTCACCAAGAGCAGCGTCCAGGCGCCCCACGACATGGGCGATTCCCAACGGATATTGGTGTACAGCTGCCAGAAATAAAGTTTGTGGGACAGGTCCAGAAACAATGCTCCCAGCCCTATCGCCAAAAGTACCGGTACAGTCAGAGGTAACGCTTTCACCGCCATTTTGTAACGATCTTGTTTGTTCCGCAGGGTAAATAGGGCTGAGAAAAAAAGGATACCGGCTACGAAGCCCCCCAGGAATAAGTAGAGTGAAATTTCCCAACCCCAAACATGGAGAATCGGATCAACATCCGGTGTCATGCGACCACTGGTAATGATTTCTTCCACCATCAGTTACCTCAAATCAAATAATAAATGTTAGGTTTGGTACCGGCTTCCGGAATCAGGGTTTTCCCTTTGCGACGGCTCACCAGTCTCGAGATATTACTCTTGGGATCATCCATATCACCAAAAGTCATGGCCTGCGTCGGGCAAACCGCAACACACGCCGGGTCCTGACCTTTTTCGACCCGGTGCATACAGAAGGTACATTTATCTACATAACCTTCCGGATGCACATAACGCGCATCGTAAGGACAAGAAGCGATGCAGGCTTTACACCCAATACACTCCGCGCGATCAACCAGCACCACACCCCCCGGTCCAACATGACTGGCCTCGGTGGGACAGGCCCTTACGCAAGGTGCATTTGAACAGTGATTGCAGCGTTCAGACCGAATTTCCATCTGAAGCTTCGGATAGGTTCCGGTTGTGGTTTCCACGATCCAGTCGCGGCAATAACCAATGGGCACAAGGTTCTCCGTTTGACAGGCCACGACACAATCACTACACCCAACACACCGTTTCGTATCGATTGCCATTGCGTATCTCATGCCGGAGCCTCCTCGGCAGGCTCAAAGCGGAAGGTGACGAAATTTCCGCGCATCCCCGTTCCGCCCATTTCCGGATCCACATGCACTCGCGTAATGAGTTCCGAGTCACTGGCCCCACGTCCATTAGCACGGGATAATTTTTTATTCGAATGGCCAAAACCGTGAACCATGTAAACTGAATCAAACCGAATCCGCTCTGTCACACGGACTTTAATGAATGTGGAGCTGACGATGCCATCCTGGTTTTCCAACCAGACTTTCTGACCGGTTTTCAGGCCCCATTCTTTTGCCACTTTGGGATTCACCCAGACCGCATTTTCATCCATCAGGTCGAACAGATTCGGATTATTAGTCGTGCGGCTGAAGGTGTGCATGGGCGCCCGGCCGTAGATCAGGCGGTAAAAGCCGTCAGGCGGTTCTTCATGGGGTTTGTAATTCGGTAAAGGAGAATAGCCCTCCAGGGCGAATTGAGTGGCGTACAGCTCGATTTTGCCCGTGTTGGTCCAGAATTCGTAATCCGGAAGCCCTTCAAGCGGGTAGAGATCGTCATAGGGTCGGGGATACTTTTTTACCCCGATCTTTTCCATCTCCGCTAACGAGAGCCCCATTTTCTTTAACTGGTCATCCAGCTCAGCTTTCTGGTTTTTAAAGGGGAAGTAGTCTTTTAATCCGAGCTTAATACCCAGTTCGCGGGCGATTTCCCAACCTGATTTGGTATTGTATTTTTTCTCCGCCGCCGGAATACGTAAGGCAAAGCTGCCTTCCCGGTGGGAGCTGACTCGTAGATCATCATACCGTTCCAGGTAAGTGCATTCCGGCAGAATGACATCAGCATAGCCCGTGATTTCCATAGGCATAGTGTCGATGACGACCAGCAACTCCAGCGCCTGAATTGCCGCCAGCGTATTTTTTTGGTTAGGTAGCGTCTGAATCAGATTGGTTCCGTTTACGATCCAGCCGCGGACACTGCAATCACGTTCCACGTTTGGTACCGTGGCATCACATAATCCGGACGCCAACGCCAGACCGGCCAATTTGTATTTACCCGGGAAAGCATGGCGCCAATCTCGCGCCGGTTTTGGATAGGAGGGATGTTCATGTTTCGGAACACTTGGTTTTACAGGATTATAAAAACCGCCCCGCCGGCCCCAACTGCCAAGTAGTGTATTCAGAATAGCAACCGCCCGCACCCGTTGTGTATCATCACCATACCAGGTTACATGACGACCCGGGTGGACGATAACCGCAGGTGATGCTTTGGCCATTTCCCGCACGGTTTCACGGATAACCCGGGGTTTGAGCGTGGTGATGCCGTAAGCCCATTCCGGTGTGAAATTTTTAACATGGGCCTTCAGTTCGTCAAACCCATAAGCATATTTTTCCACATACTTTTTATCGTACAGGTCATCGTAAATCAGTACATGGATCCAGGCCAGTAGCAAGGCCATGTCGGTCGCCGGCTTAATCGGTAACCAATATTTGGATTTACTGGCAGCCGTGGAAAAACGCGGATCAACAGTGATAATGGTAGCTCCTTTATCAATCGCCGTGCTGAACTCCTGCACCTGCCCGTTGTGCATGTTCTCACCAATGTGACTGCCGATCAATACCAGGCAGCGGGTATCGCGAATGTCGGTGCGTTCCGGTGAGCCGACACCCTCGCCGAAGGTTCCGATAAAAGCAACTTCACGTGGTCCACGACACTGGGCATACGAAGGAGCTGCGATATTGTTGGAACCAAAGGCACGCAGTAGATGTCCCAGATAGTGGCCCCCCGACCCGTGGGTGAAGAGCGCCATGCATTCCGGCCCCCATTTTTCCTTGATCTGCTGCATTTTATCAGCAATGTAGGTGTAAGCTTCGTCCCAGGTTGCTTCCCGGAAAACCTGTTTGCCACGGGCTTCCGTCCGAATTAACGGGGTTTTCAGGCGATCTTCGTCATAGTACATGCCGACCCCACCGGTGCCCCGCGGACAGAACCGTCCATTACTATGAGGATCCTCGGCGTTTCCGGTGATTTTCCAAATTTCACCGTTCTCATTGTGATGAACCCATCCGGCACACTTCCAGAAACAAACCTCGCAGTAGGTAGGCGTTCGTTTGGAATAGAGTCCGGCCAGGGTGTCCCTGGTTAAAATTTCACCGTGAGCCCAATCCAGAACGGGGTTGGCCAGAGCTAAGCCTGCCGCACCAAGTCCGGCCAGCCGGATGAATTCACGGCGGGTTACGTGTTTACTCATACGCGTTTCCAATGCCTTTTGAGAAACAGTTTCAGATTGCCATAAAGCGTTAATATTTTATAAACTTCACACGCTCTGCCTTCTGCTTCGGACCAGGCCCGGCGTATGTTTTGGATTGACCGGCGGAACCCGGAAGTATAGGTATCAGCCGGGCAGGTGAGCCGGTTGTTTTCTGAACATTCTTTTATCATGCGGCCGGGAGCCGGGGAAAGCCTGGTTTCGAGGCCGGCGCTATAACCACCAATCATGTCCGCCGCGACATTTATTGAGAATACCAGGCGGGTGAGTCTTTGGGTTATTTCACAAGTATTGATCATAAGCCTTCCTGGATTCTGGAATGGAGGTTTGCAACGGATATGCCAATACCGTTAACAATGGCAAATAGTTGCTAAATAGCACGGAAATAAGAAGTTAAGTAGAGCTTTAAATTACAATACCCTAGACCGTCCGGCGCCGCTTAATCAACGGGGAAAAGTATTTTTTTATTAAAGCGGATTCGCGGTTATAAAACCGTGAATCCAGACACTATCGGATTCTCAATTACCTTTAAATGAGGAAAAAACAGGATCTGGATTCTCCGAAATGAGGCGTTAACACAGGGGTAGAGAAAACTGGAAAACGGACCCTTTGTTTGGTGCTGAATCAACCGTAATGATTCCACCGTGTTTTTCTACCAATTCTTTACACAGGACCAGTCCCAACCCGGTGCCCTGTTCGTTTTCAGTACCGCTATGTGACTGTGAATTTCCAATACTGAACAGGTTTGACAGCGTTGATTCATCCATCCCGGTTCCGGTATCGGCGACCTTGATTTGAACAAAATTATCGTCAGTTAAATTATAAGAAATAGTGATTTTACACGTGCGGTGGGTAAACTTGATGGCATTGCTTATCAGATTACGTACGACCGTTCCCACCATATTTGCATCACCTTTTACCGAGATAGGTGAATTTGGCTCAGTTAATTCTAGGATAATGTCTTTCCGGTTGGCCTGAGTCTGCAACAAACGAACGGTACCGGCTAAAGTCTCTACAAGGTCAAAGAATACCGGTTTGAACTCGGCCTGCCCCAGTTGAAGGCGTGCCCATTCCAGTAGGTTCTCCAGTAGTTTATACAGGTGTTTTGCGGAGAAATGGATGCCATTCAGAGCCTCTTTTATTTCAGCCGGATTCAAATCATCGATTTGCTGGGTTAGGGTTTCCGCCAATTGGTAGAAACCGGCCATTGGACCACGCAAATCATGGGAGATAATAGAGAAAAACCGGTCTTTGGTAGCGTTCAGCTCCTTAAGCTCCTCTTAGCGTTTTTTAAGTTGCGCCATGGCTTGTGACAACTGTTCTTTTTGTGTTTTCAACCGTCTGTTCATCCGGTGGCTGGATCGATAGCGGAGGAATAAAAACACGGTGATGATAAAGCCAACAATTGCAATAAGAATTAGAAGGTAGCGTACATACCGTTCTTTGGCCAGCGTAAGCTCCTGAATCTTGTTATTTTTCCTGAGCAACTCGTTCTCGCGGTGGCTACGCTCGGTTTCATATCTGACTTGCAAATCAGCAATGCGTGATGTCACCCGGACATTAAAAAGGCTATCCCTGATATTGTCAAATTCGCTAAAAAACTCGTAAGCAGACTTATAAATATTTTTCGTTGCGTAGATCTGCGCCATTCCCATGTAGTTGGTTTCCATGGTCGAAAGCATATCAGCCTTACGCGCAATCTCTTGCGCCTGTTTATAAAATTGCAACGCGATTGTGAATTTGGATAAGGCAAAATAGGTTTTGGCAATGGCCTGCGCCGTCTGGATTCGCCCCAGGGGATCATGGATCATATTCCGCAGTTCGGAGGATAATTGAAAATATTCAAGAGCTTTCTGATAGTCTCCATGTGAATAATAAAAATTGCCAAAATTAGTGTATGTGTGGGCGATGCCGTACGAATCTTTTAGTTTAGAGTAAAGCTTCAATGCTCGCTCGTAGTAGAGGGGAGACTTTTCACTTTCGCCTTTGGCGTCATAAATCGTCCCGATTTCATTCAGACACAACGCCATGCCCTTAGCGTTTTCAGACAATTGCTCGTAAATTCGGTAGGCTCGCTGGATGTACTCAAGCGCCTTGTCATATTGCGTCATGCGCAGGTAGAGTGCGGCTACATTGTAAAAAGTCCAGGCTTCACCCTCGGCAAATCCAATGCTATCGGATTTCGCGATGGCCTGCAGGTACAGCTCAAGCGCCTTATCAAAATTGCCCCGAACCCGGTAAACATTACCCATATTAACCAAAGTGGTTGCTACCCCGCGCCCATCTTTTATTTTCAGCCGCAAATCAAGGATTTCCTCGTAGTTGTCAACGGCTTTGTAATAGTCACCCCAGAAATAGTAAATATTGGCGATGCTGGCTAAAGAATTTCCATAACCACGTAAATCACCAATCGAGTCACGAATGGTCACCGCTGGTTTAAAATATCCAATAGCGTCCTGATAATTGCTGTGCAAATAGTGGATCATCCCCAAATTGTGAAGTGCGTTTCCGGTTTCGAATGCGTTCCCCAGCTTTGTTGCCAGTTTTAACGCTCGTTGCCCATAACCAAGCGCCAAGGCGGGTTGTATGACTCGAAACTGCTTACACAGTGAATTGAGCAGCGCTGCCTGCTCCAATCCCGTAACCTGGTTGATCTTTTTTTCAAGACTGTCGATATTGAACGGCTTAGCAGTGGCGGACAAATTCGCCGGATAGAGCAAATTCAGCAACGAGCAAATGGGGATGATTTTATAATTACGGAAATACAGTTTCATCGTTTGCTTCGGTTGCTTTTTCCAATTCGATGTCACCCAAATTAATAATTACCATCGATCTGCAACTTTGTTCAGGATTCATTACGGCGGAGAAAATCAGCAGACGCCGGGTGGTTGATGTTGCTAACCTCGTTCGAATCCATTAAACTTTCCAAAATGTAACAGGGTGGTGAATGGACAAAGACTTACAATCGATTCAGGAAGTGCGCGATTTGGTAAAGCAGGCCAAAATGGCGCAGTTGGAGTTCCAAAAATTTAGCCAGGCTGAAGTAAATAAAATTACTAAAGCCATTGCGGATGCCGGATTTCGGGCCGCCGCGGCATTAGCAAGAGCCGCGGTGGATGATACCGGTTTTGGCTGCTATGAAGATAAAATTCTTAAGAATCAGTTTGCTACACGGGATGTCTGGAATTCTATCAGGGATTTGAAAACCGTGGGTGTCATCCGGCGAGATCGATTGAAGCGAACCATGACCATGGCTGAACCCATGGGTGTGGTTGCTGCCATTATTCCCACAACCAATCCCACCTCCACGGTTATGAACAATATTATCATTGCCGTTAAAGGTGGGAATGCCATCATCGCTTCCCCGCATCCCGGTGCGTCTATTAGTACTATTGCTGCCGTAGAGGTGTTAAAACAGGCTGCTGAAAAAGCCGGCGCCCCCACGGGACTTATCGGCAGTATTCAGACACCCAGCATACCCGGCGCCCAACATCTGATGCAGCATAAAGATGTCAATGTCATCATCGCCACCGGTGGACGCGGAATCGTGAAAGCGGCTTACTCATCCGGTAAACCGGCCTTTGGCGTGGGTCCGGGGAATGTCCCGGCCATTATCGAGCGTTCCGCCGATGTTGCCAAAGCGGTCCGCGACATCATCGCCGGAAAAAGCTTTGATAATGGGGTGATCTGTTCATCCGAACAGGTGCTGATCTACGAAAGCGGGGTCGAACGGCAGGTCAGGTTGGCCCTGAAACAACTGCCGGTTCACATGGTGAGCGACGCTGAAAAAGCAAAACTTAAAGCCTGGATGTTCAAACCCGACGGAAAACTCAATACGGCGGTCGTGGGGTTGGATCCCTGGAAAATTGGAGAAAATGCCGGCTTCAAGGTCGAACCCAAAGTGCGGGCTATTATCGTTCCGATTGAGCACGTCGGTCCGGACGAAGTCTTTTCCAAGGAAAAATTGTCACCGGTTCTGGGATTATTAAAAGCTAACTCTATCAAGCAGGCCTTTCAGTTTGGCTTGACCATGATCGAAATGGCCGGGATGGGGCATACCGCGGCCTTCCACAGCCGGGATGAAGATCTTATCGCTGAATTTGCCCATAAATTTCCCGTGGGCCGGTTGATCATTAATTCTTCATCAGTACACGGTTCGGTGGGTTACACAACCGAATTACCGCCGGCTATGACCCTGGGCAGTGGAACACGTAGCGGTTCCATTACGATGGAGAATATTTCTGCCAAACACCTCATTAATTTGAAACTGCTGGGCTATGAAACCAAACCGTTGGATAAAACCGGATCCCGGGACAGCGCCATTGACCGTCCTTTCCAAAGCCGCAAGGGACGTGTCAAAACCAAGCGGACAGAATTACCACCACCCCGGCAGACAGGGGTACAAGCCAGCGTGCCGGAAACTCAATCAACTTCTGATCTTTTATACGGCACTTCGGGTCTGACAGACGCTGAGGTTGAGCAGATCATCAAAGAATTCAAAGCGTAATTCACGCTCTGACCCCCGGTAACCAATTTCCCCGGTGCATAAAAACATTTTGACACCCGCTTTACTCAAAATTATTCGGTACGGATTAGTCATTCTGACTAGCGTCGTTTCGACACTCCTGGCGCAAGAGACGCCGGATATTTTAAATCGCCATGTTCCGAACGAATTTGCGCGGAAAAAGTTGGAACTAGTGCAAGGGGAAACCAGTCTCGTGGTGTTGGAAGGCAGTCGTCCGGTTCCCATGAAGGAGCTTTTGCAACGGATGCACAAAACCGAGATCTATGACCAGTATCTGGAATTGCAGCAAACATCGGAGAAGATTCACAGGCGGACTCGCTGGTTAACTCCTTTGGCCCGGTTGGGAGGATTTTTAACCATCTTTCTCGGTGCGCGGCAGTTGAGTGGCAATTCTCAATTAAATGATTGGTTTCCCACCCTCGAATCAGGGGTTGTGAGTATCTACGTCTGGATTGTGGCCAAGCGTTATAACTATCGGGCAGCCGTGATGGAAAAGCAGGCGGCTGGTTTGTTGAAAGATTTGGATGTAGGGGACTGGATTGCAGATTACAACCTGAAGCTGTACCAGCAACTGGTGGAAAGCGGGCTTACTTTCAGTGAATAGGCTGCTGTTAATTTTATGTTTACCTTTTATCCTGCCAGCGGCCACGCCCGGCATATATCATTTGCCACCTAAACAACTTTTAGAAAATACACCTTTTCTGGTTCAAATAATTGCCGATGCGGATTTTAAACTTCCCGATGTAGTGCGTGTTTACTACCGGATTCCCAACACAAGCAGTTATCAAGAAGTTCAAGCTCAGGGTTCCGGGTATGCCTACCAGGCAGTTATTCCGGTAGCAGCAGTCACCGGAGATTCCCTGGCCTATTTCATTATGGCTGACTACGGAACTTCGGGTCTGGTAGCTTTGCCGAGAAATCGACCGCGTCAAGTTCCCTATAAAATTCCAATCCTCCTTTTGGACGACCTTATTAATTCGGGAAAACTTCTGAAAGTTGTTCCGGATGCCCAACGCAAGGGTCATGTAAGTTTTCTTCAATCACCGCAAGCTCAGGTCCAAACCACGGTCACGCCGTGGCGGGTTATTTCCACTAAATACAACTCCGCAACCATTCCTGCCTATTATGCGACGACACCCGATTCAGCTGTAGAATGTGGCATGGTGCGGGCTCGGGGAAATAGCTTTGCGGGTTACATTGAATTATTTGCGGCTTTATTGGAGGCTGCCAAATTGCAGCGTGCCGATGGATTTACGGATCTGAGATACGCGGCCTATACCGAAAGAGCACCGTCGGGTGAAATGATCAGCCGGCCGGCTATGGAGGCAACCTATTTCAGCTATGGTCCGACCCATCAGTATTAAGCAACCGCTTGTTGCGAATATGAAAATTTATACTAATTTGGAGTATAGTGTTTTTGCGGCAGTACGCTGACCATCTTGTTTTCGTCGTTTTCGTACTTATTCCGCAGAGAGAATATTCACCACATAATTGCTGCATGCTTGGAGCCAACCATGCTTGAAAAAAAGACCAAACCGAAAAGTGTTAAAAAAGAAGTCATTAATTTCGAGAACGAAGACAGCCGCGCTTCGTTTTTGCGCAGCCATCTGAATGACTTGATGGATGGTATCAACGACCAATATGGTACCGAGATTATGGGAGAATTGCTTAAACGCCTGGAACACACGGTCGATGAATTCAATCGCCAGCTTTCCGGTCTGCTGGGACAGTTACAGGGTGGTAAAATGCGGGATTATCTCGAAGGCGATGTGGCGGCTGATGAATTCCTCAGTAGTAGTGACGGTGAGGACGATCCCGCTACCCATGAAAAAGCCCCGGCTGAAAATGATATTCCCGATGAAGAGGATAATGATATTATCCGGAGATTGGAAGCCCGGTTAAAAGGCCGTAAGGGTAAGTAGAAATTCACTAAAGCGTATGGCTGATACTCCCGGCATCCTGGATCAATTGGCAGATTTGGAGGCTATGGCTCGCCGTTTGGACCGGAATTTCAAGCGGTTGGAACAACAGGTCGCCACGTTGGCGGCCGAGATCGAGTCAGAGCTAACCGAGTCACCGGCTGACGATAAAGAAGTATGGGGAGCCGCCGTGCGGGATCTGAGTGCCCGGATTGTGGATTTGGAACGGTCTGTCACCAAGCTCATCAAGCACGCCCATACCCATGAATGAGAGTAACCCTCGATCATGAGTAACATGCGGGAAATTGCCGAATTGGTTCAGGAATTTGACAATGATCTTCGAATGGCGTTAAAGAATGGCCGCTCGGGCCTGTTTCGACGAAGCGACGACTCCATGTACATCCAATCAGCAGTGTCATTAGGCGGAAAATATACTGACGAGGCCGTTATGATTTTTGCCGATGAATCCGATCTGGATCTTTTCTACGAAACTTACCTGAAAACCGATTAATTCCCGAGTCATGATCAAGTGAACCTGTCAAAGTGTTTCAAAATATTATTACTGGTGAGTTTGGGTGTTTTCCTAGGCTGCGTAAAACAGAATCACCAGCCGTTTACTTCAATTGTGGCAACCTATCCCAACGGTCAAAAAAAGGTCGTGGAAATCCGGACCAATGTGGATTCGGCATCCCATGTCATCCGCCGCGAAATCTATGGAATCAAGGGTAATTTGCTCAGTGTTGAAGATATTGCGAGTCAGACGCTCACCGAATACCGGTATTATAAGAATGATCGCAAAATGTCGGTCCAGGTTTTACACGATAATAAACCGGACGGTACTTGGAAACGCTGGTATGCCAATGGTGTTTTGGCGGCCGAGAACAATTATCGCAATGGCAAAAGTCAGGGTACCTGGAAGTACTGGGATAGCGAAGGTAAACTCACCCGTCAGTTGGAATATTGGGAAGGCCAATTGCGCTGGGAAAAGACTTACAAATAACGCCATATGTTCTGGAAAGATTTTTGCCTTCTAACTGAATAATGTTCACTGACTGTTGTATTCGAATTTATTCTTGTTTATCAATCCCTTTTTTAAACGATACAAAAGAGATACAAAAAATTTAAAGGAGTAACTGAATGTATAATGCCCGTGTAAAGGTGCCCACAGCAGTGAATGAACCAATCCAAGCGTATGCCCCCGGATCACCGGAACGAAGTTCGCTTAAAGCCAAGCTGGCGGCGTTAAAAGCTCAAAATATTGAAATTCCCCTGATTATCGGGGGTAAAGAAGTCCGTACCGGAAGCTTGGGTGAATGCCGCATGCCCCATAATCATCAACATGTATTGGCGACCTATCACATGGCGGGTGAGCAAGAGATCGTGGCTGCCGTAAAAGCCTCTCAGACTGCCTGGCAAATCTGGTCAAATATGCCCTGGGAAGCCCGGGCCGCGATTTTTAAACGAATGGCGGTATTGTTGGCCGGACCCTATCGGGATTTGCTGAACGCCGCGACCATGTTGGGTCAGAGTAAAAATGCTTTTCAGGCGGAAATCGATTCAGCCTGCGAACTCATCGATTTTTATAATTTTAATACTGAGTATATGTATCAACTTTATGCTGAACAACCGCCCTATAATCCACCCGGGATCTGGAATTATGTGCGGCACCGACCCTTGGAGGGTTTCGTATTCGCCGTAACACCCTTTAATTTCACCTCCATTGCCGGCAATTTACCCACCGCACCAGCCATCATGGGAAATGTTGTACTCTGGAAACCGGCCTCATCAGCGGTTTATTCCGCTTACTACCTTATGCAGCTATTCAAGGCTGCCGGTTTGCCGGATGGCGTGATTAATTTTATCCCCGGCCCGGGTTCAGTGGTAGGTCCCACCGTCATGAAAAACAGATTGTTGGCCGGCATCCATTTTACCGGTTCCACTGCGGTATTTCAATCCATGTGGCGCACGGTGGGTGCGAATATTGCCAACTATGCCGCCTATCCGCGGATTGTGGGCGAAACGGGTGGCAAAGACTTCATCATGGTCCATGAGTCGGCGGATATCAAAGCGACTGCCACGGCTATGGTGCGGGGAGCCTTTGAATACCAGGGGCAAAAATGTTCGGCAGCGTCTCGCGCTTATATCCCTAAGTCCATTTGGCCACGGATCAAAGCAGAATATCTGCGCATGGTTTCCGAGATCAAAATGGGTGATGTGGAGGATTTCTCTAATTTCATGAATGCCGTCATTGACGAGGCCGCTTTTAACAACATTGCCGCCTATATCGATTATGCCGGGAATTCCGGTGAGACGGAGATAATCACCGGTGGGACCTACGATGCTTCCACCGGATATTTCATCCAGCCCACCACAATTTTGACTACCAATCCCCATTTTAGAACCATGGAAGAGGAGGTCTTTGGTCCGGTTTTAACGATTTACGTTTACACTGAGCCGTATGAAGCTGCCTTAAGGTTATGCGATACCACCAGTCCCTATGCCCTGACCGGCGCTGTCTTTGCGAATGACCGCCAAGCCATTCTTACGGCCCTGAAAATTTTGGAGCATAGTTCCGGGAATTTCTATATCAATGATAAACCTACGGGCGCCGTGGTGGGACAACAGCCGTTTGGTGGTAGTCGTGCTTCCGGCACCAATGACAAAGCCGGGTCCATATTCAATTTGATGCGGTGGGTTTCTCAAAGAACCGTAAAGGAAAATTTTCTGCCGCCGCAAGACTTTAAATACCCATTTCTAAAAGCAAAATAATCGATCAAATTCCCGAATAGCTCCCTCACCCTAACGAGGGAGCTTTTAAGTTCGGATAAAACCGCGGAATAGGCATTGTACAGCATGAATAAAGAGCTAATACAGATTGAAGTTAATGGTATTACCGGACTGTGGCACAGGCAATTAGACGATAATCATAAATCCGGATTAACCTTGATACTACTCCATGGTTATGGCGCGGGCATGCGTGATCTCATGGGACTGACGCAATACTTCGATTTGTACGACGAGGGGTTGTATTTGCAGGGACCGGGGCAAACGCCGTTTGGGGGAAGGTCCTGGTTCGATATCGAGTATTTACCGGACGGGAATCTACAGTTTGATGAAGAGCAAGTGCTGGATTCCGCCAGACTGGTCGATCAGTCGATAACTGATTTTATTGAAAACTATGGCTTACCCGATCGAAAGCTGATCCTGGGCGGGTTCAGTCAGGGCGCTGGTTTAAGTACTCTGTTGGGAATCCTGGCGCCGCGGCGATACACCGGCTTGCTGCTTATGAGCGGCCGGATTCCGGAAAAAACCCACCATCTGATCCAGGATCTTAATAATTTTAAACAATTATCGGTATTTATCGGGCATGGTCTGCAGGATCAGATACTGCCCATCCGGAATGGTCGTAACTTGAAGGAATTTTGGGATTCCTTAGCCCCGGGTGTAACTTACCATGAGTATCCCATGGGGCATGAAATATCAATATTGGAACTGCAAGACATCAGTCAGTGGCTAAATTTGTTTCGGAACACTTAGGATGGTGAAAAGCGTTGTAATCGGTATCCTACTCCTGCTTGGCGCCTTCAATTATGGCCAGGAGTTGGAGAGTCGCCGCGTGCCGAGTTCCGGGTTGGAATTATTACACTATACCTCGGCCGATCCCTGGTCCATTTTTGTACTCAAGATCAATCTACAGGCGCCCGGCATCACTCTGAAAGCTGCCAAGGCCAATAAAAACCTGTTCAGTCTGGCAACCACATTCGCCATCGCCGAATTCAACCATTCACCCAAGGAACCGGTTCTGGCAGCCATCAATGCTGATTTTTTTCATAGCTCCGGGATGCCCACCGGTGGAATGGCCAGCGACGGTATTGTTCTGAAACCACCCATCCACCATAGTGTTTTTGGATTGACCGCGGATGAAAAGCCGTTTATCGATATCATTAGTTTGAATAGTTGGTTGGAACACGATAGCACGCATATTCGAATTGACGGATACAACACGCCCCGGCCGGAAGAGCAGACAATTATTTACAACTCATTTTTTGGACGGTCAACCCGTACCAATTCCTGGGGCAATGAATTATATTTCCGCTACCTGGATCAACCGAGATACCTCAATGACACCAATCGGGTAGTCCTCCAGTCCATTCAACTCGGGGAAGGTGATGCGCCAATTTCATCCGGTGGATTCATACTCTCCAGTCATGGAATCCGGGCTCAAACCATTGCCGGGGAAGTTTCAGTTTCGGATACGTTGGATTACATCACAGCCGTTAGCCCGGAAAATAGAAAAATTGCCTTCTTTGTAAGCGGCTTACCCCGCATTGTGCGGGATGGCCATGTTTCCGTCGAGGACGCTGAAGGTCCCAACAAGCATGTGGAGCCGCGGCATCCCCGGTCAGCGGTAGGTTATGATCAGTCCGGTGAATGGATATACTTTGTGGTGGTGGACGGTCGTCAGCCCGGTTACAGCGTAGGTATGAGTTTGGAAGAATTGGCCGCATTTTTAGTAAAGATCGGGGTATATCAGGCGCTGAACCTGGATGGCGGCGGCTCTTCGGCTTTGATAGTACAGCATACGGTGGTAAACCGGCCATCGGATTCAACCGGAGAACGCGCGGTGTGCAATGCACTCTTGGTCATCAGGCAGCCGGAGTAAGGGGCAAGGGTTTTATAACACATTAGGTGTCAAACCGCCAACCTCGTTACATTAAGGACGGGAATGCAGGAAATCAGCGGAGAGGGAGGGATTCGAACCCCCGGTACCCGAAGGTACGCCGCATTTCGAGTGCGGTGCATTCAACCAGG
>CAZIWX010000010.1:0-28186 GCA_964543125.1 uncultured Lentisphaeria bacterium | reverse complement strand
AGCGTTCGGGGGAACCCCCGGTACCCGAAGGTACGCCGCATTTCGAGTGCGGTGCGTTTCCCGCAATTCTGCGGGACCACCTCTCCAGTAGAAGAAGAATCACATTTATTGAATGTGATATGTTATTTCAAAAAAGCTGTCTCGCGGAGAGGGAGCCCCGAAAGCGTTCGGGGGAACCCCCGGTACCCGAAGGTACGCCGCATTTCGAGTGCGGTGCGTTTCCCGCAATTCTGCGGGACCACCTCTCCATTTGTCAAACTGGCGCGAATTTAATTGCGACACACCTCAGTCCAATATAAATCAGCTTTTGCGCCGTTTTTGCCGCTGCCGCTGAAAAAACTCGTTTAGTAAACTCTGACACCTGGTTTCTTCAATTCCACCGAAAATTTCTACTTTGTGATTCAGGTATTCACCGGAACATAGCTGCGTTTTACCTCCGCAAGCACCATACTCCGGATCATCGGCGCCAAAAACCAGACGGGGTAGACGTGCATTTAGGATTGCCCCCGCGCACATGGGACAAGGTTCCAGCGTCACATACAGCGTACACTCCTCCAGCCGCCAGCTCTCAAGATAATTTGCCGCGGCTGTAATGGCTAAAATCTCGGCATGGGCGGTGGGGTCTTGCAGATGTTCACGACTGTTACATCCCCGGCCAATGATGTGATTTTTATGCACTACAATGGCGCCTACCGGGATTTCACCGGCTTTAAAAGCTGTCACGGCTTCCCGTAGCGCCAATTCCATCCAATCCTTATGAGAATTGATACCTAGGCTTAACAAAACAGGTTCCGGAATCACGGTTCAGTTGTATTGGGTTCGGGCTGATTCGGCAGTGTGGGTTTGATAGGGGCAGTAATGACATCTCGTATAGCTAATTGTAAAAACTGCCGTTGAGAGGGATTGGTACTATTGCGGATGGCCAATTTGATGCGTTCTTCCAACAAGGTATTCATGAGATTGTCCGGCCATTCCACTTTTCCCAGCGCTAACCAGCGGCGACGCACAGTGTGGTTAACATAAGCTTTGCCTTTTTTGTAATGGCACGTTGATAATGAGCCGGTAAAGGGTGGGTGCGCTACTTCTGTTTTTAACCAGGCGGAGTCCAATGGTAAATCGGCTAAAAATGCATATTTAACGGTATCTCGTTGTACCAGGTGATAGAAGCGGGTCAGAGTATCCAATAAGAACAGTTGTCCGGCTGCTAAAATGCTGTCCCGAGCAGCTTGTTGAGAAAGGCAAACCGGAGTCTGGTAGATGTAATACAGTTGAGCCCGGCTCGGTGGGGGAATATTCCCCCAACCGGTTTTAGGAATTGAATCGGTAAAAATAAGTCCGGCCGGCAGCGCCGGGGTGGCGACCGGGGTGCTGCTGCTGCAATTGGTTATGACAGCTGCGATTACGGCCAAAACAAGCCACCTCGGTTTAAACAATTCTAAGGGTTGGAACATGGTATAAAAATAATGCCCAACACGGGGTTGGGCATTGAAAAGATAGTTAAATTGAGACCAGACGACTGGTAGCTTAATTTCCTAAAATCATGCTCACCAGCAGAACCACATCCTGAACATTGATCTGGGAATCGTTATTCAGGTCAGCCGCTTGAATCATACAGCCTTCAGGTGAAATAGTGCCAATGATGATATCCACCAACTGTACAACATCCTGCACGTTGACGCTCATATCGCCGCCCACATCACCAGGTGGATTCTGGCAATCCGGTATCAAACTGCTGACGGAAACACGCTCGGCATTCAGTACGGTGTGATTCGTTGGATGCTGAACAAACACCACCAGGGAAGCATTTTCTTGTACTACAATGTTGGGAACCGCAAAATCCAAATCCGCCACGGTCTGGGAGTTAGGCGCCAGAGTGACAGTTGTACCGTTGGCGGTGGGAATCATATCCCGCATAGTGGCATAATGGTTCGGATGTCCGTTATCCCCCATGTAAAACAGGTTATCCTCGATGAGCACAACCCGGAGGATGTAATTACCGCTGAAAGTTCCTGAATTATCGAGGGTGATGGTCACATGTCCCTGGCGATTCCATTCCAAATAGGAACCACTCACATCGATAGCCAGAGTAGAAATCCCGCCAATCGCATTTACCAGGGCAGTACCCCAGCCCGGACCAACCGGATTGGTTGTCGGTGGTACATCAATACCATTCATGAACAAAGCCGGGACAGCGTTTACGCCGTAATAACTACGCCGGGCGTTGTTCTCGGTCGTGTTGTACAGATAAAACGGATCGCTGGCTTGAGGCCAGTTTACATGATATGAAACAAATATTAAATCTTCTGAATGTTGTGCCTGAATCCCGTTCAGGTAGTCGTCCGCCGGACCACAGTAGGGTCACCCGGTGTTGGTGAAAATCTCTGCGAGAACCAACTTTTGTGCTGCCACGGTAAAACTGAGCAGCATGAAAAAGAGTGCCGCAACACGTGTCATTTTTCCCATCTCAAGTCCCCTCTTTTAGTATTGATAATCGTCAAAATATAAAACTTCATCAGAAATATGAAAGAGACTATTTGCGGAAGTGAAATTGTTATAGTTTGTTCAACGGGCGGCATTAAGGAATTGGCAGAACCTTTACCTGTCCCTTGGTCGCCTGAAAAATCTCCCACTGGATTTTTTCTGAATCGTCCGAACCAACGGAAAAAATGAGGGAAACCCGATCCGAGTATCTCTGATCCAGGACTTGGCCATTGTACGCTTGCACAATTCGATAAATCACATTTGCCAACTCAAAGCCAACCGTGCAGGTCAATTTGGTGAGGGGGATGAACGGTTTGGTCTTCAGCGTTGCCAACGTTTCCCGCACCACACCACCGTAGGCCCGTATCAGTCCGCCTTTGCCCAGTTTAATCCCACCGAAATAGCGAGTTACGATAGCAATAATATTGGTGATCTCGGTTCCCACGAGGTGGTTATAGATCGGTTTCCCCGCAGTGCCGGCCGGTTCGCCGGCATCATTCATTCGGAAAATTTCAGCATCGCCGATTCCAAGACGCCAAGCAAAACAATGGTGTGTAGCAGCATGCTCGCGTTTTTGTATTTGTCCTAAAAATGCCTGAGCTTCAGATTCAGAAGTGATAGGAAAAATATCCGCAATAAAGCGGGATCCTTTAACTTTGATCTGATGGTGGGCTGATTCTACCGGTTGATGCCAGGACATGCTTTATTTAAGGATCGTAATTTTTCGGAAATAGCGGTTAGCGGGTGCATCAATTCTCAGGAAATAGATGCCGGCTGCGAGAGTATTGGGTAATCCTAATCGGACTTGCCGTAAACCCTCATATTCATTCACATCCAGCTTGGAAACCTCACGCCCCAGGAGGTCATAGAGCGTCACGGACAGTACCCCGGCCTTGGAAATGACAAGATCAAGCGTGGTGTAGGGGTCGCTCCCCAATATCGGGTTGGGAAATAGCCGCTGGAGTTTGGGTGAGTAATAAATGGCGGAATCGGCGATCTGGACCTGCATGGATTGAGAACTGCTACCCGAGCTGTTGCCGGTTGGGAGTAGTAGATAATCCTGACTCAGTAAAGTATCGCAGGAGATGTATAAATTGCGTTCCAGAGTGCCCTTTACCAACGCTCCCCGGTCCTGGCTGAAAATAGCCAATTGGGCGGCAGTAGGTATTTCGGCCGGGGTGGTATTGGAAATGATTACTTCACCGGAGCCGGAGATCAGGTAGCGATTATAGAAAATGCTTAACCGCGGAACCGAATAGCTGTCTGTGCGCCGGAGGCCGGGGGTGATGAGGATGCTACTGTAAGGAATCGTGGGGAAAAGAGACGCATCTGAATAAAACCGCCCCGGAATAGCCCGGCTCCCCGTAAATGAATTATAGAGTCCGTATAGACTTAGTGCATCTTCGAGAGAAGAATGCCCCCACCGGCCGGACTTCAATACCTGACGCAGATTATCAATTGGATCCTGTGTACCAAGATGTTGCCACAAATCCACCATGATGTATAAATGGCTGCTATTGTACCCATATTCTTTGTCCAGCATCTGACAAAATAAACCCTGGGCGTACATGTAACTGGCTGAATTTAAGGCCGGTCCCGGATTCAGCGTGAATAATCCACCCAGATAAGCAATGTAGTCGTTCACTTCCGGATAAGCTTTTTCTTCAAACCAAGTGGAACTCATTTCGTACCAGAACACTGCTGGATCGGTAAAACTGGTGGGGGCGCTGTAGCGCACCTGGATCATATGGAAAAATTCGTGTACTACCGTGACATGCAGGGCATCCATTCCATGCGTGGCGTAAATGGATTCAGCGTAATTGTTATCGATCTCCAGGAAAACAGGTGAGCCGACACCGGAGAAATAGGTCATCCCATAAATGCCACTTTGTTTATGAGACCAGTCAATGATGTACAAATCAAGTTCAGGTCCATCCACGCCATTGTCACTGACGGGGGGTAAAAACCCCATCTGATTTACCAGCAGGCTGTAAGCAGAATCCGCTGCAATTCCAGCTTCGTAGGGAAAGCGCGGCGTTCCATCAGCCAACGTATCCGTGACATCAATGGCGTTGATACCCCCGGTGTCATAGTGAATCCGGAACCAGCCACGATTTGAGACGAGGCTATGGGAAAGCTGGGGGCGGTCCTCGGTCGCCTTCCGCGATGAATTAGCGAGATTACCTTCGGCGAATCCGCACCGAATGGGTGCGGTTGAACTTTGCCCTAAAATTGTCCCGGCGCTGAATAAAAATACAATCGTTGCGCGGATTAAATACTTTGGAAGAATGTATATGCGAAATGGCATAAGCCAATTTGGGCTATTTAGAATGAAAATGCAATTGAATCGGAACGCCTGTGAACCCAAATGTTGCCCGTAACTGGTTTTCCAGAAAGCGCTGGTAGCTGGTGGGTAGGAGTTTGGCGTACGTGGCATGGAAAATGAAGCGGGGAGGACTTGTAGACACTTGATTGATGAATTTAAATTTGATCTCTTTGCCCTTCACGGCGGGTGGTTGCCGTTTAGTGGTAACCGTCTGCAGGAAAAGATTCAGTTTGCGCGTGTCAATCTTTTGATGCAGGGCTTGGTGCACCGCCATGATTTTTTCCAGCACAGTCTGCGTGCGGCGTTTAAAGAGGGCGGAAATGAATAAAATCGGGTAATGCTTAAGTGTGTCGTACTGGTAGATCAATTCAGTTTCGTAGTCGCGCATGGTATTGTCATCTTTTTTAATCAAATCCCATTTATTCACAACTACAATCAGCCCTTTTTTCTCACTGATGACCCGATTCATGATCCGTTGATCCTGATTACCCATATTTTTTTCTGCGTCAATCAACATGATCACGATTTCAGCCTGGGCAATAGCCTGCCGGGTGCGTAGGGTAGAATAAAATTCCACCGAATCATCTAATTTGCTGCGATGGCGTAAACCGGCGGTATCGATGATCTCAATAGTTTCGCCATAGTATTTAAACCGTGAGTTGATGGCATCCCGCGTAGTACCGGGAACCGGTGTTACAATCTGACGATCTTCACCTAATAAAGCATTGGTGAGACTTGATTTCCCAGCATTTGGCATTCCCACAATCGCGATTTTGATGGCGCCCTCTTCAGCATCAGCGGGTTTTAAAACAGGTAATAAGCTTACTACTTCATCTAACATATCGCCCATGGAACGCCCATTGAGACTGCTGATGCCGAATACGGATTTGATCCCCAGGCGATAAAAATCGATAATATCGTATTCCCGGGTTTGATTATCCACCTTATTGACGATCAGGATAGCCGGTTTGTCTGAGCGCCGCAAAATACGAGCGAACAATTCGTCTTCTTTGGTAAGCCCCGTTTGAACATCCACAACAAATAAAATGACATCCGCGGCCTGCATGGCCAGCGTGGATTGAACCCGGACAGCGGAATCGATCACATCCGCACTACCCGGAATATAGCCCCCGGTGTCTACCAACTGAAAATCGGTCCCAGCCCAATCGGCTTCAGCCACAACCCGATCCCGGGTGACACCCTCAGTCTGATGTACAATCGCATGGCGTCGTCCCACAATTCGATTGAACAGGGTGGATTTGCCCACATTGGTGCGGCCCACAATGGCGACGACGGGTAGTTTTACGCCCATGGTTCTAAAATATCTATCAGATTTTCGTTGTGAATTTTAACTGGTATACCGAGTCGTTGTTCGATGTCTTCCCGGGAATGATCATCCAAAGTAATGCCATCTTCATTGAACATCCGCTGGGAAAGATAAACCACATCGCCCACTTTCTGGTTCTGTAGTTGCATAACCACATCACGGGCAGAAAGTAACCCCGTCACCGTCACGAGTTCGGCGCCCAACCGGTCGTTGCGAATTGGAACCAGGTCCCAAGCCAGATTTTCAACCGCATCCAAAGCCGGTTTCAGTGTTTCTTTGAGAAAACGATAGGGCAGTAAGCCCGTTGCGAAAGTTAGTTTGAACGGCTGCTTCAGGCGTTTCGGCAAATGGGGAATTTGAGATTTTAAATCTTCGGCAAACGCCCGGCATTGTCCAACACCGTTTTCCACCATGAGGTAATCATCATAATATTCATTATCCGGGAGCGGGACATGGGCCAGGATAAACCACTCATCACTCAGGTAAACAAAACGTTGTCCAGCAGAATGGCGGTACTCGTGATCCAACTGTTCGGCCAAGGGGATCAGCCGTTGGGCATAATCCGCTGTAACCGGTGCGATTCGCGGCTGGTTTTGACGCCATTTTGTGATACCGACCGGAACGATTGAAACGGTCTTTAGCCGGGGCTGGAATTGGTAAAGATCAGTAATGGTCTCAATAAAAATGTCGCCGTCATTATAGCCGGGACACAAAACGATCTGGGTATGCAATTCGATGCCGTTATCCGTGAGATATTTTAGCTTGCTTAAAATCTGATCATCTTTGCCAAATAGCATCAGCTGCCTGCGAACCGACGGATTGGTAACATGGACCGAGACATACAAAGGGCTAAGCCGTTGCTCCACTACACGCTCTAACTGCTTTGGTCCCATATTGGTCATGGTAACGAAGTGACCGTAAAGAAAGCTGAAACGGTAATCACCGTCCTTAAAATTGAGTGATTCTCGCACACCGGAGGGATTCTGATTTGCGAAACAGAAAATACAATCATTGGCGCAAGCCCGGATGCGCATGGGTTTGAATAAAACACCTAGATCCACATCCGGATTTTTCAGAACACGAAATTTGCCTGTCCGGCCATTTTTCCGGTAAATAATTTCGAGTTCCTCATCGGCAGTATAAAACCGGTAATCGATAATATCGTTCAGCCTGTGACCATTAATGGATATCAGATCATCCCCGGCTGCCAGACCGTGCCTGGCCGCTAACCCTGATTTATCTAAATCCATTATTTTCATGGCGGCGGAATATATTCGGCGACCCAGGTATAATAAAGGGATTTGAGAGGTAAAAATTTAGGTGATATCCGGTAAAAATCTTGTTTTATCACGAGTGCAAATGTGTATAATGTCGCCGTTATGGAGCCTGATGCATTCCAGTTGTTCAAACCCTGTCATAACCCAGTGGGAATTTATTTAAACCAATGAAAATACTGCCATTTTGTGGAACAATTTACAATCCTCGTAAATTTGTTAATTTAACGGATGTGATTGCGCCACCCTATGATGTTATCACACCTGCCGAGCGGCGTTTCTTAAAAGATCTTTCACCCTACAATGTGGTGCAAATCCTCCTGGGTGAAACCAAATCGGGCGATTATTACGAAGATGCCTTTTATACTGATGCAGTGCGGCTTTTTAATGAGTGGCGGCAGGACGAAACGCTGATTACCCTGGAACAACCCGCCATATATTATCTGCACCAATTTTTCCAGGGACCGGACGGCCAAAAACATCTACGCAAAGGCTTCATCGCGCTTATGCCCATCCAGCCTTATGGACCTGATACGGTTCTGGCTCACGAACGCACCCACCAGGGGCCGATCCTTGACCGATTGCGTCTGGTTCAGAAAACCCATGTGAATTTCAGCCAAATATTATTTACCTACCAGGATCTGGAAAATCGGATTACGCAAATCCTGGATGAAGCCATTGGCAAAGCGGTGTTTAAAATGGATGGAGCCGATGATGCCAATGGTGTGGATAACGTATGTTATGTAATTCAGGATGATGAGGTGATCAGCGATATCGCCACGCTCATGGAAAAGAAAGTCATTTTCATTGCCGATGGGCATCATCGTTATGAAACGCTGCTCCAATATCAAAAACTGCAACAACAAGTGCTGGGCCTGGATGAGATCGAGGCCAATTATATCATGGGCTATTTTTCATGCAGTAATGACCCGGGATTAAAAGTCTATCCGACTCATCGGTCGATCCATCATTTGCCTGATTTTACATATCGGGCGCTACACGAAGGAATTTGGAAATATTTTAACTATACCGAAGTTGACCCGGAAGATGTGCGGTTGGACAATATTCAGCGTGTGTTTCATATGTCCGATCCGGAAGGCGTCATCTGGCGTTTGGCTTTGAAAGAAGAATATTATCATCAACTTCAGAAGTCGTTACGAAACCCGATCTTAGCCGATTTTGATGTGGTTGTATTGGAAGAATTAATTTTCAAATCTGTATTGGGAATGACTGATGCTGACCTGAGCAAGCGGCATTATGTGCATTACCATCACGACCAGAATGAATTTTGGGAAGCCATGCAGGCTGGTGACCAGGCTGGCTGGCTGATGAATTACCCCGACCCCAATCTCCTGTTCGAGGTCGGGAAACAGGGATTAACACTACCCCCTAAAAGTACCTATTTTTATCCTAAATTGCCCACCGGTTTTGTCATGCGCCGGTTTGAAGAATAATCGTTAAACCTCATATCGGGACCCCTGTCATGATCCGCCAAAAATTGTTTATCCCCGGCCCCACGCATGTTTTGAGTGAAACTCTGAATGCATTTTCACAATATCCGATTGGACACCGTAGTCAGGATTTCAAGGAATTGTATTTTGAAGTCGTGCAGGGTATTCAGAAAGCCTTGTTTACCCAACAAACGATATTATTAAGCACCAGCTCTGCTACCGGATTGATGGAAGCCAGTGTTCGCAATCTGGTTCAAAAGCGGGTGGCGAATTTCACCTGCGGTGCTTTTTCAGAACGCTGGGCCGAAATCACGGGTTTATGTGGGTTACCCCAAGACATTTTCAGCGTGGAATGGGGGCACGCGAATAAACCGGATCAGGTTCGGGCTGTGTTAGAGACCGGCCGGTATGATACCCTGACTGTAGTTCATAACGAAACCTCAACCGGAGTGACCAACCCAATCGGTGAAATCGCCAGAGTCGCAAAGGAATTTCCTAATGTATTGCTGTGTGTTGATTCGGTGAGTGGGATGTCCGGTTTGCCGTTTTATTTCGATGAATGGGGGGTTGATGTGGTTTTCGCCAGTGTGCAGAAAGCCTGGGCGTTACCGCCGGGATTTTCAATCATGGCCATTTCCGACCGGGCGCTGGCCCGGGCAGCAACCACACCCACGAGTCAACGGGGATATTATTTCGACTTGCCACGAATGGCTAAATCCGGCGCTAAGGGGCAGACGCCGGTAACGCCATCTATTTCCCACCTGTTTGGCTTGCAGAGCATTTTAAAGCGGATTGAGGTCGAAACGATTCAAGGCCGCTTTGAGCGCCATGAAAAAATGGCGCGGGAGGTTCGGAATTGGGGTGCTGGAAAGTTCGGCTTATATGCGGAATCAGGGTATGCATCAAATACGGTTACGTGTTTTACCAATCAGGCTGATATTGACTTGATAAAAATGGTGCAACAGGCTGGTAATCAGGGATATGCGATTTCCGGTGGCTATGGTGATCTAAAAGGTAAAACTTTTAGAATCGGACATATGGGTGAACTCCAAATGCCCGATATCAAAGACCTTTTGTCCGCTTTGGATACGATCATCAATGATTTGAGGACCGTCTAACAATGCGCGTTCTGGTTTCTGATCCGATTGTAAAAAGCGGTCCGGATCTTCTGCGGGCGGCCGGAATCGAGGTTTTGGAAATACCCTTCACCGATTCAACGGGGCTCGTTAAGGTTTTGCCAACTATTGCTGGCTGGGTCATTCGATCCGGCTCAAAAGTGACAGCCGAACATTTAGCCCAAGCTCCAAATTTGAAGGTCGTGGGTCGTGCCGGTGTCGGTATTGATAATGTGGATTTGACTGCCGCTACCCTTAAAGGCGTGGTGGTCATGAACACACCTGGTGGGAATACGGTTTCAGCCGCGGAACATACCCTGGCACTCATGTTGGCACTTTTTCGGAATATTCCCAAAGCCGACGCCAGCCTGAAAGCGGGTGGCTGGGATCGCAAGAAATTTACGGGCAATGAACTACGCGGTAAAATCCTGGGTGTTATTGGTCTGGGGCGGATTGGGTTGGAAGTCATTAAACGCGCCCGGAGTTTCCAGATGGAAATTCTAGCTTATGATCCTTTTGTGGAACCCGAAAAAATCGGTCTGCGAAATGTTACGGCGGTAGCCTTGGATCAATTAATTAGTGCATCGGATGTGATCACATTGCACATTCCTAAAAACAAGGCTACCGATAATCTTATTGATACCGAAAAAATCAACAAAATGAAGCCGGGTGTGAGATTGATTAACTGTGCCCGGGGTGGGTTGATCAATGAAGCGGCCTTGGTGGCCGGACTCAAATCGGGTCAGGTGGCTGGCGCCGCAATTGATGTTTACCTGAGTGAACCACCCACTAATAGTCCCCTTATGTCCGCGCCTAATATTGTTCTGACACCTCATTTGGGAGCATCCACGGTGGAAGCCGGTGAATCAGTGGCGCTACAAGTGTGTGAGCAGGTGAGAGATTATCTACTCGAGCAGAAGCTCACCAATGCGGTGAATGTACCCATCGCCGATTTGAGTATCCTGAAACAGATTCGTCCGGTACTGGATTTGGCTGAGCGGATGGGCTACATCATGCACCATTTGCAGCCGGGCGCCATTCGGGAAGTACGAGTTACCTATGGGGGCGACGCTGATCATTTACAACCCCTGATGTTGTCGTCGCTTATGGGACTGATGCGCGAGCGAAACAGCAATGAGATCAATTATATCAATGCCCGTTCACTGGCCGAGCAAAAAGGCATGCTGGTTGTAACCGTCAACGACCGCAGCCTGGCGGATTTTCAGTCAGCAGTAGCCCTGGGGGCTACCGGCAAAGACGGAAGCGAACACGAAATCGTTGGCTATACGGATCAGCAGGGGATTGGACGCCTGATCCGTTTGGACGGGTATGCCATGGATATAAAACCGGAAGGCATTCTGCTTCTGATTGAAAATGATGATGTCCCCGGTGTCGTGGGTAATATTGGAACATTGTTGGGGAATACCGGGATAAATATTGCAGCCGTGACCTTAAGCCGGAATAAACAACGGAAAAGTGCTCTTTCGATTGTCCGTTGCGATCAGGAATTACCGGAAAAGGTTTTAGCGGCTTTACAGGCGATTTCAGCGATTAAGACCGTTCGGCAAATTGCTTAAGGTAAAAGGCTTATGACCATGGATTATGAAGTAGTAATTGGTTTGGAAGTTCATGCGCAATTGAACACCCGAAGCAAGATGTTCTGTGGTTGTGCTAATAAATACGGTGAACCGCCAAATACACTTACTTGTCCGATTTGTCTCGGACTACCCGGTACGTTGCCGGTGATAAATGAACAATCGATCCATTACGCGATAAAAGCCGGCTTGGCGGTGGGCTGCACCATTCGCAAATTTTCGCGCACCGCGCGTAAAAACTATTTTTATCCGGATTTGACCAAAGGATACCAGATATCCCAGTATGATGAGCCTATTTGCGCAAACGGCCGGTTGGTTATCAACCTAAACGGCCAGCGTAAAACGATCGGGATTACTCGAATTCATATCGAAGAAGATGCTGGAAAATCAGTCCACGGCTTGGATGCCGGAACGGGTGTGGACTTTAACCGTTGTGGGGTTCCACTAATTGAGATCGTTAGCGAACCGGACCTGCGCTCTCCCGCCGAAGCTCATGTTTATCTCACTAAACTCAAGCAAATCCTGGAATATCTGGCCGTTTCAGATTGCAATATGGAAGAGGGGTCGCTACGGTGTGATGCCAATGTTTCTCTGCGACCACTTGGTCAAAAAAAATTGGGGACCAAGACCGAGGTAAAAAATATGAATAGCTTCAAAGCGGTCGAAAAAGCCCTGGAGTATGAGATTGCGCGCCAGACGCGGGTTCTTAATCAGGGGGGCCGGATTGAGGGGGCAACCTTGTTATGGAATGATGCTACCAGTGAAGCAATTATGATGCGCTCCAAGGAAGAAGCTCATGATTATCGCTATTTTCCGGAACCTGATCTGGTGCCTATTTCTGTCCCGGATGAAATGATCGCAACGATTCAGGGACAACTCCCGGAGTTACCGGATGCCAAAGCCAAGCGTTTTAAACAGGCATATAAATTAAACTCGGAAGCGATCAATATTCTTGTAGCCGATCCGGCCGGGGCGGAATATTTCGAAAAGGTTGTCAAGGCCGGCGCCAACCCCAGGGCCGCCGCGGCCTGGGTAACGGGTGAAGTCTTACGGGCCTTAAAGGAGACGACTTTAGACATTACGGCCTTTCCCATAGACTCTGACCGTTTGGCCGAACTCATTCAAATCATCGATTCCGGTAAGCTTTCGAATCAAGCAGGTAAAAAAATATTTGATGCGATGTTAGGGAGCCGGGCCCCCATTATTGAACTCATTGCGCAAGCCGGATTGGCTCAGGAAAGTGATGAGGCTGCGTTGAATGCGATGATTCAACGGGTTTTGGAGAATAATCCGAAAGAACTGGCGCGCTATCGTGAGGGGAAAAAGCAATTGATGGGATTTTTCGTGGGTCAGATCATGAAAGAATCAAAAGGGCGTGCGAATCCACGGCTCGTGAACCAGTTATTAAAAAATGCTCTGGGGAGCTAAACCATTTCATGAAGGATGTTGGAAGTGAAATGGATATTGTGTACCTTCACAGCCAGATTAACACGCGGATAAACAGTCAGGAGGGCAACCATGGCAAAGATTTGGGATGATGTAAGAAAAAGCTTGAAAGATTTCAGCTCCACCGCGATGGAAAAAGCCGAGGAATTTAGTAAAGTGGCCTCGGATAAAGCTGAAGAGCTAACCAAGGTGGGTAAGCTTAACTGGGAAATTAAGCAGCTGAAACGAACCCGCGAGAAGCATCTGATCACGCTGGGTGAATTGGTTTATCAAGCGGTACTAGCGAATCGGTTGAAAGATTTGGTAAAAGATGAATCCATTGGCTCGGTTGTAGGTGAGTTGAAAACCGTTGAAGCAGACATCAAATCACGCCAGGATCGAATTGATGCGATCCATGCCGAATTTGGGATGCCGGTGGGAAATGCAGACGCGGAAGATACTTCCGTCGAACCCGAAACCTTACCCAAACCGGAACCAAAACCCAAAGCTGCCCCAAAAAAATCCACCAAATCCGATGAAGCGCAGTAACCAGGTTTTTTAAACTCGCATGGCATTTACCGGTTCTGAAAATATTATATGTTTTTACGAGACTGAAATTTATGCTTCCGGGAAATTTTCCACCGGAGGATGGTTGCAAATAAAATGTCTTGAATGGAAGGCGTGTAGCAGCTAAACTTGCCGGTGAGGAAGACTTTCTGATCAGACCAATAGGAACTAAAATAGAGCCGACCGGGAGAGGGTACTGAGCAAAGCAGGGTTAAGATTTTTTCTGATCAATGATCGGAAACACCGGGTAAACGAATTATTTATCCCCCGGCGTACGTTATTAATCGTTATCGGTATCGCTTTGACTCTTATTGTTACTCTCGGTTCCTTCGGCGTTGTCAAATTATCCAATACCTGGTACACAGTGAGGGTAAAAGCGCTCCAGAATAAAAATGCCGACCTGGTGAACATCCTGGATGACATGCAGGCTCGGTTAAATCAGGCTGAACATGAGCTCTCCAATCTCGTGGAGCAGGATGAAGCCCTCCGAACCTATGCTGATCTACCAAAAATTGACGAAGATATCCAAGCAATGGGCGTTGGTGGCACGGTGCGTAATTATGAACGCGACTATGACTTGCTGCTTCCTTCCGATGAAGAATTGACACTCAGTTCATTGGAATCAAATGTGAGTGCGCTGGCCCGCGAGATCAATCTCCAGCGTAACAGTTACGAACAAATCTACGATCGCCTGAGAGACGAAGTCCCGCGCATCAAAGCCATTCCATCCATCCTGCCACTTCACACGGGTTACCTGAACGATGGTTTTGGGGTTCGAATGGATCCGTTTACCCATCGGCTTAGATTCCATTATGGGCAGGATTTTTCGGTAAGAATCGGCACCCGGGTACACGCAACCGCCGACGGAAGGGTCATTAAATTGAGTGCGAATACGGGCTATGGCAAAACCATCATTATTGATCATGGTTATGGTATTACGACTTTATATGCGCACCTGAATAGTTATAAAGTGAAAAAGGGCGATTTTGTCAAGCGTGGTCAGGTCATCGCCTTCTCAGGCAATACCGGCCGCTCTACAGGTCCTCATATGCATTATGAAGTACGGGTCAATAATGTGCCGGTCAATCCCCGGTATTACTTTTTAGTCGATAATCTCGAATTATAAAAACCGCCTAGAATCCGCTTTAGATCTGCCCGCGGCAGGCAAAAGCGTCTGATCTTTCAGGAATTTCCGCGAAGACAGAAGTAAGATTTGTCTAAAATCCTGGTGAGCCATGAATTGCGAGTTTTTACAAGGGGTGGAGTCTGTTTTAAGCCAAAAACGAAGAAACTTCTGCTGATCTAATCCTTGTTGGCCTTTTACTGGGTAGATATATTCGCGACGATATGTATAAGAGCAAGATCAACGAATCCAAGTTGGGTAAAAAATTCTTTAAATAATATAGCATGAAAAAATATTATATAGAGACCTACGGCTGCCAGATGAATGTTTATGATTCGGAACTGGTGGCCGGAATTTTGGAACAGGAAGCGTACCAACGCGCCGTTAGTGTGGATGAGGCCGATGTCATTTTTCTGAATACCTGCTCGGTACGTGAACATGCCGAGAATAAAATTCACGCCCGGTTGGGTGTGCTAAAATCCAAAAAGGAAAACAACCCGGATACAATTATTGGTGTTTTAGGGTGTATGGCTCAAAACCTTAAAAATGATCTGCTGGTAAGCAAACCTTATATAGATGTCATTCTGGGTCCGGACTCTTATCGTCGCATCCCGGAAATGTTGAGTCAGCATAGGGCCCCGCTGAAGCATGTGGTTGACACAAAACTCAGCCGCATGGAGGTTTACGAAGGGCTTTTTCCCGCTCGCCGGGAGGGCGTGGGAGCCTGGATCAGTATCATGCGAGGTTGTGATAAATTTTGCACTTTCTGTATTGTTCCATTTACGCGGGGCCGAGAGCGCAGCCGGACCGTGGAGAACGTTGTGAATGAAGCTCGGCAAGTTGTCGCAGATGGATTTCGAGAGGTCACGTTGCTGGGACAAAATGTGAACTCCTATGTTTCCCGGGGGAGTCGTTTCCCGGAATTATTGGAAAGGGTTGCGGAAATTGAAGGCTTGGAGCGGATAAGATATACTTCACCACACCCGCAGGATTTCGATGATGAGCTTATCCGGGTACATGCTGAAAATCCGAAGATCTGTAATCATGTTCATTTCCCATTACAAGCCGGCAGCGATACTATATTGACACTTATGAACCGCACCTATAGTAAGCAGCATTTTATTCGCATGGCCATCAAGATGCGGGCAAGGATACCCGGATTAGCCATAAGTACCGATATCATTGCCGGGTTTCCGGGAGAAACGGATTCTGATTTTTCCCAAACCCTGGACGTAATGGATGCGGTAAAATTTGATTCAGCCTTTACCTTTAAGTATTCGGCCCGGCCGGGGACAAAAGCAGCCGAATTTAAAGATTCTGTCCCGGAAGAAAAAAAACAGGAACGATTAGCACAATTGATCGAAAAGCAACGAGCACATACACTGGAACGAAATCGAATGCAGGTTGGCCAAATCCATACCGTCCTGGTTGAGAAAGACTCGAAAAAATCTTCCGACCAGCATATGGGACGTACCCGCAATAATAAAATTGTGGTTTTTGATAAAGGTACCGAATCAACGGGCGACTTTGTAAAAGTCCGGATTACGAGTACCGGTGGTGTTACTCTGTTCGGTGAACTGGTAAGCGAGGGAAATAATGCGTGAATTTAAAATCTTTGTGATTCTCGTAATTGTTTTGGCTGGTGTCTGGCTGCTAACGCAGAACAGTATGCCGGTAGAAGTCAAAGTTTTTGGTATGCAATATCCGGGAATTCCGCTCTATGTGGTCATCTTGTTGACTTTTGCGGTTGGGGCGTTGCTGGGTTTCGGGTACGGCGCATCCCAATCATTTAAGTTAAAGAACGATATCCGGGCCTTGAACCGCGAGCGTTTGAAATTACAAGCCGAAGTTGACAAGCGCCGCGTTGCCATGTTGGATAGCGACGAAGAGCCCACCCTAGACGATGGCGGCCGGGGAGCTTAACCTTGTAAAGGTGTCCATATGCCAACTGAAATTCTCATTATAGCACTTATCCTAATCATTGTTATTGGCGGATTGATCGGATGGCGCATATCCCGGGCGAAAAATGCTATCCGTTTATCTACGCATGATCTGGAAATCCAGGGACTTAATTTACTCCTCCAGAATCAACCCCAAAAAGCATTGGTGGTATTTCGGGATATTGCGCGACGGGATACGAATAATATGCGGGCTTATTTGCAGGTGGCAGACTTGTATCGTGAATTGGGTCAACCTAAAAAATCCATCGAAATCCATGAGGACCTGCTCCAGCGGCCCAATCTCAGTGATCAGGTTCGGATGATGATTTACCAGTCACTGGGTGAAGATTATGAAGTGCTGGGGGAATTTGAAAAGGCATTGGATTATGCCCGTAGCGTTTTAAAGCTAAATAAAAAAGACGCTTGGGCGTTGCAGGCTAAACATGATTTTCACAAAGCGCTACGGCATTGGCAGAAAGCTATTTATGCCTTCGAACGATTAAAAACCATTAAACCGGATATGGATGATCGTATTCCGGTCTGCTACAAAGTTGAAGAAGCAATGGATAAGCTCCGGGCGGGGGACCGGCCGGAAGCAATTTCTCTGTTAAAGCAGGCAATCAAAATGGACCACCCCATTCCATCAGCCTATTTTAATCTTGGCAAAATCAACCAGGAAACCGGCCATCTGAAGCATGCGATCGACTATTACACTACTTTTGCCGAGTTGGAACCGGAATTGGGGAGCCTGGTTTTTCCTGAAATCGAAAAGATGTACTTCGAACTGGGACAATTTGATTCGGTGGAGCAATTCTATACCCGGCTGAAAGCGCGCCAACCTGACAGTATCGATGTAGCTGTTGGATTAGCGAGCCATTTGGAGCGCAAAGGGGAATTACGGGAAGCTTTAGCCATTATCGACGACGCCTTGCTCCATAATCAGACCAGCCGCCGTCTTTCATTAATGCGAATCGGTCTGCTACAGAAATTGAAACAACCGGATGCGTTTCAAATGCAAATATCCAAAATGCTGGAGACAGAATATCGTGAGAACCGGCTCACCTGTAAGAATTGCGGGTACAGCGACGATTACCCGGTTTACTTGTGTCCCAAGTGTGGACGCTAACACTCCAACACGGGTAATGCGTAAATTAATCCAATTTGCCCTGCTGCTGGGTGCGTTTAACCTTTCCACCGCCTATTCCCAGGACATTCAACCCTATTTAAATATGATCGCCCGGGGGCAGGTCGATTCTGTCCGCCGGCAATTTAAAAAATTAGCGTATCAGAATCCCGGTAGCGAGGCAATCAATTATCTCCGGGCGTTGATTGAGACCGATGCCAGTAAAGCCGTGGCCATTTATAAAGACATCTTACGCAATCACACGAGTTCGCCGTATGCGCCCTCGGCGTTGATGTATTTGGGTGAATATTATTATGCTCAGGGATTGTTCATCCAAAGCCAGTCCATTTTGAAACAATTAATTCGGAAATATCCGGCATTTCCGAGGGTGGATTATGCAGCAAATTTGATGCTGCGCGGAGAAATTGTAGCCGATGCCATTGATACTGCCAAAGCTGACCTGGAGTGGGTGCGCAGCATCAATCCAAATCTGGTCATTGATATTCCGTCCGAGTTGAAAGATGTCCAACCCATGCATGAAGCGGCTCTTGAAATCATGGAGTTGAATGCCGAGCGGAAAGCTGATGATAATCATCCCACAAAATTATTGGGTCAACCACCGGCGGAATCCTTATCGTCGCCAGCCGAAATTCCCCATTACACCTTGCAATGCGGTGCATTTTCCAAGCAGGAAAATGCTCACTTATTAGCGCAGCAAATTCGAAGTCTGGGGTATACTGTCCAAATCGTTTCCCGTGACACCGGTGGACAAACCCTGTTTGTAGTACTGGCGGGCAAATTCGCTGATCGAAATCAAGCGAAAGTGGAGGCAAAAAATATTCAATATGCCCTGGGAATAGGTAAACCTTTTTTACGGAGCCTTCATAAATAGGTTTTTAAATGGGAATGCTGGTAATCCGGTGGTTGCCGCAGCCTTCAAAGCTGTTGTGCCGGTGAAGAATCGGTAGATAGGTTCGACTCCTATGCATTCCCGCAAGAATTTTATATCAAAGTCACGGTAAAGTGGAATTAGCGAAAACAATCAGAGTGTCAAACATGTTACGCCTGGTTTGGGTTGTCATCCGCATGTGGGATCGTCTTACATGAAACTTTTAGCACGTGTGTTTGCCCTGGCGGCCGTCCTTATTCTCAGCGCTTGTTTCAACCCGCAAGTAAACACAAATGGAATTAGTCTCTGGCGTGATATCCATTCTCTGGATCAGGTTCGGACGTCCCGGTTTCAAATAAGCCGTGATCGATTGATTGTCCCCCGTTTGGACACTTTATGGCGGCCAACGGAATCGCTCCGATTGGCCAGTGACCAATTGTCACCCACTCAATGGTGTTCTAAAGGTGGAGGAATTCTTAGAATCGGGAAGGGCGTCTCCGTAGCGTTGTCATTTTTTAAATTCAGGGGTACTCAAAAATCCGACACCCTTTTTATCGTGGATGGCGGGGAATTACAATTAAATGATTGTCAAATATCCGGACCTGCCGGAGCAGTGATCATTTTGCGTAACCATGCCAAATTAAAACTGGTGAATAGTTTCGTCCAAAATGCCGGACATGTCATTTTGAGTGATAACTCGGAAGTATTTAGCGACAGTTTGATCGTGAACAACATTCATGGGGATGCAATTACGATCGGCGGCGCCGTTTCATCCAGCTTGACCAATGTAGCTATTCGTAAGGTGGATGGTGTGGGAGTTACGGTTTATGATGGACCCGCAACCGAGCTGAAACGGCTGTGGGTTTCAAAAACAGCCGGCGCCGGTATTTATCTTCACAACATGGACCGGATTCTTATGGACAGCCTCTTCATTCAGGATTGTGGTCAGGTAGGTTTGGAGGTGCGGCAGTCATCCGAATTATTGGGTAATCATCTTTCCATTTCGAATGTCCGGCAACCGGGCATGACTATTAATGAGGTAACTTCCGTTAAGCTTTCCGGCTTAAATCTAACTCGGAATTCCACGTCAGGTGCAATCATTACCAAGGTCGATACACTTTCAATTGCAGCGAGCAATTTCTCGAAAAACGCCCTCTCCGGTTTGGAAATCTCTCAAAGTAAAATCGTTTCTATCAGTGACTGCCAGGCGACGGAAAACGGGGGCGCCGGCATACTGATGAGACAAGTCGGTTTATTGAATTGCAGCCGGAACCTTTTCAAACTGAACCAGGGCGAACAGGGAGGCGCCGGATTGGCACTGTCCCGGATTGATTCCGGTTTTGTAGCAAAAAACCAATTTGCTTTCAATCTACCATCCGGCCTTAGTGTATCAAATTCCCGTTCAGTCACCGGGTCAGGCAATGTTTTTCAACAAAATGATTCAGTCGGCGGCGAATTTGTCGATTTGAGCGGCGCTCTAGCTTTAATTGACAATCAGATCATACAAAACCCGCTAGGCTTTAAAGTATCCCGGGTACCGCTGCTGATTCATACCGGGAATAAATATTCACACAACGCAGCCGGAATAAAGAGTACTGAAGTTGAAGACCTTCAATCGCGTAATAATCAGTATTTTCTCCAATCCGGAACAGCGGTAGAGATACAAAATAGTTCTGCTGAATTCGCTGACGAATCTTTTTTAGGAAATCGGATTGGGATTCTAGCCACCGATGCTTCCGTGCAGTGCAGTTACACTAAGATTTCCAATAATACGGTTGGGATGAAACTTAACGGAGGCTCGCTTCGACTGGATTATACTGAATTCCAGAGTGGCGATACTTCTATCGCGGTACAAACGGATAAACCGTTGTTGATTCAGAATTGCCAGTTCAAATTTTCCAGAGTAGCCGGCCTGGTGGCTTGGAGTTCGGCGCCAATTACATTCACCAACAACCTGTTACAGGAAATACCCACGGGACTGAAAGTGGTGCATAGTCCAAAAGTTATCATTTCTCATAACCGTTTTGAGAAAAACTCTACCTCCGGCATCGTCTTATCCGATCAGACGCAGGCGGGGCTAACCTTCAATTTATTTTTATATAACAATGTTGTGCTGAATCTTTCGGGTGGCGTTGTCACTGAATTGGGGAACAATACTTATATCGGGAATTCAACCGTTTTTAAAGAATCCATTCCGTCTGAGCTTCCTGTAACCTACTCGATATTTCAGGGTAATCATTCCCTGGGATTTGGCGACAATCAACGGAGTGCAATCAATTGGAAACTCTGGCAATATAACTGTTTTTGGCAAAATGATGATTTACCCCGGCAAATAAAAGCACAAGGAGCCGGAAACTTTACTGCCGACCCGGTGTTCCAGTTAGAGTATTTTCTCAAAACCGGATCACCCTGTTTAAGTGTAGGACCAAATAACCGGTTAGTAGGCGCCAAAGGATTAACACCCGTGATCAAACCGGAGTAAGTGAATGGACGAAATCTCATATTCCCTTCCGTTTACTCAGCTTTCCTGGCAGGAAAAGATCGGATACTCATGGAAACACCCGGTTTTAATTTTACTTACCATTTTGACCACGATTATTGCCGGTGCAAATATGCAGGGTTATACGGCGTTTTGGGTGGGAATGCCTGGTATTATTGCCGGGTTGAGTTTCACCTTGCCACTCTTGCTTATTCTGGGATGTCATGAGTTGGGGCATTACCTGGTAAGCCGGCATTACGGCGTGTATGCTTCCCTGCCGTATTTTATTCCAGCGCCACCGTTTCTAACATTTATTGGTACTTTCGGGGCAGTGATCAGCATGCGCAGCCGAGTGCCCACCCGAAAAGCTTTACTGGAAATCGGCCTGGCCGGTCCGATCGCCAGTTACATCCTGAGTATTTTAGCAATCATAGTGGGTTATCTGCTGATTCCCACCCCCGAAATGGCTCAACAGCATATCCAGAATGTCCATCATCTCATGGGCTTGGATGTTCACCCCGACACGGGTCTTCAACTATCCATGGGAACCTCGCTATTATTTGCAGCTCTCTCGAATTTATTTGGACAGGTCGTCCCGATGCGTGAAATCTATCATTTTCCGTTGATATTCGCGGGCTGGATAGGTCTTTTGATTACGGCACTGAATCTTATTCCGGCCGGCCAATTGGATGGGGGGCATGTCCTTTTTGCTCTGGCCGGGGAAATTCATCAGAAATTTGGATACGGCATTATTCTGGTGCTGCTGGCCCTGGGCATTTTCTCCCTGAATTGGCTGGTGTGGGGGTTATTGGTGCTTTTTATTGCCCGAAGACCCCATCCGCCGGTCGTATATCCTGATGTACCCTTGGAAAAGCGGCAACTGAGCCTGGCCTGTTTCGGTCTATTCATGTTGATTACAACTTTTATCCCGATCCCGTTTTCATTATGAGAAAACAAAATGTCGTCAAATCATTATTGATCTGCATCTCCATGCTGTCCGTTCTATACGGTCAGGTGGGCACGTGGGACCGGTTTCCGGCTGCAACAATCGTCAGAGGAATTCTGGAGAATGGCTCTGATTTGTTGCTGGCAACCGACGGGGGTGTCCTCCGGTTTGATCCGAGTACACTCAGTTACCGCCAGGATGATCTCCTGAACCAGATCAGTAATCTGGATATTCGTTCCATTACGACAGACGCCTACCACCGGATTTGGCTGGGAATGGCAGCCCCGGGAGATTTGATCCAAATTGTTGACGAGCAGGCCGGAAGAATTATCTCGGTGGGACAATTGCAACTGGATGCGATTGTCGATTTTGCCGCCATTGGTGATTCCATGTTTGCGGCCTATCAAACTGGTGGTGACGGAGGTGTAATTTATCTACGAAACCGGCAGGACGACATCCAATATCTGGACCTTTACGAAAACTTCCCGGCTGCTGCTCAGGGACTTGATCATCTGATCGGTGTTGAAATTATAGGAAAGCGGTTGATCCTGATATCCGCCGAGGAAATTCTGTGGGCCAATCTTTATACGAATCTGAAAGATCCGGCCAATTGGCGGGTTGCGGCACCCCCGCAGTTTATAAATATCAGCACGGATAATTATATCTCAGCGGCATTTGCATCCGGGGGAAATTTGTATTTAGCCCAGGGCCGGCATATCTACAGCTATGATTTCTCGACCTATACTGAAATTTTACCGGCACTGCTCTGGAGCAATAATATTAGCGGGCTTGATCCGGGTCTGAATGATTCACTATTGGTCACCATTGACGGAGCGATATATAGTTTGGACCCTTCCAGCGGAAGCCGTAGAACCGTAAGTTCGGATTTGGTGACCGTGAGTGCCGTTGCTCAAATATCTGATGGTTCGATCTGGCAGGGCGCCGTCCCCGGATTTTTACGCACGGATCGCGTTCCAAATGGTCAATTTGAGCCCAATATGCCGTTATCACGCACGTTTAGCCAAATGCTGATGCTACAGAACGGGAATCTCATCGGAGTCGGTAAGGAAGGCGTGAGCCTGCTCTATCCGCAAGGCTGGCGGGTAATTCGTTTCGGATCTGCTACCCGGCAGCATGCCGCCGACCAATTTGATTGGCGCACACGCCTGGCCGATACGCTGGAGTATTCGAGAAACAATGTGTTCGAGGATGTGGTTTTAACCCAGGATCAACGATTATTTCTATCCGTGCAGGGGCGTGGTGTATTACAACTCGACTTGAATGATCTGGCCTCTTCAACTCGCTACGATACAACCAATCAGGCCATCGAGATTGCGGCCGGCCACAACAATTACATGTTACCCCGTGCAATGGCAATCGATTCACAGGGGAACGTTTGGATAACGGTAGGATTCGTTAGCGAAGGTGGTCAGGTACTCACGGTTATCAGCCCGGATGGGACGGTTCATCATCTTCATCAAAAACCGGATGGACTATCTTCGCGATTACCTCAGTCCATCGCCATCGATGCTTATGATCGGGTATGGATTGGGGCGCAAGTACGGCATAACTCGGGGGATATTGATTCGGAAGGAGGCTTGTACCTGCTTGATTTTCATGGTACGCTGGACAATGAGAGCGATGATGATTGGGCGCAAATTACCAATGTTTCCGTCGATGGTTTGTTAGGCCGCGATATCACCCAACTGGAAATCGACCCGTCCGGCTATCTGTGGATGCGCCATGATGCAGGGATACAATATTTACCCGTTCCGGCACGGATGTTAACCTCATCTGAATTGCAATCGTTCATACGGACATATATTTCAGAAGCACTATGGGAACTTGCCGATTATTCCGTCAATCGGATGGAAGTTGACTCAAGGGGTAATAAATGGTTCATGACCAGTATGAACGGAGTACAGGTACTCCAAAATAATGGTGTTTGGATGAACGGAGGGTTCGGGTACGATACAGATAATTCCGGCATATTATCCGACGAAATTTATGCAGCCGCATTCGATAAGGTGTCCGGCCGAGCCTTTCTGAGTACATCAAAAGGGTTGTCGGTGTTTCAAACCCCATTTGCGCAACCACGGGCTAATTACAGTACGGTTTCCATTTATCCCCAACCATTTAATCCACGGGAACAGGCCGAGGTATACATAGAAGGCTTAATGGATAATTCTTCCGTGAAAATTATGACGGTTAGCGGCAAGGTCGTGCGGGAGCTTGCTCCCGGCACGGGAGAAGTGCAGGGATTTGAAGCCGTTTGGAATGGACGGGATGATGCCGGCGATCTGGTTGGATCAGGTGTGTATATCCTTTTGTATTACAATGAAGATGGAAAGGCGGCGGTTGGGAAGCTGGCTGTGATACATTGAGTTTTCGTAAAACATGGTAAATCATTAAAAAGCCCGTTTTAAAAAGCCGGGACCTTTCCGGCTGTCTTTCCTAAGCTTGCCGGCCACGTCGAAACGAAGTGAAGATGGGGCGAAAACCAAGTGTAACCGATTTGGCTCTCGCAAGGCTCAGGCTGAAAATCGGTTACACTTTCAGTTGCCGTGAGCTTCAGCTGGTAGATTGACATGCGTACTGATTTCTAAAGGCGCAAGAAACCGGACTGAATTGGTTTTTCACTGATTCTTGCAATACGGCGGCAAGGGGCAACGAAAAGCATCTCAACGCTGATTTATTTGGTAAAGTTCGCTACAAGGAAAAGAAAAATATCAGTGCAAACCCGGTTCCCGCGGCAGCGCAAATGACATTAACCCAATCGTTATCCATTTTACGAAAACCTGAAATAAGCAAGGCCGGAGAACCGCAATGGGTGTGTTTTTCGGTTTCTTTGCCACAAATTGTACACGCAAACTTCGCCTGAACGGTTGCTCCCAGCAGACTATCCACGATGCTGGCTAAAAATCCCGCCAATGCGGCCACATAAAGCCATGCCAGAGGCGGTAAACTTTCGGGTTTAAACAGGAAACCCAGCCAGGCAATTACGGAGGCGCCTAAAGCGCCACCAAGAGTGCCGATTAAGGTGATTCCTCCCGAAAAACCGGGTTGAACCGGTTTAAAAGAAAGAATATGCCGAGGTAAATATTTGGCGAAAGAGCCGAATTCGGTTTCCCAGGTATCGGCCGTGGCGGCCGCCAGTGATGCAATGAAAATGGGATATAGCCACTCATCGCCGGTTAAAAACCAAATTAGAGTAATGATCAGCGCAATTCCACCGTTGGCATATACCTGGACAATATCTCGATTTGATCCTTTGGCATTAATCCGGTATTGGGTTGAATGGTGTCGCTCGGCGACTTTGGATAAGAGATTAGAACCTAGGAAAAAAGCAATCAAGGGAACCATGAAAGGCCAGCCACCCATGCCGAACATGAACACGCCGAGAATAAAGGCGCCCACGGCTCCACCGGCGTTCAGCAGGCGCCATTTATAAGCAACATATCCCAACCAAGCTGAAAAGAGAATCCATCCTAAATAAGATGACAGTGTACCGGTAGTTAGACTATGAAGCGTCAAATCCAGAGCGAAGGCTCCGGCCAGGGTCAGCGACAAATTATCCGATCCCTGCCGGGAAGTAGCCTCGGCCAGGGTCGCAATGAACGCCGTGATCACAGCCAAAAGTATTCTGGATTGCAGCGGCAGAAATATTTGTTCCGCTTCCAATGATGTGAAATAAGGGAACAGGAAGAACACGATGATCAAAGCAGTGAAAAAGAAAGCGATGCTGCCGGGTAATGATTTTCGGTCGGACCACAGGGTAAAATATTTAGGATAAGTGAATTGCTCGCCTGCCACTGCGGCGATGGTATCGGCAAAGGTGAGTATCAGCATGGAGGTAAGGAAAATGGCAGGATTCCGATCCCAATAAATCCAGACCAGAAAAACAAATGCCAGGGGAAAGTAAACCGTTCCATAGGTTAACCGTTCCGTAGTGTGCATGCCTTTAAAGGAATTGTTTTTAAGTGCGAAGTAATTAATGCCCACAAAGAGTATTCCCAAAGCAAGCGCCGGCCAGGCGGCATTCAAAATAAAGGGTGCGAAGGATAAGAGCACACCGACCAGGACATGCACCAGTTTGCGGCTGAATTCAGGTTGCCACTGAAAATACTTGCGAGCACCTTCAGACAGGCCGATCAGAGTAAATATGGCGGCCAAAAAAACAACGAGGGCCGTCCAATCATTTTGAAAATGGTAAATGCGGGGCATATTCTCCTGCTTTGATTGTTCGGTATTCTAATGGAATTGATCAGGTTAAAAAAGATTTAATCATACCGCGTGGTAAAAAAAGGGGCTCCGTAGTCGGAGCCCCTTTTCAGTATTACACTACAACACATCGGCTGTGTCGACTGAAAAATCAGAAGATTACTTCAGCAACGTCATCCGATGGGTCTTGACCACATTACCAGCTCGCAGCGTATAGAGATAGATACCCGAGGCAACATTGCGTCCGTAGGCGTCTTTGCCATTCCAGACCAAGTCGTAGCTACCTTTTTCATAGTGCTGATTATCAGCGAGGCGAACAACTTCCTGACCCTTGATGTTGTAAATGGTCAGGTTGATGTCTTTAGCGACTGGTAAGCTGAAGTTGATAGTCGTAGTCGGATTGAACGGATTGGGATAGTTCTGAGCCAACTTGTAATCGTCAGGTGTGATCACGGTCCAATCCTGGTTAACCCCGGTAGCGCCTTCTTCCACAACGGAGAAAAGAACGCTATTAGGATTACCACTTGTACCGCCATTTTCCAGGTAGCCCTGGACCAATTCCGGATAACCGTCACCGTCCATGTCACCACCAAATGCCAGTGAGAAACCACCCATTGTGTACTGATGATTAGCAACCACTTTCATACTCCAGTTGGCCGGATCATGCACATCGCCGCCGATTCCGCCGGAGTAATTCCATTCGTAAATACGACCATGGGTGTAATCAACCGAGTAGAGTTCATCTACGCCATCACCATCGCCGTCACCCTTAACAACGCGCCAGGTAGCGCCAAAATCGGAGATGTAGCTCACATGGGTGGAATCCCAGTAACTACCAGTGCTATCAACGACCATACCGGTAATTTCGGAAACATCAGTTCCGCCGGTCACGCAGTAGAGTGCACCGGAGCTGTAAAAACCACCATAGAGCTCATCGGCGCCGTCACCGTTCAGATCAGCTGTGACTGAACCGTCGTAATTAACGGCGTCAGAGACAGATGAATCCAACCAGGCAAAGGTCTGGAACTCGTAGGTGTTGGCATCGGTAGCTTCCACGATATAAACGCCGCCATTGTCCCAGGCCGAGAAGATGGCTTCTTGCATACCGTCTCCATCAAGATCACCAACGGTTCCGGCCCAAGGCGAACCGCCAAAAATGCCGTCGCTCTGACGGGCCATGTACTCGTTAGTAGCGCTATAGAAACCGGAATCAAAGGTTCCATCGATGGAGAGAATCAGGAAGACATCATAGAGATGATCAGAACCATTATTCGCTAACAACAGCTCTTGCTGACCATCACTATCCGGATCACCGATCCCGAAGGATTCGAAGCGGTACCGGTCGGGTTCGCCACCATCAATCGAGATGGGAACCTGGTAGAAGACATAACCGTTGTCATTTACGCCATCCCATTCCCAGACATGCACGCCATTGCCTTCGTTGGGAGCACCGGCCATGGCGAAAATGAATTCACCCCGGCCATTGCCATCCAGGTCACCGGTTACCACGAAACGTGGCGTGTAACCGTAAGAAGTACTGTCGTTGGATGTGGAGAAGACCCATTCCAGAGTATTATCACCGGTAACTTCATAAATATCAATTCCATGCGTTTCGTAGTCGGTGATAGCAATTTCGGGCTTGCCGTCCTGATCCAGATCGGACCCGGCAGCGACACCGCGCACCTGAGCGCCCGGATGCGTAGCATCAGCAAAATAATCGGTCACGGTCGCCGGGGCATAATCAAAAGCATTGTGCTCCAAGACCATGGCTTTGGGTTCATCGCGTGAAACGGCAAAGATATCGTCAATACCATCGTGATCGAAATCGCCAATAGCCACATCCTGCCAACGATCGGTGCCACCCGTGTTCGTCAGTTCATAGTAATCCCAGGAACCGGCATCGC
>CAZIWX010000009.1:0-45434 GCA_964543125.1 uncultured Lentisphaeria bacterium | reverse complement strand
ATCTGAAATCAATCATCGATTCCACAATCGTAAAAATTGACCGCTTGAAAGATCAGACAAAATCGAACTGAACTTACCCTTCGATTAATTGAATCCAAGCCTTATAGGTCCTGCGAGAACCGATTTAGTCCGCCAGCCTGCCCGGGCGGGCTGGCGGACGGAAATCGGTTACGGGATTGAGGCCAATTATTTGACCACCAGCCGAATATTGTACGACTCACGTGAATTCAACTATGCACTCGCAAGCCGCGGCGCCCTAATTCTGAAAATAGCCATTCGAATTGGTGTTCAATATACCCCACTGTCAGACAGGGTAGCGTTTTTTAACTCTATGGAGCCCCACGGGAAAATCCCGTGGTACCTTGTAAATCACGCCCATGGGGGCGACATCCCGATCGCGGGATGATTGAAAAAGATTCATCCACGGCCATATCTCTATATCGGGATAAAAGCAATAAAACCACCGCCCGGGTTGATCCTTGAGGGATGATAAAAAAAGTAATTTCAAAGGCTTGATTTTCCTGGACTTTTATTCGTATTTTTCATCACTATGAAAATTCAAATAAAATTAGTCCTCATCCTCACAACTTCGATCCTCACAACTTCCCTTCCGGCTCAATATTCCACCCACGCAGATATTCAGAGCAAGGAGGGAATGACGGCCTATGTAAAGTTCCTGACGAGTCAGCAAAATTACATTCAGTTTGGGAATCAGCAACGTCCCGTTCCCAGGAAGTTAGCCCAAAAACGAACCTATTGGCATGGACTACTTGCCCGGGGTAAAAAGGGCGGCAAACCTGCCATCGATGACAGCACAAGTGCCGTGATACCGGTGGCGGAAGCGCTACTAACCACCGACACCAACCTGAAATTTACCCACTGGTCGCCGGTTTATAATTTTCGTAAAGTTTGGGGGGGACGAGTTGAGTTTGTCCGCAATTCGACTCGTTATGAGGCCAGCTATTATTGGTTCGATGGAAAAATTATTGACCTGATTATCCGGCCTGTCCCGGAAAATAATCCGAATCAGCGCAATTCTTTAGGCCGGTAGTTTAACACCGCGTTCATTCGCTTAATCCTAGTCGAACGTCCGTTTACAAACCTGAAATCATTTATAACGGTCCCGGAAGCATTTGCGCGTTTTGGTATTCGATTGGTCAATCAAACACGAACCCCCTTCTCTTGCTCCACCTTTGAATGGGGAGAGCTATGAAAACTGATTTTTAGCACAGCCTTAAAAGGCAGGAACCGGCAAACCCGGTTGCGATCGGTTGCGTCTTATCTACGCAGACTCTTGAGAGGGGATTAAGGGGTGTGTTGGGACGATGAGTTTGCACCATGCGGTTGTCTTTGTATTACAGAAACCCACCCCGGTCTCCGATTTTCCTCGGAGCTCACCCCTCCCGAGAGGGGATTAAGGGGAAATCGTCACTCCCGGGGGTTTCTCCCGCCACGAGTTCGGTCCGATTTGCGAGGGATGTGAAGGAGGCTTAAAGCCGGTTGCCGCAGACCGGGCTTATTTGATCAGTGCTGCTATTCCTCGGAATATCCACCGGCATAAACCTGAATTTCCCGCCCGGCAAAAAAGACCGTCGGATAAATGTTAGTGAAATTAAAGGTTCCGGCTGAGATGGCGTCGTTTTTTAGCGTGGAGGTCCAAATCGCACCTTCAAGATAGGTATGGTTGTCGGCGATATCCAGCTCATTCCAGGAAAAAAAGCCACCGTAAAGCGTTGATTCCAGTTCGCCGTCGCCGTAGGCCACGCAATTGGCCCACACGGTGGCGTCATCTTTAATCTCGATGTCTCCATCGGCATAATAGGAATAATCCCGGGCCCAGGCCATATTGACCGTTTCCGGACGATCCGCCGGATTTTGAGCGGAATGATCCTCTCCGAAGTAGGTCGCATCCTTGAATTCAATCTTGCCGTTGGCGATCAGGATAATGTTATCCCCGACGCTGGTTTCATGATGGTCTCTTTTCTGCAATTTAATGTCGCCGTCGGCAATGATGAGGCCCGGGCTCTCCAGTCCTTCACTGGGAATAGTGACACCCTTTAGCTTAACATCACCATTTACAAAAATGCGGTTTTGGTCATAGGTGGAGAGATCCAGGGTCGTATTCGTCCAGTTTCGATTACCCTGAAATTTATTACCACCCGTGTGGGTAATATTCCGGGCAACTTCGATCAGCGAATCAATCGTGTCAGCAACGGCGGGTACGGCAAACGCCAATTGTGGGATGGAGTCCGGGTGCGCCCAGGAAAAATAGGAGTCGAACTCATTACTGACAACCGTATCACCCACCGGGACATACAGGGTCACCGGATCACCCGGCGGATCACCCATGGTTGCTCCATCCGCGACCAGCACATTGCCGCGCACGAACAAATCACCATGCATGGTAACCGGGCTGTAAATTTGCAAACCATCGGGAGTTGGCGGCCCCGAGTATTCCACGGTGATTCGAGGTGGGTAATAAAATTGGTACCAGCACCACCACCAGGACGGCCAGCATTCGTAGTATTCCTTGCTGTCAAATATAGTGTACTTTTTATCACCCCTCGTGTACTTGAACAGCCAGCCGTAATTTGGATATACGCTATTGTATATGTCCGTCACGGAGTTAGTCACATCCCAACTGACATAATCATTGGAACCATGCCAGCGCACCGATTGGACATCCTCCGCCGAGTGATCATAATCACCACCCTGGCTGGACCAGTTTTGTCCGGACTCAGCTTGCCGCCAGGTAACCTCATCTTCCACCCAATCCCGTGTAATTCGGTATACGCCAATATGACGTGAATGGCTATCGCTGCCGCCGTCCAACCGCATTTGAACCGTGGCACTGACAATGCTGCGGCCCAGGGGAATAAAAGTCAGATCCAGCTTCACCAGGGAATAGGTCTTTTTCTTGCTCACTTTGCCGGTATATAAATAGGAGTAAGACCCATAATTAGTTGTTTTCTGCTTTTCCCAGATCAGGGCATCTTCCACATGCCCAATGTCTTCCATAGTAGTGTCCTGGGTTTCGCCGGGAATCGTTCCATCCGGAGCATCATCCACCAGCGGATCTTCGGGAAAGAAGGGTCGCGGCCGTGAGGCCGCCGCATAACTAAAGACCCGTTCGTAGCCGGAGGCTTCCCCGGTAATGGTGATTTTGAGAAGATTATTCCCTAAATCTTCCACCTCAACTTTAAAAGAGTCCGTGCTGCCACCAAGCGCAAAAGGTCCATAAGTGCCGGTCAACTGCCCCGTCCGCGCCAAGTCAAACATATAATCCACACCCGACAAGGCCAATTGATAGGCTTCCTTGCCTTTCAAATAATCGACGGAACCGGTGCCAACCTGATTGGCCATGTTGATGAGAAAAATTGCCAGCAGGCCCAATATCAGAATAAGCATAATCGAGACATATACCAACGCCATTCCCCGTTGGTCCCGGCGCCTGGCCGGCAGCAGCATTAATTTCCTGATATTTAGCAGCATAGACGCACTCGCTTAGAACCGCCGCAGATTGGTTAAGTAGAACCGGATATTGCTGACAACCGATTCAGAGCCATCCGTGAATTTAACCGAAGCGCCGATCATCCGAACCTTGTGCCGATTGGAACTGTTGAGAGGTAAAGGAGTGAGCGCCGCACCGGTTGAATCGTAAAAAGTAAAGGCTGAATTGGTGTAGTCCACCTTTTCCACCAGCATTTTTGGGGATCCGTTATTCAGGGTGCGCGTCACCTGGCTACCCGTAATCGTGTACTGATAGGTATTCCCGGCGTTATTTTTCCATTCCAGCGCTTTGGCATCAGCCGTTAACAACGAGTCGGCAAACGGGATCGGTTTGGCTTCGCGGTATAACCGGGCTGAAAGTGATCGCCCGGCGTTTACCAGCCGACTGCGCAGCATCACGGTTTGATACATGCTCATGGTCGAGGATAGCAGCCGCACGGATAAAGCGCCAACGATTCCCAGAATCAGAATCACAATGACCAGTTCCATGAGCGTATAACCGCTGCGGTCGCGTGGCACCCCGTTAAGCCCGTTCCTAGTCATCATCGTATTCCTGGACACCGTAGCGGCTGGCCATGAGAGAACTGACCGTCACGGCGCCAAATTGCGGATGTGAAACGGCCACGATCACTCGTTTCAGGTGGGTAATTGTTCCCACGCTGTCGGATACATTGTTAGAACGGTTTATATAAAAAACTCGCGTACGGCGGGTATAACCGGTATATCCATGCATGGTTGTTTCGATGTAATTCTGATAATCATCGCAGTCATCAAACTGGGCTTCGGTCAATTCGCCGGAATCCGGACCCAAGGTGGAAGACCAGCCGGGTGTCGTGTGCTCGTCGTAGCGCTTGCTGCGGACGATCTCCATGCGCTCAATGGCCAGGCTGGTCATCACGGTGCGAGCTTCGCCTTCCATGCTCTTCGCCTGTGCGAAAGAAAAAACCTGGATCAGAGTCACATACGAAATCCCGGCAATTAGGATGAACATAATAATTTCAGCGAGTGTTAACCCGGATTGGGCCGCCGGCCAACGCGATTTAAGCGGACGCTGACTCATTGCCATGTAACCGTCCCTGTTTCAGACTCGACCGTTATGGTATAGGTACTATTCAGAACCACGACTCCATTGTTTGATAAAATGGGGATTCCAAACTTATCGAACTCCAGATTGGGAGAGCCGTCGAAATTCGCCGAGGTCAATGTCAATCGTTGGTATTCTCCTGCTCCCAATTGGATAACGAAGTTGCCTTCTCCCCGGGTATTTTCCAGCAGCGTCTTTTCGGCTACGGTGTCCCCTCCGTAAATAGCGTAGCTGTTACCCGGGACATCGAACTCGACCCAGACCGTATCGCGTTTAGCCAAAGCATATTCACCGGCATACCGAATGTCTCTCACAACTTGATTCAGAGCGGAGGTTTCCGAGGTGGAAACATAGCTATCGTAGAGCCTGGGGACGATAACCACCGACAGAATGCCCAGGATGACGAGGACCACCATAATCTCGATAATGCTGAATCCGGCCGACTGGCCGTCCACGGGCGATGATGGTTTCCGTAATTTAATCTGAGCTTTTCCTTTCAGCATCTATTGGATCAATTCAATCATTAGTCCTTATATTTCATGTAATTCAACCGAGTCTTTACGATCGTTAACAAATGTAAAAAATATTTCTAATTACCGAAACATTTGTTTAAGATATCCAAAACATAATTCCAAAAGGGGAAGTATTATGATGGAAGTCACACTTTTTATTGTTGGAACAATCTCATTGGTCTTCGGATTGGGACTATTATTCTTCCCGCGCACCATTATTCAGATCGGTGAATACATGAATCGGGTCCTTGCAACCGATGAAACGGTCATGTCTAAACGAAGGCTCTGGGCGGTGCTTTTTATTCTGGCCGGGCTGGCAATCCTCTACCGGGTATTGTTTCTGTCCGCGCCTTGACCTTTAGTTTCTCATTGAAAAGGACTAATCAACGCGTATCCATTAACCGGTGGATAAGGTGGTTTTGTGCGGAATCCGTGCTGTTGCTGGGCATCTCCTCGCTCCAGGCCGCGTATCCCGATCAGTTTCTGACCTGGCCGGATGCGGCGGCCCTATGGGATCATGTAGCCAATTCCGATCATATCCGGTTTACCTCGGACCGCCTGGTATTAGATGAAAATGCTTTTACCGGATCCATCACATTTGAGCCGATTCAGACTGCAAGCCCGTTCAACATCGCCTTGGCTTCCTGGAATGGCTCGGCGCCTGAAAGTGGTGGGGGATTTCGGGTGTTCATCCGGTTTCCCTGGGGTGCCGGTTGGTCACCCTGGCTGGAGATGGGCTACTGGCAGGATAATTATTGGCCGGGGAGTAAAACCACGAGCTATAGCGGCGGCTATATCAACATTGATACCGGCATTTTATATTATGACCGGGATCAATGGCAGGCCAAAGTAGAATTCAGCCGCGATAATACTAGCATCCCATCGCCGTCAATCCATCGCTTTTCCATGCAGGTCAGCGATGCCGCTACTACCGATAGCCTGGACCTGGCCGGTATCAGTGCCGACAACCCACCGGCTATTTTCATTCCCACCCAGTTTATCTACCAATTCAGTGTTGACCCGGATATTGGCGGCCGAATCTGCTCGCCCACGACTACCGCCATGATCCTCGGCAGTCTGGGCCAAACGGTGGATATGCTCGATTTTGCCTGGGACACGTATGATCCCTATTATCAAATTTTTGGTGTCTGGCCCCGGGCGGTCCAGAGCGCCAGCCGGTACCATGTTGAAGGCTATGTTAATCGCTATCGGACCTGGAGCGAAGCTTATGAGGTTTTAGCTGCCGGTGGCCGGATTGCCATGTCAGTCGGTCAACCACTATACAGCGGTCACCTACTCATGTTAGCGGGTTTTAATAGTAATGGCCAGCCAATTGTGCACGATCCGGCGCGTAGCAATGGTTACAGCTATATCTATAACAAATCCAGCCTTTCCCAGGCCTGGTTTGCCAAGGGTGGCGTGGCCTATACTTTTTTCCCGCATACCGTCGCCTCAGTGGCGGACAACCACCCGCCGGCCGCGCCCCATAATTTTAAAATTGAAAAAATATTCCCCAATCCGTTCAATGCGGCTACGCGAATTACATTTTCAATTTCAGAACCGGCTTCAACCCAACTCAGGATTTTCAATCTGAATGGCCAACTGGTGACGGAGCAGAATTTGGGCTTTACAACTGCCGGAAATTACACCAGGCCATTCGATGGTTCGCACTTGAGTTCCGGAATTTATTATTGTCAGCTAATTTTTCACACCCGGTCAGGTAGCTGGATAACCGTTTCTCAAAAATTCGATATTATCAAGTAGACGACTTGACAACCTTTTATAATTGAGTTTCCAAACCTGGTGCGGATCGAGTCTGCACCAAACAGGAACTAAATTTACGGACTTTTAAAACCAAAGCTGAATTCTCGTAAATGTGATTTTTAATGTGGTTATTACACAAATTACCCGGCGTGCTTAACCCGGAAGCGAAAGATGAGGATTATGAGTCAACGAGATTTTGTCAAAGTCACGGGTACCGGTCCGGCATTAACGACGATCCCCGGGTTCATGCAAAAAGCCCTGGCAGGCGTGGCTGGCGCCGATCAACCATACGAATTATACTTCCAGCGCTTTGGAGTCGATCCGGACACCATCCGTAAAGTAATGGCCGAAGCACTGGCACATGGCGGAGATTACTGCGATATTTTCTTCCAGAACACCCTTTCCAATAGCATTCAGGTGGAAGATAACATCGTCAATTCCGCCAGTACCGAGGTTGAATTAGGCGTTGGTATCCGGGTTTTAAAGGGCGATCAGACCGGCTATTCTTTTACAGAAGATCTTTCACTGAACAGTATGAAATCCGCAGCCCGCACGGCCGCCAATATTGCCTCCGGGAGCAAGCGCATTCCACCAGTGGAATTGAAAGTCACAGAATTGAAAAATTATTATCAAACCCAAGTCTCCTTTGAAGATGTCGGTGTAAAGGCCAGAGTCGATATGCTGATGGCGCTCAACGACGCCGTTTTCCAGCAGGATCAGCGGGTGATCAAGGCCGGAATGCGCTACAGCGACAGCGAAAATTATATCCTGATCGCCAATTCCCACGGCGAATTTGTTACGGATTACCAACCCATGATCCGGCTCATCGCCTTCTGTACTGCCGAGCAGGATGGCAAGCGCGAAAGCAACTACTTTGATTACTCGGCGCGTGACGATTTTCAATTCCTTACGCCGGAACGGCTGAAGCGAATGCCCAAAGAGTGTGTATCCCGCACGGTCAAATTGTTCGATGCGAAACCGAGCCCGGCTGGTGAGCTCCCGGTTGTACTGAAGGCCGGTGGCGCCGGTATTCTGCTCCACGAAGCCATCGGGCACGGTATGGAAGCTGATTTCAACCGGATTGGCACTTCGATCTACTCCGAAAAGCTCAACAAAAAAGTAGCCGCCAGCTTCGTGAATATCGTCGACAATGGCACCAACCCGAATATGCGTGGTTCCATCAATGTGGATGACGAAGGGTCGCCTTCCCGGGAGACCTTCCTGGTTGAAAACGGCATTTTGCGGACCTACCTGCATGATCGCATCTCCGCCAAGCATTATGGCGTGTCTCCCACCGGTAACGGTCGGCGTGAGTCATTCAAACACAATCCCATACCGCGCATGCGGAATACCTACATGCTCAACGGCCCCAACACTTTCGAAGAGATCGTGGCCAATGTGAAATACGGTATCATTGCCGATCAATTCACCAACGGTCAGGTTAATATCGGACCGGGTGACTTCACCTTTTATGTAAAATCCGGGGCTCTGATTGAAAATGGCAAGGTCACCGCACCAATCAAGGATGTGAATATTATCGGGAACGGCCCCAAGGTTTTGGAAGAGGTGACCATGGTCGCCAACGACCTAAAACTCTCGGAAGGCGGCTGGACCTGTGGGAAAAACGGACAATCAGTTCCGGTCTCACAGGGAATGCCCAGTTGCTTGGTTTCATCCATTACCGTGGGCGGGAGGGGGTAAACAATGGATATTATTAAAAAAGGTTCCGAATCGGATAAAACCAAGCTGGCTTATTGGGCTCAAAAATATGCCCACCGGAATGGCGCGGACAACACCAGCATCGTCATAAGTAAAAATCGCTCGGTCAATGTGGAATACCGCGATGATCAAATTGATAAGCTGAAGGAATCGACCCAGAATTCGTTGTGGATTGAGATTTTTGCCGGTGGCCGCTATAGTTCCCACTCAACCAACGATTTACGAAAGGAATCGTTGGAAAAGTTCATTACCAATGCGATTGCCATGACCAAATACCTGGGAGAAGATCCCTATCAAGCCTTACCCGATCCAAGCTTGTACAAAGGCCGCCCCACCGTCGACTTGGAATTGTATGATAGCGATTATACCAAAGTATCGGCCGAGGAACGCGTCTCCCGGGCTAAGGAACTGCACGACCTGCTAAAGGGCCGCGACGAACGCTTGATTTCCATTTCCAGCGGATTCAGTGATAGTCATTATGAAAATACACACCTGAAATCCAACGGTTTTGAGGGTAATTACGAAAGTTCCAGCTTCTCCTGGGGTGCGTCGGTTTCGTTACGGGGTGTGGACGATAAAAAACCGGAAGGTTGGAAGTATTATGGCGCCCGCCATTTGGCTGATTTACCAAAACCGCAGCAAATTGCTCATGAGGCCTTGCAGCGCGGGCTGGACAGCCTGGGCCAGAAGAAAGTCAAATCCGGTAAAATGCCCATGTTGCTGGAAAATTCCGCTGTAGGCGGCCTTTTCTGGCGAGTACTGTATCCCTTTACCGCTGGTGCGATTCAGCAAAAACAATCATTTTTGGAAGGCCTGCGGGGCCGGCGCATTGGATCGGAAAAGCTGACCCTGATCGACGATCCAACGCTTGTGCGTGGTTTGGGCAGCCGTTACTATGATGGGGATGGAATTGCCGCGAAGAAGCTCGTGATCGTGGAAAACGGCATTCTCATGAACTACTATGTTGATGTGTATTACGGCCGGAAACTGGACCTGCAGCCCACCACGGGTGGGTCGTCGAATGTGACCTTCAAGACCGGTAAACGCTCAGGCGCCGAAATGGAAGCTGACCTGGATCGTGGGATTCTGGTTACCAGCTTTATCGGCGGGAACGCCAATTCCACCACCGGTGATTATTCACTGGGTATCAGCGGTTGGTTGATCGAAAAGGGTAAACGGGTACAACCGGTGAGTGAGATGAATATCTCGGGTAATTTCATTGAACTGTTCGAAAATCTAACGGAGACCGGCAACGATCCTTACCACTATTCTTCCTTGCGGGCACCGACTTTGCTTTTCGACGGCATTAGCTTCGCGGGGGCGTAATCGCCAGTAGACGAATCTTGACTAATAACAAAGCCCGATGATTGAATTCACCGGGCCTTTATTATTGAATCACCTATAGATTAAACGATTACGCTTGCGCCACCTCCGGTGTGGAAACCGCTTTTTCCCCGGACCTGCTTTTTACGGATTTTTTACGCGGCCCGGTGGGTTCCAGCGCCAGATCAAACACTTCGCTGATCTCTTCCACGAATTTAAAAGTCATTTTGCGCTTCACATTATCCGGCAGTTCAACCAAATCGCGCTCATTCTTGGCTGGTAAAATAATGGTATTCAAACCGGCCCGATGCGCCGCGGTCACTTTTTCACGGACACCGCCAATGGGTAAGATCGCACCCCGCAGGGTAATTTCACCGGTCATGCCCAGGTTGGTTTTCACCAGCCGGCCGGACAACAGCGATACCAACGCAATAAACAGCGTGATCCCGGCCGAAGGACCGTCCTTGGGAATGGCGCCGGCCGGAATGTGGATATGAATGTCGGTTTTCTTATAGAATTGGGGATCGATGTCAAAGCGCTCGGTATTGGCGCGAATATAGGAATAAGCGGCCTGGGCCGATTCCTTCATCACATCACCCAGTTTACCCGTGAGTTTCAACGCCCCTTTACCCGGCATCTTGGTGGCTTCGATAAACAGGATGTCCCCACCGACGGCGGTATACGCCAATCCGATGGCAATGCCCGGCTTCACCATACGTTCGGCGATTTCACTGTAATATTTTTGTGAACCGAGGTATTTATCCACCTTCTTGCGCGTAATCCGGCGGGGCTTGCGATTTCCCTCGGCTTTTTCCCGCGCCACCTTACGGCAAATATGTCCGATCTCCCGCTCCAGGTTTCGCACACCGGCTTCCCGGGTATAGTGGGAGATGATTTCCGAGATGGCCGTATCCAAAAATTGGATGCCCGCGTTGTCCAAACCCTGCTCGAAAATCTGCTTGGGTAACAGATAGTTTTTGGCAATGTGGATTTTTTCTTCCTCGATATAACCCGGGAACTCGATAATCTCCATGCGGTCGCGTAGTGGACCCGGAATCGGATCCATCCAGTTCGCGGTGGCAATAAACATCACCTTGGACAGGTCAAAGAGTACTTCCAGATAGTGATCGCTAAAGCTGAAATTCTGCTCCGGGTCCAGCACTTCCAACAATGCCGATGAAGGGTCGCCACGGAAATCCATACCCAGCTTGTCCACTTCATCCAGCATAAACACCGGATTGCGGGTTTTCACTTTCTTCAAGCCCTGAATGATTCGACCCGGCAACGCGCCGATATAGGTCCGGCGGTGACCGCGGATTTCGGCTTCATCCCGTACACCGCCCAGGCTCATACGAATAAATTCCCGTCCCATGGCCCGGGCGATAGAGTGCCCCATGGAAGTTTTACCCGTTCCGGGCGGTCCCACGAAACACAGGATCGGACCCTTGACGGGCGCATCCGGATCCTGTTCCATCTTCAGCTTGCGCACTGATAGATATTCCAAAATCCGGTCTTTGATTGGTCTTAAACCATAATGATCCTTATCCAGGATCTCTGCTGCCCGGGAAATATCCACATTGTCTTCGGTCTCTTTATGCCAGGGTAATTCCACCAACCAATCCAGGTAAGTTCGGGAAACCGTGTATTCCGGCGAGGAGGGGGGTATCCGCCGTAACCGGTCCAATTCCTTGGTGGCTACTTTGTGGGTTTCTTCCGGCATTTGCGCCAGGGCAATTTTTTCTTCCAATTCTTTTAATTCGATAGTTTGGTCGTCTTCGCCCAACTCACGCTTAATCGCCTTCATCTGCTCGCGCAGGAAATACTCGCGCTGGGTCTTGGAAATTTCTTCCTGAACCTCGGTCTGGATTTTTTCACCAATTTCCTGGCGTTGAATTTCCCGATTGATAATGACCGTGGCTCTCTCCAGCCGTTTATGGACATTCAGTTCTTCCAGAATTTCCTGTTTCTCGGCGTTGGATAATTGCAGCAGGGAAATTGCCCGGTCCACCAGGCGGGCCGGGTGCTGAATATTAGAAAGTAAGCCGATATGCTCTTGCGTGATATACTCGCTGGCTTTGGCCAGCTCTTTGAATAAGCTGCGCAGATTAGCAGCCAGGGCATCGATTTCCAGGCTGGGTTCATAATTTTCTTCCAGGGTGTCGACCACGGCGCGGTAATACGGGCTAGCCTGGGTAAACCGTGTGATGCGAATACGATCCCCACCCTGGACAATGGCACTCTGGCTGCCATCCGGCATTTCCAAAATCTTCATCACGGTAGCGGTCGTACCAATCTCGTAGACATCTTCCGGCGCCGGGTCTTCAACCGACCCTTCTTTTTGCGCCACCACAACAATGGTTTTAAGACCGGTGGGCAATTCCCGAATCAATTTTAAAGAGCGTTCGCGGCCGATATATAACGGGATGACCTGTTGGGGAAACAGCACCGTGTTCCGCAACGGCATCACCGGAATTGCATGAACTCGTTCTTCAGTTGGCATCATCATCAATCCTTTCTTCAGTCAGCATCTATTTCAATTAACATTGGGGACGTAAAATACTTGATTACCCTTAATACTCTTACGGTGACAAAGCTATCGCCACTGTAGGCGTTTTTCACAATTGCCGGCCAGTAGCCGTTGGACAACTGGATTCCTTTTAACCAATCCACTATTTTCCGGGTGAACTTGTCGGGTGGAGATTCCATATTCATTATTATTTCCAGCAAGCGAAGCGTTCCACCGTGGAGCACACCCTCGCCGAAATAACCATAACCCAGTAAATCCCAAGTGGACGCAGCCTGCAACAGGCCGGTTGAATTCCGTTCTAAAAAATGCTGTTTTAAAAATTCCACCGCCCGCTGGGCGCCGGCCCGGCGTCTTAAACCGGGACTATGACTAATTGCCAGAGTCATCAGCAGCGTGGTCCAAATGCAACTGGGAATTTGCTTCTCAGCCTGGTTTTTTCCCAAGTATATGGGATCCAGCCAGCCGCCGTCCGGACGTTGCCGACGGAAGGCATAAAGAAACGCCTCCCTTACTTTGGGATTGCCATCCAAACCATATAAGGCGGCTACCAACAACGCGTGGGCATGCTGCGGCAAATATCCGGGGAAGGCGCCCGAATCATCCAAGTTCTTCAATAATTGGATCAAACCATCTTTGACCCGCTCCTGACTCAAAGTAGCCGTAAGGTCGAAGAGACGGTGGAGCATTTCAGCCTGACGCAAAAACCGGAGGGTTTTGATTTGTTCCGGGTTTAGCCCGGGTGTCGATTGCGCCACCGGCCAGATTCCGCCGGTGGACTGAGCTCGCATGATCAAGCGGCGCGGCCGGAATTTTCGAAGATTCTTTTTTATTCCCAAATAGCGCTCGCTGTGGGTTTCCTTTAAAACATCCCGGAGTAAAAAATACCGCGCCGGCAAATCGGCTCTGGCCAATATGGCTTTTACCGGATTTACGCGCAGACTTTCCAGCCAAGCTTGAAATGCCGTTTTAGGTTTTAATTGCTTCATCAGGTTAATCTAACGCGGTCACCGCTCCATTCAAAGGCGTATCAGTTCAACCTAATGACATAATACAGAGAGCTGCGGCAAATATCCCCCCGGCTAATCGGACTTTACGATGATTTGAAGTGATAAACGCCTGAAAAACCTCGTCCGGATCGCGGGAGTTGAAAGCCCGGGGAAAAATCAGGCGTAAAAAGCATATCCGCGGCCAGGGGGTGAAACTGCATTGTGATTCCGAAATGTGAATCCCCCCGCTGCCCTTTTCAGCCCAATCTTTTTTTTTGCTACCGGGACAAGTCTAATAATTGAAACCGCCGCTTCTTTCTTTTTTTACGTAAAAACCAGGCCTACGACTTAAAAGGGAATGATTTTTCGAGAAATGAAGCGGCTGTAATTTTGAGATTTGAGAATAGTGTAGTCTATAATATTTTGTTATTTACCCTCTTTTATTCTCCCTTCGGAAAGGAGCGAAATAAGTCACGGCCGGATTTCACCCTTTTTTAAAAGGAGACGTTAGCGAGTTCGACTTCGGTCTTTGTTGGGGAGCGGAAGGTTTTATGTTTCTATCTGTTTTTCTCACTATCAGTAATGTTGAAAAATTTTGGTTTGTTTTCGTTATCTGATCATACCAATCTCATATAAATACGCCCGCATAATTTTTTTTACCATGGATGACCGGGGCTTTTGCTAAGTACTTGCCGTTAATGACTTAATTCGCTCGTGAAGAGCCGAATCGGTTCCGTTCATCAAACCTGACAAAAATTGTTAACTATTCATGGTTGTTAAGTGGCATCGATTTTGCCAATTCCCAGCCGGGGGGACGATATGGCGACAGGCCGTAACTATCGTGAGCAATCGACCCGGGGTTCATCCCTGGTTAACCACCCCCCATTTCCCAAAACCAACTTCCTAATCCCTGAAAACGACCGCTATTCCGGGCTGCCGGGAAATATATTTCAATCACTTTTTCTAATCACATCATCCAAGGGGGTAACCTATGAAACAGGTAGGTCTGATTGTATTAGCGATTTTCAGCATGGCTTGGGCTCAAACCAAAACATTTGATTATGTGGGATCAAATCGTTGTAAGCCCTGCCACAATAAAGCCGCAAAAGGCGCTCAGTATGCCCAATGGAAAGCAACCAGCCACGCTAAATCTTACGCAATACTGTTAACTGAAGAATCCAAAGCTATCGCCAAAAAAATGGCGCTTAAAACCGCCCCGGAGAGATCACCGGCCTGTCTTCGTTGTCACGTTACCGGCTGGGGCGCACCCTCCGGTTATCGCTTAGACATCCCGGCAGATGATGCTCGTGCTCAACGAATGAACGAAAAACTGGCCGCGGTAGGATGCGAATCGTGTCATGGTCCGGGTAGTGAGTATAAGTCCAAAAAGGTTAAAGAAGCAATTAAAGCCGGCAAAATTACCAAAGCCAGTGTGGGTCTGGTGAATCCCACGGTTGAAACCTGCATCGTCTGCCACAACGAAAATTCACCGACCTATAAACCCTTCAAATGGGAGGAAAAATACCCTGCGATTGCACACCCCAGACCCAAACGGAACTAAACTGGTTTAAGTGACTGAAGCTGTGGAGTAAAAATGGAACGGCGAGATTTTTTGAAATTCATGGGAGCCACCGGCGCCCTATTGGCGGGTGAATCCGCCCGGGCCGCAACCCAGGCAAAAATTGATCCTGACAATGTGGTGGGAGTACTCACTGATTTTACGGAATGCATTGGTTGCCGCGAATGTGAATGGGCTTGCAAAGACGCCCACAATATGCCAAACCAATCCTTGGAATCTTATAAGGATAAAAGTGTATTCAGCACCTACCGGCGGCCCGATGAATCCGGTTACACAGTTGTCAACCGATTTTACGAACGCGGCTGCAAGCAAACCGATCTGGATGTCAAAGTCCAGTGTATGCACTGCAACGAGCCGGCTTGCGTTTCGGCCTGCATTGTAGGCGCACTGGAGAAACAGGATTTCGGTCCGGTGACCTATGATGCCTGGAAGTGCATCGGTTGCCGATATTGCATGGTCGCCTGCCCGTTCCAAATCCCAGCCTACGAATACAGCAATGCTCTTACACCGGTGGTTCAAAAATGCGATCTGTGTGTGAATCGCCTGGACGAAGGGAAAATGCCGGCGTGTGTCGAAATTTGTCCCACCAATGCGCTGACCTTTGGTAAACAGCGCGAATTGATTGAATTGGCCCATGAAAAGATTGCCGATAATCCTGAGAAATATATCGATCATGTGTATGGCGAAACGGAAGTTGGCGGCACGTCGTGGATGTTTATTTCCTGTGAACCCTTTGAAGACCTGAAATTTCCCAAACTCCAGGCAGCCTCGCTGGTCGCCCTGCCCGAGCATATCCAACACGGTATTTTTAAATATTTCGTCCCCCCCGCCATGTTTTACGGTTTGTTGGGTGTGATCATGAAATTATCCAAACCGGTAGAGTCTGAGTCCAACACGGACAAAAGCCGGGATGTGCATCATGGATGAACAAGTACTAGCGGTACCGCTACGGCAAAAATATTTCACACCCGGGGTTTGGGTGCTGACCGCGCTATTCGGAACTGCTCTCATCATTGCTTCGGTTCGATTTGTTTACGGACTTGGTTTGGTAACTAATTTAAATGATCAATATCCCTGGGGCATTTGGATTGCCATCGATGTGGCCTGCGGGGTTGCGCTGGCGGCCGGTGGGTTTACATCGGCTTTAGCAATTCACATTTTTCACAATGAAAAATATGAACCGCTGGCTCGTCCGGCACTCCTGACAGCCCTGTTGGGTTACACCTTTGTCGTCCTGGGCCTCCTGGTTGATCTGGGACGCTACTACAATGTCTGGCACCCAATCCTCCCCCAAATGTGGCAAGGTAATTCAGCGCTTTTCGAAGTGGGCATGTGTGTCATGACTTACCTGACAGTGCTGTACATCGAATTCATCCCCATCATTGCCGAGGAATTTCATGACCGGGTAAATCTTCCCCTATTCAAGTTCCTGAATAAGCCTCTATCCAAACTCCTGGGGTTCCTCCACCGGAAGATGGGCGGGATCATGTTCATTTTTATCATTTTGGGTGTGGTTTTATCCTTTATGCACCAATCCTCGTTGGGAGCTTTGATGGTGTTGGTAAAGTCAAAAATGTCACCGCTGTGGTGGACCCCCATTCTGGCCCTGGAATTTCTCCTCTCGGCGATAACGGTTGGGTTTTCAATGATCGTGGTGGAATCCCTGGCCGCCGCACGCTCCTTTGGACTAAAACCGGAAATGGAGCTTCTCGCACCCTTTGCACGCTTCATTCCGCCGCTTCTGGGACTGTACCTGGCAACGCGCCTCTCCGATCTGACTATTCGTGAAGCCTGGGGTAATTTAAATGGGTCTCTGGAAACCTGGTTTTTCCTCGCCGAGATCATTTTCGGTGGAATAGCGCCATTTATCCTGCTCCTCAACCGAAAAGTGCGCCGTTCACCTGGCTGGCTCTTCAGTGCCGCCCTGATGGTCGTGCTGGGAGTGGTGCTTAATCGCATCAATGTCTATCTCGTGGCTTACAAACCACTCTACAGCACTTCACGCTATGTTCCAACCCTCTGGGAAATTCTGCTGACGCTGGGATTGATATCAGCTCTCATCCTGGTATATCGTTTTCTGGTTATTCATCTCCCGGTCATTCAGAACCGGAGGAATGCCTAATGAAACAGCTCATGTTTTTACTCGCACTGCTGTTGTTCTTAGCGGGATGTGAAAAAGAGAAAACCTATTCGCTACCCAAAGACTCCCTGGCTGCCGTACTGGATACAAATCGCCATGTTCAGGCTATGACCAAGCAAGCCTTGCCTTGTAATACCTGCCATCTGTGTAAGAATCCTACCCAGGCTGACCCGTGTCTGATCGCCTGCCCCCGGGATCTTGCCTGGCACGTTTCCCGCGGAATACACAATCCGTCCGAAGGACCGGAAATAGTGATCATCGACCAACTGGAAAAGCTCTACCATCCGGTCATTTTTCAGCACCGTCTTCATTCCAGCATGTCGGGTATGGGCGTGGGCTGCTCTGCGTGTCATCACTATAGCCCGGAGGGTAAGATCCCCCCTTGCCGGGACTGTCACAGCTCCAGCATGACCAACACCGATTTGCGCCAACCCAGCCTGAAAGGCGCTTATCACCGGCAGTGTCTGAATTGCCACCGGGATTGGAGTCATGACACCAATTGCGATGTCTGCCATCTGCCGTTGGATCAGAAAGCACCCAAACCGGCTCCCATTGATAAAACCGATATTATTGGTGTGGGCCACCCCACGATTCATATTCCGGAAAAACAAGTGTTCAAGACCGCTTCGAAAATTGGCAAGCTGGTGACTTTTCATCACCAGGAACATGTTGAGCTTTATCGCTATCGTTGTGTGAACTGCCACCGGGATGAGAACTGTAGTCAGTGCCATGAAGCGGTGGGTCAGATCAGACCCATGGCGAATAAACTGGAAGCTCACCATTCGCCTTGTTCCCGGTGTCACAATACCGTATCTCGGAAAAGCTGCGGATTTTGCCATAAAGATCAGGAGAGTAAAGGATTTACTCATGACCTGACCGGCTGGCCCCTGAACCGGTTTCACCGGAAACTTACCTGTAGCAACTGCCATCCACCAAACCGTCCGCTGACTCGTCTGAATAAAGCTTGCACCGCCTGCCATACCAACTGGTATGCCGGTAATTTTAAGCACGCTGTAACCGGACTGACATTGAGCGAATCGCATGTCGATTTTGAGTGTGGTGAATGCCATGTGGATGAAAAATTCGACCAACCACCCCAGTGTGAGTCCTGTCACGGTGATGATGTCAGTTATCCCGGCGACTTACCCGGAGAAGAGGAGTAAATCATGCGGTTACTTCGAGCTTGCCTGATTCCTTTGGCCTTATGGGCTCTAACCTTGAGCCTGTCCGCACAATCTTCTGCGGATAGCGTGCCGGAGGTGGTCATTCTTGATCAATTGGAGAGTATTTTCGAGCCGGTCATTTTCCAGCACAAACTTCACTCGGAGATGGCCACCATGGGCCGGGGATGTGAAATCTGCCATCACAATAATCCAGGCGAAAAAATTCAACCCTGCCACGATTGCCACACCACGGACGCGGAACGACATGACCTGAACCAGCCGACCTTGAATGGCGCCTATCACCGGCAATGTCTTAGTTGTCACAAGGAATGGGAATCCCGGGAGGTTTGCGAAACTTGTCATGCACGAAAAGCCGAACTTTCACCGGAAGCGTCTCAGCCCAAGGTGGATAAAACAGACATTATCGGTGTGCAGCATCCAACCATCCTGGTTCCCGAGAAGCGGGTGTTTAATACCGGTTACAAACCGGGCCGGGTGGTGACATTTCATCACCGGGAGCATGTGGAATTATACCGGCTCGGATGTGTCGACTGTCATCATAAGGAAAACTGTAGTACCTGCCACGAAGGTATTCAAAAAATCGCTCCCCTGAAAAAGACCCTGGCGGTACATCACGAACCATGTTCCGGCTGTCATGAGACCCAACCGGCCGAGGGTTGCGGGTTTTGTCATCAGCAACAGGAAACCCCGGGTTTTTCACACGCTCTTACCGGGCTGGTGTTAAGTGATTCCCATGTAGATTTTGAGTGCAACGAGTGTCATGTGGACGAGCGCTACGATCAACCACCCCGGTGTGCCGGTTGCCATGCTGATGTGGTTTATCCGGATGACCTGCCGGGAGAACCAGTGAAATAAACCCTGACTGAAAACCGACCTCCCTGGTCTCTTGGTAACACAAAGCCTCCGCTCCAATCAGCGGAGACTTTGATTTTAATACGGTTGCGTAAACTGCCGGCGTTAAATCAGAACAATCCAACCAGGGTCATGGGATTTACATGCCAATAAAACCCAAACATATCCAAGGCAATCTTGGCGCGCTTAATTCCATCCAGTTTTTCTAAATAATTCAGCATGTCCCCTGTTTCGCCAAGGTAGGTCAAATCTGCGTTACCCCCCCCGGTAAGTGAACCCCGATTCCGTATTGGAACTCATACCAATTTGTCCAGGGTTTGGATTGATGAAATCCGTTACCAGAACAATCACAAACAAAAAACCAGCAAGTACCTGTCTTGACTTTGGGGTTTACCTTAAACAACCGTGAAACACTATCACATCCCCCGGGGGCGGATGCCGGATCCGCCGAACGATCCGTAACCGGGCAAGGTGGTCACCCAGCGAAAAAAGTCACCGGCGCCGAAATTCTGTACAATCGAAGCGCTATTCCCAAAGTCATTTATCAATCGTAACGAAGTCTAGATTTGGGATTTCCCACAAAGGCTTCTCCCGGATGAACCTGCCACCTGGTGAATGCAGATTATTCGGATACTAACATTGCTTGCACCGAATCGAGATTACCATCATTAGGTGCGCCATTTAATTCAAGGATTTTCGCCATTAAATTATAGATGTGTATGTTCTGGAATTTCGGAACCGTTATCCCTTTTTTAAAATGTGGACCCGAGGCAAGAAATATTGACTGCATTGAACTGATTGAGGGGTCATATCCATGGGTCGCTACATAATTACCAAAGAAGCCCTGGTTATCGAAATAGTAATGAGTCGTTACATACCATGATTCGTCGGGAATCCCTACCAACGGGGGTATTCTTCGATGGTTGCGATAGTGAAGATGTTCCGGTGCTTCTTCTTTCTTGTACACCTGGAAATGAGGATGAGCAGCATGCAAGGCAGTATATACCGAATCTAACATCCCTTCGATTGGATCAAGCATCGCAACGGGACCGAGACTGTAACGCTCAAGGTCTTGAATCGATATATAATCATCCAGGAAAACCACTTTATTTTGGTCAAGATCGACCATACCATGATCCCCGACGATTATGATATTGATTTTGTCCAGAATATCCCGTTGCTCAAGGCCGGTTATAAGTTGACCAATATTATGATCTAATCCCTGGATCACGGTATCCATGGCTGCCACTTCTACTCCGAGGCGGTGTCCATAATAGTTTGCCTCGCCGAAATAAAGGGCAATAAACACGGGACGTTCTTCGGGCGGGAGATCCAGCCAGGCAAGCGCTTGATCAATTTTTTCCTCATTGGTAACGGAACCATCATATACATAATATTGATTTGGGCGATACCCCATGATTTCCGCTTCACTACCTGGCCAGTGATATATAGCGGATTTCAATCCGGCTTTTTCCACGGTTACCCAGAAAGGTTCGGCTTCGTACCATTTACCATCCTGAACCGATTCAGACCCTTCACCGATAGTATACCATTCCTCAAATAGGGGATCCCACATCTTGTTCGAGACTATACCGTGGTTCTCCGGATAACAACCGGTAATGATTGAGAGATGATTGGGAAATGTAAGTGACGGATAAACCGGAATCAAAGCTTCCGCCCGTACGCCCCGCGCCGCCAGGTAATCCATGTTCGGAGTATGAGTTCGGTCCATATAATCCCAGCGAAAGCCATCCAGGGAGATGAGGATAATAGGAGCTGGTGAAACATCCGTGGATTTATCATCTTCAGGTGAAGTGCAATTCCAAATTATGAATAAAAAGTAGCTGAATACCAGGTAAAGAATAATTTTTTTATACGGAATTATCTCCTTGTGTTTCTTTATCGATTCACGCTTACTCTTCACCTTTTCTAATGCATCATTATTCATATACCGCCCAACGGCGGAAATAACCCGCCTGAAAGGTTTTGATTTACTGATAATCATGTTAGAATTTAACCTTGTTTTTTTCGAAACATTAAAATCACGCTACCAGCTTTTCAGGCCGGGTTGATTGGTTGTTGGACCGCGTAATAGTGGGATGGCAAGGTTTAGTCACAAGCAATTTTTCCGGCCTTATTTATTATTCCCCTCATAAAGTCACGAAATGAATCAAGACTTATTATCAGGTCAAGATTATCCGGATCATTTTGACAATCAGACCACCTGATAGTATTTGATTTTTCAGTTTCCAGAGAAGTAACCATTAATTTTGTTGTTTGTTTATAACCGTCAGCATCTGAACAAGATTGGGTGTGATATAAATTTATGGATAGAATTGACATTTTGTTGAGTTCGTCCACTATTTCACTATAGCCGGCCTTCGAAACCACACCACAAGAGTCGATATAAGAAGCACTGGTTGTCAAAGTAAAACTTCGGTCGGATTTTAAACTTATGATATTATCTTCAGATCCCATCTTTCCATTCCATCCGCTAAGAACAATATCAACATTTATCAGGTCACTATTCCGCCCAATATCACATGCAACGAAAATTGCCACTATTAATACTATAAAGCTGATCTTCAAAATTATACCGCGTATAACTCTTAATAATTTGAGTTCTTTATGTATCATGGTTTCCATTGCGGCCTGACGCACCGCGCTTGAGCCGCTTCCCGGTATAATATCGATTTGTATATTCAGTGTATCCCTGTAAGTCACTATCGTCAACCAACACCTTGTGTTTAAGTCCGCTCCAAGCCGTTGTCAACAACCGGAGATCTCTGATCACTCAGGTCTAAACACCTTGACCTCAAGCTGTTTTACAACCTTGTAATGTTTATCGTTGGCGGTCATGATAGGCAGCCCGTTAGCCAGGGCGGTCGATGCCAGGAGTGCATCCGCCATTCGCATTGAGTCGCTTAAATAATGCCGCTCCACCAGGAACATAGCTTTCGATGAAATTTCTTCGTTGATATAGAGAATCTCTGCGTTCCAATCCCTTAGCGCGCGCCGAAGCGCTACCAGCTCATGCTTATTTCTCATCCCCTGAACCAATTCCATATAGGTAACGACTGAAATAGAGAACGAGGCAAAACCTTCGATGATTGCCTTAGCTTTCTGATTTCCCCGTAAATACCAAATCAGTACATCTGTATCGACGATCATGAGAAACGGCTTTCCCGGGCTTTATCCACATAGCTTTCCACGGCTTCAGTCCGGGGGTAATCAGACCATATACCGAAGAGATCATTTCCCGCGGCATTCACCGGGTTGAGTTTCCCTGTTAGCGGGACCAATTTTGCATAGGGCCTGCCCCGGTAAGTGATGAGAACTTCTTCTCCTCGTCTAGCTGTATCCAGTAATTCCTTCGAATGGAATCGTAAGTCTTTTGCCGTGGCTTGCATGAGATCACTCCTTGTGTTTACACTCTGTAATGTAAACTACGGGACGGCCAATACAAACCCTGATTTCTCCGTGGTGCTAACGGCCTGCGCTTCACCGGCGGCGCGCCGAGCGTGGCGAAGCGAAACCGTCCGGAGCAAGCGCTTGTTGGGCGGCTACTTACTCTTGTTCTGAACCTTCTTGTGGCAGAAAAGGCTCCATCTTGTTCAACGAGTCAGGAATATCTCTTGTTGCCGTTCTCCACAGTTCGCCCCAGTCTACTACATCATACCCATGAATAAGATGGTCTCGCATTCCAGCCATCGGCGCCCAGGGTATCTCTGGATGTTATTGGCGCAACTCAAAGGACAGCCGCTTGACTGCTTCACCAATCACAATCAACTGATAAAGTACTGCTGACTGGGTCTTGAAATCTTCAAGGAATTGTTCTCTCTACAAGCCCTGCGTGATGCCAGTACTGCGCGCGCAGCTTTTGCAATATCCACCAAAGTACCTTCATCTCGCTCCATAAGCCACCTTGTTCTTGGGAAAAATTGTAGCAGCCGTGTTTAGACTATTCCGTTTAACTTTTTCGGGGTGTAAAAATGCCGTATAAGAAGAATTTCAGGCTCTCCTAACCCTTATTGCACACTATCCATCACCCTTTCTGAATATATAATGGTTTATTATACGGTTCCGCATAAGACGTTGGAGATTGTCCGGGGGACTGCCGGCTCCCGCCGAGCGGCGGCTGCAATTCCGTAAACGTAAGGGCTGGGTACACCTGCTCCGTCAATTTAGAGGGATTTTTCAGCATGACGCCCGCGTAACCACTTTTGGCCGGGCCGCCCGTATACCTGAATTCTTTTTCCATCTGTTTTACTTATCCGTCTTGAGCTGAGTTTACTCCCACCGCTTCAGATTGTCAACCTGAAAACCACCGTGTGTGGCATCCCGGGGTTATCCGGAGCGCGGCCTGACAGGCCGAACCCCCATCCCCTGGCCATCCTCCGGGAACCGGCTCGAATTGAGAATGAAATGTTGGAATGGATAGAAGAGCAGGAGCAGATTCAGAGTGAGTTGGAGAGCTAAGTTAAGTTAAGTTAAGTTAAGGTGATGATCCGCCTTGAGTAATCATCCCGGCGGCCGGAGAAAACAGTTTGAGTCTCGCTTTCAGGCTCTCCTTGCCAAGGGGAGAAATCTTGATCAGGCGGCATTTTTACGGGGAATAGGCCGGATTCAGCCCGCCTCTTTTTAAAAGGACGGCGCCGGCGGGATTGTGGAATCTTTCCAATTTCGACAAACCGCGTCATCTTTACCTTTTCGGAATAGACTCATCCCTAGGTCCTTTTCTTATCCGGTAAGATCCTTACTCATCCCGATTCACCCCGGCCGGTGAAAACGCCGGTAAGCAGACGGCGATATACTCCGCACCCTCGGGTAGCGGACTGCTGTACTGAACCCATTCACCGCTGGCGGCGATAATCGCCTGGCCCGCCGGGATATCCGTTGCCGCCAGCCGTGTCCGCACCCGCAACATCCCGCGCAAAACCACGGTGTATTCGTCAAATTCAGGCGTCTGACCCGGTTCAATCCAACCTCCCGGGCTTTTCATCCGGGCAATACTGACCGCGGCCGTGCCGGAATTGACCCGGCCAATATATTCCTCGATTATCTTGGGCTTATTGCCCGCGGCTTTAATGATTGAAGGCCGGTTGATTATTGTTACCATTTTTGGTTTTTCTCCGTTTGAAGGTTGGATGAATTCAGTCTGGCCGCTCACCTATTTACACATTTAGAGCCGCTATCCTACTTAAAAGAACCCGAGCCTGACCGGTCAATCCGGATTATTACCGGTAGGCGAAAATCATGGCATAGATGATCCAAATGACAATACCCAGCCCGGTGAACAGCGCCACGGTTCCGAACACCTTGATCGCCCGGATCACGATCGGTTGGTACGGTTCCACCAGGTGTTTTTCCAGTTCACCACTTTCCACCATCTGGCGGTATTCCTCGGGTCGATCCAGCTTGAATTCTTCCAGGGGTATCCGTCCGGAAAAAATAACGATATCCATGGGAAATTTTTCGGGCCGCAGGTGTGTATTGAAAAAATGAACCGTAAAGATAAATCCCACCGCCAGCAGTGCTTCATCACTGTGAATGATGGTGGCCACATTCAGGAACCACCCCGGAAAAAAATTAGTAAAAAACTCCGGAAACCAGAGTGTCATTCCGGTTGAACCGATGACCACCATTCCCCAAAATACCGCCAGGTAATCGAATTTTTCCCAATAGGTCCAGCGCCCATACCGAGGTCTTTGACCGCGGCCTAAAAACCATTTCAGGGAATCCCGGAAATCCCGCCAATCCTTATTATTGAAAAACAGGGAATCTTTCCCCAGGATCATTCCCGTCCACGATTGATGCGCTTTGGATTTGAGGCGCATCAGATCGAACAGATGAATCAAAAACACCAGGATCATAATAAACGCCGCGAATCGATGAAAATATCCGGCCGCTTCGAACCCACCCAGAAAGTGGGAGAGTATTACGGCCCAACCCGTATAGGAAAATTTCAGGGTCAAGCCGGTCATGGCCAGGGTGAGAAATGTGAGAACGGTAAAAATGTGCAGGGTGCGATTAAGCGGTGTGAATCGCTCATATTGCATCCGGGGCGATTTATGTTTAGGCATGGTCATCCTCATCGTTGTGCGATTTGGGCTCACCTTCGTTTTCAATGGCATCCAATTTTTGTCTTAATTCTTTTTTCCACTTAAATGACCGCGGCAGCCAGAGCAAAGTGTGCAGTCCGGCAACCACAAACGTGAAGACCAGTAAGCCGGTCATTCCCCAAAAAGTCCAGAATAAAATGGGATATTTTACCGGATCATGGTGGGTGGCATGGGTCAAATACCCCGCAAACTGGCGGTTGGCGCCGGGATGGCATTTTTTACAGGTTTCCACCACGTTTTTATAGCTCAGATGCGATTCCGGATTGTCCGGTGGCAAAATATCGTGGGAGCCATGACAGTCGTAGCATTTGGCCGTTTTGGTATAGCCTAATTGAGAAACCTTGCCATGATACGTATCGAAGTAAGATTTAGTTACCGCCGCATGACAATTTCCACACTGCTTCATGATTTTGAGCTTAAACCCTTGCAAATCCGTACGTGAAATGGTGTGGGCGGTGTGACAGGTGGAACAGACAGGCAATTCCTTGCCGGTTTTAGTGACCAGCGGAGAGTGGACGCTCTTGAGGAATTTGTCCTCAACTCCCAGGTGGCACGATCCGCAAGTATTGGCAATATGGACCGGATTCACACTGGAATTAGGATCGTTGGCGGGTAATTCTTTATGAGCCGTATGGCAATTGGTGCAGGTTGCGGTTACGGTCAGCCCACTCTTCAGCAGGCCCTTGCCATGAATACTCTCTTCGTAGTTGAAAATGATGTTTTTCTCGGGTCCCGTGTAGCGCCGGGCTGCTTTTTCACCAGTCCGGTGACAAGCACCGCACAGGGTGGGAATATTGGTGGGAAAGATTGGTGAATTGAAATCCGATTTGCCCAAGATGACATGGGTTCCATGACACTCGGTGCAGGTGGGGGCATTGGGGTCGTTTTCAGCATTCAGTTTGCCATGCACGCTCCGGTGGTAATCTTTACCGACCTGTTCGTGGCAGATAGAACAATCAACTTTTTCTTGCAGTGTTTCACAAGGCCGTGGCCGCCGGGGATCTACATTGATGTGGCATTGGGCACAGGCCGTTCCGGCATGCATTGATTTGAGAATATCGGTTTGATCCACAAACAGCGAATGCCCGTCGCCGGAAGATTTGATATCCGGATCAGCATGACACTTCTGACAATCTTCGTCGGCAATCCCCTCGATGTAGAATGACTTTCTGACTTTGTGGGGCTGATGGCAATCCACGCAAACCGGGAGTTTATGGGGCTCCTTCTCCCAGAGTTGGCCCCGGATTACCTTCTGATGGACGCGTTCGATCTCGGAATGACAGGTAGCGCAGGTCTTGGAGATATTGAGCTTTGATATGGTCGAGCGGGGATCGGTATGCGGTAAAATCCGGTGCGGCGTATGACAGGAAACACAGGTAGCCGCGACCGTAAGACCTTTTCTTAACAATCCTTCGCCATGCATACTCTCGGAGTAATTTTCCAGAATCTGATCTTCGGGAATATCATACTGTTCGCTGACCGGGGTGCCTTCGTGGTGACACGCTCCACATAGTGCGGGAATTTTAATCGGCCGGACATTGGATTCTGGCGAGGCGATCGGCTTAATACCGTGTGATCCGTGGCAGGTTTGGCACGTGGGCGCCAAATTACCCCCGCTCTGGTACACCTTGTCATGCAAAGATTCACTGTACTGCTGCAAAGCCACCCGGTGACAATTGCCACACTGAACCGGTTTGAATGTCTTCCGATGCGGGACATTCTCCGGATTGATATCGGTATGGCACTCCAAGCAGGTCAAAGCGCTGTGCACAGAAGCATTAAATACTTTTCGATCTACGAAAACGGAAAGTTTCTTGCCGTTGCGAACACCTTCCAGCGACCGGTAGCCGTGACAGGTAAAGCAGTCATCATTGGACTGGGCCACCACAATCGCCGGATTAAACTGAATGGAAAATGCGACTGCAATAAGAAATGAAAAGGCAAACGGAGACCGTTTTAGAACTGCCTTGAATAGGTGCGTAAGGCGCAAAATAAATCCCCCTCCATGTGCCACTACTTTCTTTCCCCCTAAATCAACCTCGAATTAATCATACCGGTTAGAAGCTTTGGCCATTGTGTTTAACGCCATGACACTTCAAATAACAGGTTCCGTGACCCGGGTCGGTGGCCTGGACCCGTTTGATGCCATTAATCGGCTCAATATAGGGTTTATTCAAATCCATGAGACCGGGCATATCCGGACTACCGTGAGGATTATGACAGGCACTACAGGTGTAACCTTGTTGTTGAATGTGAAGATTATGAAATTTAAATCCATTATCCTGAAGAATCCGTTTGGGGTTATGACAATCAAAGCAGAGTGTATTATCATCCACCGGGGCAAAAGGTATTGTGCTGTCCGCATAGGGTTTTTTCAGGATGTGCGGAAAATTGGACCCATGCGGACCTTGGACACCGCCCACATCGTCATTCCCGTGACAATCGGTGCACGTAATCATGGATTGTTCGCTGTAGCCCTTCTTCAGGCTGGGAACCCGCGGAGAATTACCCGGGCCTTCCACGGGGTGAAAGCTCATGTTGGAAGTGGCAAATAAGCGGGCGACATCACTGGAAGGTTCCGCATTCTGATTGTACCCATGACATTTGTAGCAAACCTGATACTCGAATTCAGCTACCTCCTTGGGAAATCCCATGGCATCCACACCTTTGACAAACATGAGCGCACCCGGTAAAAATGGCGAAGGTGCTTCGGCTTGAACGGCGTGGGGATTGTGACAATCGCCGCAGCGTACATACCGGTCTTCGGAAAAGCCACCCTGCCAGCGGGAATTGGCGGAATCATATCCGATTGCCTTCACATTGGGATTGATTCGGATCGGATGGATGAAGGGTTTTTCAAAAACTTCCTGTAAATTGTAGCGGCTCAAAACCTCGGTGGAATCATCCTGCATCCCATCATGGCAACGCAGACACAGTGAATTCTCATCCGTGCGTAAAAGTTTGGCGTTGGTGGGTAAAGCATGAATCTCATGGCACTGCAGACAAGCAATTGCCTTCAACGGTTTCAGCACCGGGTTTTCCGGATTGCCGTGGGTGGAATTGCCCCAATTCTGCATGTGATGGCATTCCATACAGATTTGGGAGCCCTGGCCGGTCACCTTTAGAAAGTTGCCGTTCTCATCATTATGAGGGTCATGACACGTGCCGCATTGGACTTTGTTACTATTCGCCATGTAGAGCGGCGAAGTACTATCCGGGGGACTTATTTCAACACCGGATTCCGGAAAAGCAAACAAATGAGTATTGTAATTTTCAGCCGCAACTGCCTGCGGTTTGGTGAGGTTGACCTGGGGATTTGCACTTTCCGGGTGCCGGGGAAATCCGGGCGCCACGGTGCCATCATGGCAGAATAAGCAGGTGCGGCTGTCAGGATCCAGCGGAAAGACCTTGCCCGGCGCGTCTTCCACTGTTTTACGAGTATCAAAATTACGCACGGCTTCTTTACGGAACCACAAAGGTTCCATCGCCGGGACAACCCGCGGCATGTGGCAATAGCGGCACAAGGAATAATCAGTTAGGATGGCGCCGGTCTGTCCCGCCTGCATTGCTCCAGCCCGAATAGACAGATTATGGGGCGTATAGGCGACCTTGCCCTTTTTTTCCAGATCCCCTGGTCCGGGTGTCTGTCCCCACAGTAGGCCGGTAAACATTAAGCTGATCAATCCCACGAAAATAGAATGCCCTCCCGCACGAACCATCATATTCCTTCCACACAGCTGCATTAGAATCGCCTCATAAAGCGCATCCAAACCCGTGTATTTTGATTTCCAAAATCTTCAGGCAGGCCCCGGAACTGAAAATCCAAAACATAATCAAATTTCCCGAAATTGAATTTTAAGAAGGTGCTGAGCCATAAATAATCCGGGTAAATGACAGCGTTGAACCGGTAGAGTCCCAATACATTTAAGCTAATAAACCGGTTCAACGGCATGGTTGCCCGGGTATTAACCCGCTGTTCCAGATCCGAATCCGTCAAATGCCAGATGTCGAAATATGATATCGAAACCTGTAACCGCTGTTGAAGCAGCTTGATAAAAATTTCATTTGTTACGGCGTTGCGAAGAGTATCCTCCGCGAATTGCAAATCCACGCCCAGATGGTTTTTAAGCTGCAGCCGGTCACCAAACTGAAAACGCCGGCGCGGGAAAATTAAAGCCGTTGCCTGCAGTTGATGCTCCACGTCGTACAGAAAATTCTCGGTCAGCGGATCCGTGGCGTTAAATATTTCACCTTCGAAAATGTCCTTTACATTCCAGGCCAGATTAGCTGACCGTATAAGATCAAAGCCTTCTTCCACCAAAAATTCCGACGCCCAACCCGGGCCGTAATTATATGATTCTTTATAACCCGTGCGGACCAAACCGCGGGCAAACGAGGTTCGCCCCAGTTGCCAATTCAACCCAACCTGGTAAGCTCGCCAGTGGAACAGGGTAAGCGAGTCGGACTTAGTGGTTTTACTGCCCCGCACGATTGCTTCCAGCTCGAATCCCGGTTTGAGCCGAAAACGATAGGACGCGGTGTATTTCCGGATTAACAACGGAGCGGTCCCATACTCGTAGTCTCCATAGCTGTAATTGCCCCGTACCTCCGATCGATTATGACGATAACTAGCCTCCTGAAATGCCCGCCAATAGGTGGTTAAACCCTGTTCGTACCAGGTATTGCTGGCCGTCCAATACAATCCCCGCAATGGTTCGCCGTGCCAACTGATGCCTACTCGCTGGCGAAAATCGGGATTGCCGCCGAGTCGCTGTTTTTGCCAATCGTCCCGCTCACCGATCAGACGAAAATTGAGCCCCAACAAGCGCTTTTCAAGTTGAGCCTCTATGAATTGGCGGGCGGTCTCCAGCGTGTCTTGCTGTTGGGTGCGGTACCCGATACCGATTCCCAGCCGCATGTGACCGGGCAGTTGGGTATCCAGGCGTAATCCATTCACCCACTCGGTTCGCACCAGCGAATCCACCATGAATCGCACCGGATCGGTAACCTGATAATAACTGAACAGGGAGAGGGAAATCGGCTTAAATGGACGAAGTTGACTTTGCAGATGATATTCCGGAGACAGGGCGGTCCTGCTATAAGCCGAAGCGCCCTGGAGGATTCCGCCGGCGGTCATTTCCCAGCTCCAATTCAATTTTTCGCTGAGCGATCCGGCTAAGCCCCACTGAAGCCGCTCAAGATGAACATAGTAGTCCCCGGCGGTCCGGGAAGTATCTCGAATATAACCCATTCGCCCTTCCAGCGATCCGGCCGGTTGCCATTGCTGGCCAAAAACGGTCACGATACCCACGCACACCAGAAGCATGCGTCGTAATCCGAGTTGATCAAGGCTGCGCATAATACTGAAACACCTGAATACGGTTGTTGTACTGATCCACCACAAAGAGCCGATCCCGCCGATCGAACCGTATGGCGGTAGGAAGCAGGAACTCACCCTGTTGCCAACCTGTTTGTCCGAAGAAATACAATAAGGCGCCCTGCTGATTAAAAATTTGGATATTGCCAAACGCGGCATCGGACACAAAAATAAATCCGTCCGACGAAATGGCAATCCCTTTGGGAAATCCAAACGAACCGGGCGTGCGATCGTAAACCCCAAAGCTGGATAAAAAGGCCAGTTCCGGGGAGAATCGCTTCACTTTCCGGTTCAGACCATCTAATACAAATATCTGGCCGGAGGAATCGGTTTCCACCGCTACGGGAAAATGAAATTGAGTTGGTGCGGTACCCAACCCTCCCAGCGCGGCGATAAATTCACCGGTGGGGTGAAAAATAAAAACCTGATGGGCTGGCGGATCAACCACCAACAGGCGGTGCGTCACCGAGTCAAATTTAATCTGCCCCGGACGCACAAATTCGGCCTGTTCAATGGTTCGCGCCGGATTCAGATCATAATCGAACACCTGGACCAAATGACGACCGGCGTCCGAAACAAAAATGGCGTTCGCTGAAAGGGCAATCCCTGTTGGCGCTTTCAATACTTTACTACCAAAAGCAGTTACTTCATCACAATCCGCCCGGAGGCCCTTGAAACGCAAAACCCGCCCCAGCTCGGCATCTACCACATAAACCCGGTCCAACGAATCAATTGCCACCGCCGCGGGCCGATGCAGCGAAATTTTTGGACAATCACCGGCCAGGAGTGTTTTGATTTTAGAGGTCCAATTCCCCGCCCCCTCGATTTTACCAGTGTACACTTTTTCCAATGCCAGGAAGGGATAATTTTCGCCTTCCGGAAATTGCAATTTAGTAACCGGCCGCTGATGGCTGCAACCGGCCAATAAGGCGAGGAACACAGCCCAGGCAAGCCAGTGCGACACAAGGTCTTTTGACTTTCGGCGTGTACTCAGGTTAGGCATATTCACTTCTCCTAATACCTTTTCCGCTTAATCGGATCATGAAAATAATTGTATTTCCAAAGGGCATTTTCCCCATGGCAATCAGCACACAGGGTCTTGGCACTCGGTTCACGTAAAAATGAGGTCAACCGGGTGCCTTCGTCATTATCGGTTTTGGGAATTTGCAACTCCTTACGATACGACCATTTATGCGGATTATGGCAGGTAAAACAGTCAATATAGCCCACGGTATCGGCCGGCCCGGTTGCGGTAAACAGCGGAAAATCAATCCAGGAACCCAATTTACGCGCCGCGGTGGTGACGATTGCGTACTGGCGCGGATGCTCATAGGCGGTTGGTACTTTTGCGGCTGCCAAGCCATCCGAACGGTGACATGAAAAACATAATTTCTGATTGTAGGTTTCACCCGGCACATCTACTGTCCACCTTGCCAAAATACCCGCCCGGGCCGCGGCATTATGCGGTGTGTGACACATGGAGCAGGCGTTTTTACCGGGTTCCGTCAGGTCATGATCGGTGAGTAAAACGGTCTTTTGTTCGGCGTGACAATCCAGGCACAATCCCGGTTCCGGAAAGTTGGCCGTGCGCAGGAAGGAATTTTCATCACTGCCCGGCAGATTAGCTGTCGCCGATTGTGTCTTGAGCGCACCCCATTTATGCGGATCGTGACAGGTGTTGCAGCTCATGACCTTGGTTTTCCCAACCAAACGACCCGGTAGGTTTGTGGACGACTTGAACACCGTCGCCAGGGGATGGTCGGCATGCCCCACACTGGTGGGTGAGCGTTGATCGTTATGACACGCCTGACACAAATTCGCCACGGGATCAGGATTAGCCGCGGATGCAGCCAAGGCAAAATCAGCTTTATGTGTCGCATGACAAACAGAACATTGACCGCGTGTTTCGCCCACTTCCTTAAAATAAGTCTTAAATCCATCGCGGTTCACGCTATGGTCGGAAACGATAATGGTTTTTTCCCGTGGATGGCAGGTGATGCACAAGGTTCCCTGATTATCATCCGGCAAGCGCAGGAAGGATGTGATTTCCGAACCTTCTTCATTCGCCGCGGTGAGATTGCGTTTGCCCTGATGTTCCCACCGGTGGGGATCATGACACGATACGCAGCGTAGCTCGTCCCCCGCCTGAATTGCCAAAGTTGGAATGTTTTCGGTGAAAGTTTGCCCTGCCACCGGATGGCCCGCATGGACAAAGGTTTTGGCTTGGGCCAACCCGGTAGTGGAATGGCATTCCAGGCAATAAGCGTTAAGCGATCGGGTGCTCTGAATAGGGAGCGCCCACATAAATTTGCCGGCGCCGCCATGGGTCACATGGCAGGAAGCGCAAATATCCTGTTCCTTGAAAGTTAAACCGTTGACCGTTTTTTGGTTGGGATGAGAGACAGTCAGATCATGATCCGTGAGCGAAATTGCAAATTGCCTGGCGTGACACGCTGAACACAGGGCGGTACGATTCTTCCCTTCTACCAGCCGGACTTTTTTTGCACCATGGATGGGATGACAGGTCATGCACTCGACTTGGTTGTTTGTTCCCCAGAAAGTTCCTTCCGGCATTCGGTTGGCAGCCGTTTGCACCGCATGAATCGGATGATTGATGGCGGGTGTGGTGTGATCCGCATGACATTTCAAACACAGTTGAGATGCTTGGGTCGCAACCCGCATGAAAGGGGCAAAACTGTCCGGCCGCGCTGGTGGCAGGGCATGAACCGAATGACAAGTGCCGCAGTAAATTTCGCCCGCGCTATTTAGTGGCAGATCCTTCACTTTGATTTTACCGGGTTTCATATTGCCATGATGATTCCCCGACCGGAAGACTTCCCGTGAATCGGCCACATAGCCGTCATGACACGATAAACACATGGCCTCGGAGCTCACCATGGAGGATTTTCCATCGATAATAATATTGGTGTTCACACGTGGAATCAGGGTTTCCTGCCCTTTACCGGTGGGATGCCAGGTAACATGGCAGGTGGAACAATCCTCCGGCGCCCGGCGCTGCATGGTCAGGAATTTCTGACCCCAAATCAACGGAGTAATCCCCAACAGGAACAGCAGGCTCATAATGGTGCGGCGGGTCATGCTCATCTACTTAATCCGAAATCCCAACACCCGATTTTTGGCGCTTTCCACCACCCATAAAATGCCGTTTCTATCCAACCACAGGCCGGTTGGGTTCTGAAGATGGATTATCTTAAAATCTTTATCCAATAATACTTCAGGCGATCTCCGGCCGGAATAAAAAACCTGGATCACCCCTAGATAACTGTCGCTGACAAACACCCGGCCATCCGAACCAACTGCAACCCCCTTCGGCCGAAAAAGCTGACCGGTCGTCACACCCCATTCACCATACTGGCCTAAAAACCGGTCATCTTTGCTTACCATCTGTACTCGGCCATTAAAAATGTCCACGATATAGAGATTTTTAGCACTATCCACGGTGATGGTGGCCGGATACTTGAATTGGCCCCGATGGCGTCCTTCACTGCCTAGTCGTGCCAGCTCCTTACCGGAGCGATCCAGTTTGACCACCTGGTGTCCATCGTTATTTACTACATACAGGATATCATTCCCCACCGCTACCACATCCGTGGGATCGATATCCGGCGCTAACGCGATTTTGGTCCGGAGACTGAAATCTTTATCGAAAATAAACACCGCTTTCGCGCGGGTGTCAGTGATGTAAATCTGATCGCTTGAATCAACATAAATACCCAGCGGGCGCTTGAATTCGCGGTTCGTGAGATAGGCTGGAGTTTGGTTAGCATCGAAAATTACTACATCCTGATGGACCCCGTCGACTACCAGAATTCGGCCATCGGAAAGCACCGCCACATCGGTAGGGAACGCCAGATTATCCGTTAAAGTACGCACAACCGTCCCCTGCAACAGGGCGGCAAAAACTTGACCGCTTAACAGGAAAATCGCCAGGATCAGCCACCGGATCATTTTATTTCGTGGGCATATAGAAATTTTCATAATTCTCAAATACGGATGGGATACTCAAGGACTCCAGTTCAGAGGCGCGTTCGGATGAATAGCCCGCCTCGATAAAATTTATATAGCCGTTGGGAATATGGCACCGGTTACACATTCGGCCGGGCATCATCATACCAGCCTCCACTTCCCGCCGTAACGCCTTTTTCCGGACTTCGTCGGTGAGCGCACCCCCGGCTATTTTCTTAACAAGTTCCGGATCATCCTGGGCAACATAAATAATTTTACCCGCCCGGACAGGGACCAATTGATATTTTCCCACATGTTCCCAACGGGTCTCCGGCCGCTCCACATCCGTGACCCGCTGACCGGTCTCAGTATCCAGCCACTCGAAGGTTGTATTAGTGGAATCGGCCAAATGACAGGTAGTGCACGCCACATATCCCGAATGGAGATTGAGAAAAGCCCGGTTGCGGATATTCTTGTTATGGGGCAATACGGTGTGACACAATAAACACGCGGACCGATTTTGTTTGGCCACCATTTCAATGCCCGGGTAATAATGAAAATTCTTATGCCGGGCCTTGAAATCGTTGGGGATCGCTTCCATCACATACGCCGGATCGGCTTTCAGCCGGGTTGTATCCTCCATCGCCTTGGGTACCAGCAATTCCGCCGGCCGGGTTTTCGGATTCGTTAGGCGCTGATAAAAACTATAAGCCATAATACCGGCCGTAAGCATAATGAGCAGGAAGAATAAATAACCGAGCCCACGATAACGCTTACGCATCTTCCGCTCCACTTCCGTGATTCAACTTTTCCCAAGCTGCGCCATGTTCTTCCTTCATATCCCATTCCGGCAGATCGCCGGTGATCCAGACATTGCTCATGGGCCATTTGCCCGGCCGCCAGTGGACCAGGTAGAAATGCCATACCACAATGGCCAGAACGGCTAAAATGGCTTCCAGTGAGTGAATAATCCGAGCCACGTCCACCCAAAATTTCGGCCCATATTTTTCCAGTAACATAACCCCGCCGGTAAAGGTCATCACAAAGCTGCCCCAGGCAAAAGCCCAGTATTCCATTTTTTCCGCGTAATTGAACCAGGGCATTCTGGGCGGCTCTTTTCGTAACCCGACCATGAATATTAGATTTTGGTATATATGTTTCAAATCTTTGGGGCCGGGTATCAATTCACGCAGGAGTAAGCGTCCGCGCCGCGTGAACAGCGCATAACCGATATGGTAAAGACTAATAATAATCAGGATCAAAGCAAAAAAACGATGACCCCAGAACCGAAGTTCCACAAAATGCATCCACGCCGGAACCCAGTGAAGTCCTTTTGCCGGTACCCATAACATGGCGCCGGTCAAGGCCAGGCCGGTAAATGACATGAACATGACAACATGGCTGATACGATCCACTTGGGACATCCGCAGATACCGTTTTTGCGCACGGGCCGGTGGTGGATAGCCCTGTTTGTGCAATAAAACTTTCGTGCGGATAAAATCGAGGGCATTGTGAAAGAGCATGAAACCAATGACCATGAAGATCAGTGTAGTCCAGATATTACGCACCCATTTCAGAGTCTCGGCCTGCCAGCCTTCATACCGCAAGTGCATGGAGCCCTGGATAAAATTCGGGGAGGCATTTTCATGACACCCGGAACCGGCACAGGTATTCCGCAAGTTGGCAACGTTGATCGTGGATCGAACATCTTTCCGGGGAAAAACGTTGTGGTACCCGTGACAATCGGAACAGACCGGCGTTTTTTTGTCACCAAAGGCAAAACCGACGCCGTGGAATGATTTCAGAAAGGTCGAAACCACATCATCGTGGAAAATTATGGTTTTGTCACCCAGAATAGAGGCATCCGTATGGCAGGACGCACAGACGACCAACCGCCGTTCCTGGGTCCAATAGCGGCGCGGGTTTATATTGAAATCAATGTGTTTAACGGCATGCGTGATATCGCCCGCGGCATGGCATTTGACACAATTTTTCGAGAGTTGTTTGAATTCGTGACTAACCGGCAGGAGTTGCAGCGGATTGACATGACAACTTTTACAATTGGGGCGGCGAGCGTCTTTTTCGTCACCCTTGGGACCGTGAATCGAGGCTTGCCACTGTTCAAAAACACCACTATGACTGAAGGGCCGCTGCGTAAAGGGATCCAAGGTATGACACGCCTGATTGCAATTGACCGGCTTCGGAGTCGGATCGTGGGGAATATTCACTACATCCGAATGGCAATCGGTGCAGGCGACCACACTGTGCACCGAGTTGGCATACATTTCCGGATCAACATAATAATTATGAAAAGTACTATCATCGGCAATTCGGGCAAACAGCGGGTACTTGTGACAACTCAGACAATTTTGATTATCCTGGGCAGTCAGGCGCGTAGCCGCCATCAGGCCAAACAGGCCAATTGCTCCAATAATCAACCAACCGGATATTCTCCGGTTTCCCAAAAGTCTCGGGCGTATCTTTTCACCTCCCTGAACATCCTGAAACAACGTCAATAGTTGATTATGGATCATGGCTCTAATACCGAGAACTCGCGGCAATCAAACGGTCCTGCTGCTTAGGAGTCGTGACAGTTACCACAACCACGCCACATCTCCCCCTGCTCGTCAACCGTAACAGGTTCGTTAGCCATTTTTTCATCGTTCTGGCCATGTTCATCAAGATACCCACTGAGCAGATAAGAATCTTTTAAAGGTCCCGTGAAGGCGCCCTGCGGGCTTAATTGGTGTAGATGGCAGTTCTGATAACAATTGGTAGGATTATAGGTGTCACCTCCGGGAGTTGCCCAATCGGCATTCACCAGCGTCCGGGCTGTCCAGCGCTGGATATTGTGGGGACTGGTGTAGCGATAGGTTTCCACGTCATCGAAATGTGGTAACGTTGGAATGCCCCAATCAGCAAAAGCATTGCGGCTGACCGGAACGTGGCGCACGGTGATCCATTTTTCCTGATTATTAGGTTTGCCGGGGTGTTGGTAATCTGGATTCAATCCGATTTTCAAATCCTCATACGCCCGGGAATGGTCACCGGCATAAGATTCGTCAAAGTTATTGTAGGACTGAGCATGGCAGACAAAACAACTCAGAGCCCGGGCGGGACCCTGGTTCGCCCAATGTAATCTGTGGTAGAGATTGTCGTCGGCATCGTTTGCATGGCAGGGTGTGTAACAACTGGGTAGATCAGGGGTTGCATAGCGAGAAGTGATATCAGCATCGGCCACACCATTCCCGTGGAAATCCTCGTTGTGACAATCCCGGCAGGTTAATCCGAACTGGTTGTGCACATCGGGTTGGTTGCCTGGTAACACACCGTTCCAATCCGTACCGATGGTGCTACTATGACAAGCCGTGCAATTATAGGTTTCACTGGGTTTACGGATAAATTTGTGGTTGCCGCCCCGGGCGTCACCGGCAAATCCACCACCCACGACAGTTGGGCGGCTTACATGGCATTGGCCACAGGTCACATGGCAACTGCTGCAGTTGGCGGCATAACCGGTTTGCAGCTTGGCGGGACTTTGATCGAATGAGAAGCCCTCACCGCCATAGCGCTGCGCTAACTGAGCTTTTTCGCCCCAAAGATTGGCGTGCATACTGGTTTCGAACCGCCGGGCGCGATCACCATGGCATAAACTACCCCCACAACTAACACCGGGCTCGGTGGATGGATCGTGTTGCAGGTTCACATGGGCAGCCTGCATAGCCTGAGCTGGGGATTCTTCATTTACCGGGGAAACACCACTGTGACAACCGGTACAGGAGATGCGGCCGTGGATCGTATCGATTTCAGCAAAACTGTAGTGCCCGTTGGATAATCTGATATAAACCCGATTGGCACGTGATAAGCGGGTGACGCCCACCGCTCCGGCCGGAATATCCACTGTGCTGTCACCGGTACTGTTCGGGACTAGCGACCGCAAAGCGCCGATGTTGGTATGACAGCCTTCGCAGGTCTGCTCAGTGAGATTAGCGCCGGCGCCGGGTGTGATTTTATCACATTGCCAAAAGAGGCCTGCTACAATCAGCGACATTAAAATGATATAGATATGTCTTTGGTGCTTGCGGCCCAAGCCGTCACTTCTAATATTTTCGTTCCGGATCTTTAAATTTTGTTCCATAGACCTTCCCGCCCTGATTACTCATTCAACCCGCAACCGATACATTGCTTTCGCTGGTTTATGTCTGTATAATGCTGGCAATAATATTCGATCAAAAAAGTATTCCTATATTTAGAAATAGAGATAGACAAAGCGTATGCCAACAAACCGAAATGTAAGTTTAACCCGTTCACAAACAGATAAAAAAAAATTAATAATTGGCAAGCGATCCGAGGTAAAAGCGTGATTCTATTAGCCCCGGTTCAGTTGGGGAGCTTGCGGCGAACTGGCCCCCTATTTCTTACAGTAGTAAAATATTTATTGGCAGCTTTACAGTATCAAGCTCCAAATCCGGTTGATATTTCTGCAAATGAGAAACCGCTCGGGAAAATTAATCATTGGTAGTGCGGGAAACAGTGGCAGCCGAAGTAATCCGGCGGCGGTGGCAAAAGTTTCAGTCGCTGGTAGGTGGTGTAAAGCTGAGAGCGATTAGCCGCGCAGCATGGTGAGCAGAATCTTAAATTTCGATTCGGCGCCTACAGCATGAGGAACATTGGCCGGCAATAAAAGAATCTCACTTGCATCGGCGGTCACCGGTTTTCCACCGATGATAACTTTGGCCTGACCTTCCAGTACCTGAATCCAGGCGTTAAAGGGAGCTGAATGCTCACTCAATTCCTGGCCGGCAGCAAAGGCAAACAAAGTAATGGTTCCGGCGGGACTCTTTTGAATCGTGCGGCTCACGATTGAGTCCGGAGCGTATTCCACCAAAGTTGAGAGCTTGTAAGCCTGCGCTGCTTCCAGTCCAATATTATCTGACATATTAACCTTTCATTTGTGATGGCGTCGTAACCGCGGCGGCTGGTTTTTTACGAGCCCGTCATTTGTATAAGATATTACATCCCGGGATGCCCAAACCGCTCCAGGTTTTGGTTCAAATATTGGTATTGCTCCAGGGTCACCTGATTGCGCCAGTGGCCGGTCACCATGGCGGCACCGGTGATGCCGAGAAACAATGTCACAATTCCCACGGCCACCCAGCGCGGTTGCCAACGGTGCTTCGTCCCGACCAGGGTCAGATCCAGCGTATTCGCTACCGGACAGGCATCCACACAATTCAGGCAAGTGTGACATTCATCGGACAGCACGGTAGTCACCTGGTCCACCTTGATGTTACTGGGACAGGCCTGAGCACATAATCCACAATCGATACAACTTGCTGTATTGCGCTTTATTTTATTGGGACTCAACAAACTGGTCACACCCAACAGGGCGCCATAGGGACACAAATAGCGGCACCAAAATCCACGCACGAAAAAAGAGGCTACCATAAGAGCGAGAATAATGCCTACGCCAATTCCCGACAGATTAGCAAACCAGTGAAACATTTTCAGGTCGGCGGCCACGTTGTATTCACTGTCCAGGAATCCTTTCAGGGCAGCAATAGACATGGTAAAAATGCTGATTGTAAAAAATGCCAACAGCAGGTATTTAAGGCTGCGCAGCGGATAATCCAACCAGCGTGGGACCCGAATGCGATGCCCAATCACCTTTTCACCCACCCCGGCGATCATTTCGGAGAGAAATCCGATGGGACACAGCCAGCTACAGAATGCTTTTCCGAAAAGAAGCGAGATGAGGACAATTGCCAGAAAGATGAAAAGACCCGCCGGATGCGCGCTGTTTACCATCCCGGTTAGGAATAGGTAAAACCAACTCATGAGGGAGCTGATAGGCAAAAAACCTTCAACTCCCGGTGGCCGGTTTACAAACACCGACGTCCCGTTTGTATTCAGGAACCGCAGAAACAAGTAAAATTCGATACCGATCCAGATGCACAGCACCGCGAAGGCGCTCTGAATAACAAAACGCCAGGTCTGAATAGCGGGCCGCTGATTCCGAATAATCCTGGGTTTAATCCGTTTGGTTTTGATCCGTCGTTTTGCTGCTGTTTCCATTAGGCCGGGTTTATACAAATCCCATTCCAATCGTAACTAATTATGTCATGTCTTTTAATAAGGCGTCCGTTCGACCGGCCCTATGGAATAGTTACCGGTTAAAACACAATTACCAAATTCAACCGCGGAATGATCCGGCGGACCTGAGACACTTCCAGACGATATTTTCACTTTGAGATTTTACAACACACCCAGGTCACCGGCCAGGGCACGGGCTTTCGGAAACAACAAATTATTTTCCAGATGAATGTGCTGATGCAGATCGGCTTCGAATTCGGTTAGAAATCCGTAAACCAGTTTATATGAGGCGCAGGTGTCTTGGGGAATGGTGTAATCCCGGCTCAACTCACGAATTGTATCAACCAGCTTACTAACTGCGTCGTGGTCGGCTTCCATGCCGGCAATGGGATTTTCCACCGAACCGAAGAACGGCCGCGGCGGTTCATTACCGGAGTCCCTGGCTGCCGTAAGTTGCCGCAGGTAGGGAAACAGAACCAGCTCTTCCTTCTGCATGTGCGGTGTCAGATCGTCCACTACCTGCTGAAAAAGGGCGGCAATCCGGATCGTCTCCGGGTGATTTTCACCATGGACCTCGGCAACCTTTTGAACCACCGGCAGAATTTCCGGTATTTTGGTCTTTAACCAGTTGTGGTGATTTTCCAGAATGTATTGAATCAGCAGATCGATGGACCAGGAATCATAACGGTTCAGGGTTTCACTGCCGGTTGGGGCCGGGAGGTTATTGAGTTCGGCCAGCAATACCGCCGCATCAATACCGGCCTCGGTACTCGCTTCGGACAGCGTCTTTTTCCCGCCGCAGCAGAAATCGATGCCATGCCGTTTAAAGACCTCCGCTTTCCGAAAATCCGCGGCGCTGAGCTCCCCCACCGTCGGTTCCACCATCGTTTCGGGTTTACCGATGGCGATCCGCCATTCTTCAGGTCCCTGTTCCAGGTATTCCCAGGTAAACCGGCCCGAACGCTCGTTTTGAAATTGATAAAACAACGGCTTGGGATCATGGCTATTCACCAGTACGAACCGCTCCCCGGCGTCAAGTTTGTTATAAGTTTCCAAAATCAGGGGATGCTTCCGCCCATGCTCAATCCCCCGGACATCCAGCTCTTGTATGGTTTTCATAGTATTTGTTCCTTTCATCCGATTTCTTTGATTTTTATTGTCGTTCTGTTTTTCAAACGTGTTTATAGTCAAGATATAAGCCTTCACTTTCTACAGGGATTGATTTTAGACATAAGTCCTTTATTGCGTTTAAATACTCGGGCCTGTTTCACGGCATCACTTGTTCCGTCAGACCATGCAGGGATTGGCCGGGAATGAAATTGCCAAGGTGGGTATCCGTCATAAGAACCCGGAGTTGGGCCCGCAGCTCGCTCCAGATCGCGTGTACCGGACACGGAGCAGCGGGATTACAGTCCGGATGGCCGATCAGACAAGCTTCAAAGATAGCGGTCCCGTCAATATCGGCGACCACCTCCATGAGCTTAATGCGTTCCGGAGCGCGGGCCAGCTTGAACCCGCCGGCTTTTCCCCGCCGGGAGATGACAATCCCGCTTTTGGTCAGGCTCTGCAAAATTTTAGAAATGAATTCCCGGGGAAGATTCAAGTGCTTGGCAATGTGTTCCGCCGAGAGGCTGCCCGCGTCCCGAAATTCAGCCATATAGAGCAAGGCCTGGAGAGCATATTCACATTTTTTTGAGAACAGTACGGTCATATCCGGACTCCTTTGTCCGGTTTAACAATAGAGAACCGCCCGCCCTTTGTCAAGTATTTTCGGACAAAATTGTCTTGTTTAAAAGAAAATTAATGGAATCCCTATACATCCTAATCATTATCAATAATTTACATGCAACCTGTTCCCCTCCCGGGAAGAGCCGGGGTTGGTTGCTTGATGTTTGGAGTGGAGGATTTTATGATCTGAAGATTTTACTGCTGCTTAATAAACGGGCCGGTGTTATTCTCTGCCCCGGAGAGCTTGTCACTTCCCCGGTGGAAAAGTCGTACTGCAATCATTCGAATCAGCTTTGTACTTTTTGTGTCATGTGTTGGCAGCAGAATCACGGCATTGTGAAAGCCGGCGATTTTTAGGCGCGGTGTTCGTGTAATCCGGAGTTGGCGAAAACCGCTAGAATAACGGCCAGTAGAACATGGTGATGAACAGAAGCAGGATCATGGACACCAGCCCCATCCGCCAGCCGGCCCGCAGAAACTGCTTCGAATGCACCAGACCGCTGGAGTAGATGATCATGGCCGCCGGGGCGGCGGTGGCGGTAAAATACCCGAACCCGGCCGAAATCGCCGTAATAAACCCGGCTGTCACCGGATCGCCACCGAGATTGATATTAATCGGACCCAAAATCGCCACCGTAGCGGCGGCACTGAGGGTATTGGCCATAACCGTAGTCAAAACCATCATAAACGCGTCTCGTACGGGTGCCGAAGCCACCAACAGATTCCCGGTCATATCGATGAGGTTGTTTGCCACCCACAAAGCCGCGCCGGTGCGGCGCATCTGCATACCAAGGGAAATGGCGGCGGCGAATAACAGGATCACACCCCAATTGGTGTTGCGGTTGATGTCCTCCCACTTCACCAGTCCAAAAGCCAAATAAAGCAATACCCCGGCAATAGCGATAATGCCTAAGCCCCACCGCTGGGAAAGGGTGATCCACCCGATAAAAATGAAAATGAAAAAGATGATGGAGGTTTTTTGCTGACTCGTCATCACACCGGCGTGGGCAACCTTCACCTTGAGCTTGCGAACCGCCGAATCCAGATTGGTATATTCCGGTTTGAACACCGACCGCAGAACCACTACCGCCAACGGGATTTCCAGCAATACCAGCGGGTAAACATGTTTCATCCACGCCAAATAGTCGATGGAAGTAAACCCCAGATCCATCCAGTAACCGAGCATGATGGCATTCCGAGCTCCGCCCGAGGGGGTACCCACCGACCCGATCAGAGCGCCATAAGCGATTGAAAACAGCAGCAATGCGGCGAGATTCCTGACTTGTTTGGTGTCGGGGGCGGTATTCCGGATCAGGGTCATGCCCACCGGCAACAGCATCGCAACCACCGTATGGCTCCCGATGAATGAAGACAACAAGGCGGCGATGGTTAATAACCCCACCATAATGTGTGTGGTTTTATTCCCGGTCAGCCGAATAATGCCCAGCGCCAGACGCGTGTCCAGTCCCTGGTGAATGATAGTGGCCGCCAACATGAGTGAACCCATGATAAAAAAGACCGCGTCACTCATGAACGCATGCGCCACCGTTGCCGAATCTGCTACACCCAGCACGACTTGAAACACGACAATGAACAGGGCCACACCCGCCAGGGGTAACGCCTCCGATACGATGAGCATCAGCACCATCAAAGCGATGGAAAGCGTGCGCCAGCCCCGCAGCGTAATACCATCCGGCGGGGGTAACAGATTGATCACCAGACCGGCCAATAACGCCAGCAGCAGCCAGCGGTTTTGATCCAGCCAGAACAGGAGATTGCTTAAAAATCGGGAAGAAGGGGGTGGTGTGATCTTTACCAACAGCGGTACCGGCTCATTTAACGATCAAGATGGGACCCTGACTGAGTTCCAGCGTTTCCTGCGGCTTACTGCCCCAAAAATATTTTTTCAACGCGGAACCCGAGGAGGCACCCATTACGAGAATCTTATGAGTCCCCTGTACATCGATAAAGGTTTTCACCGGATCACCGGTGCGCTTGATGCCCCTATAGCGAATACCCTTTTTTTCCAGATACTCCAAAGCCGACTGATGGGCTTTGGAATAGCCGGGACCAAAACGGGCGGTTTTGGAGACGGTGATGACTTCCACTTCCATGTTCAGCGCTTCCGCTACAACCGCCGCGGTTTTCACCGCCTGGCGCGTGCGCTTGGAGTCATCGGTGCAGAGCAGAAGTTTATAGGCAAAATCGGCATTGAAATTATTCACCACGAAAATGGACGAATCGATGTACTCGATGAGATCATGCGCCATTTTACGCTGGGCGCTGCCGCCGATAATGGTCACATCATACTGATCCTCATGCACGGCGTGGCGCAATTCCCGGATAATATCCCCCCGGCGCAGCACTAATCTTAGATTCCCGCTGAAGGTGGAGGGCAACAGCAATTCATGATGATGGGGTTTGGGCACCAGCATGTTCTGTCGAAACACCATATCGGCCTGGTATTCCTCGATATATCCGCTCCGGCCGATGTGATGATAAGCCCACTCCAGCACCTCTACGCCGGGTTGGCGAATATCCCATTTCTCCAGGGTTTCGCGCGTCATGCTCATCCCGTCGGCGTACAGCGAGGTGACGGCCGGTTCCACATATACAATGGTGACCCGGGCTTTAAAGGCGTTGGCCAGGCGCATCCCGATGTTCAGGGTCGGCTGAGAATATTGTTCACTGCTGACAGCGATTAAGAATTTCACGGGGATAATATAGGATTTGAATCAGATTAATGACTAATGAGAATTAGAGTCCGTGTAAAACTCGTGAAATCAGTATCTGAATGTCCAGTGAAGGTTCGTCCCTGACGGGACTTATTCAAATAATTGAATTCAATCCCGTAACCGATTTCCGTCCGCCGGCTGGCGGACTAAATCGGTTCTCGTATAAATATGGAATATTCCATTAAAAAAAACCGCTTAATGAGATTTCTCTCCTTGAGGGATTTGATGCTTTT
>CAZIWX010000008.1:0-46253 GCA_964543125.1 uncultured Lentisphaeria bacterium | reverse complement strand
GCAGTATCAGCGCCAGCCATGAGACCGCGTTTGTACTGGTCGATGGCCGCATCACAGTTGTTATTTTCACGGAAAAGCTTGCCCGCCAACAAATAAGCGTCGGTAAAAGCTGGATTTTCCTGCTCAACCCGGTTGAGCAGATCCACTGCCCGGACGGGCGATCCCAATTCGGCCTCCGCCTGAGCTTGATGATACAATTTTTCCGTGTTATTCGAACAGTTCAGCAATGAACCGATGAGACCAATTCCCAATACCCAAGTCAACATCCGCTGCTTCTTCATTTTAATAACCCCTGTTTCTTTTCTGCGGTTAATTTCAGAGCTGTTTTTCACACTAAATAGCCGCATGCGTTTTCAGGCTTGGCTGGTGTGTAAAGGCAAAATCCCACAGAATGATCAATGAGCTCTTTTACTCTTCTTTTCAAGATCTGGTTTATAAATTCCAGTCCTTTATAATATCTTCCGCATGTTGTGACACCCTGACCTTTTTATAGACCTTGTCAATCACGCCTTTTTCATTGATCAGATAGGTCCGGCGGAGAGTACCCGCGTAGGTTCGGCCATACATCCTTTTTTCACCCCAGGCACCATACTGATTTACCACTTTTTTTTCAGTATCTGCCAACAAGTCGAAATTTAAATCGTATTTCCTGACAAATTTTTCATGTGATCTGGCGCTATCAGTACTTACGCCCAATACTACAACACCTTTATCCCGTAACACGGAATAATTGTCTCGCAGGTTACAGGCTTCCTTGGTGCAACCGGGTGTATTGTCTTTGGGATAAAAATAAAGCACGACCTTCTTCCCTGAAAAATCAACGAGTGACACCGACTGATTTTCCTGGTTATATAAAGTAAAGCCGGGAGCTTTATGGCCTTCTTCCAGCATTTTGGCTCTCCTTTGAGATTAGGTATCGTTCATCATCTAGTTTATTGATCTTGATTCAACACCGATTCGGATAATCGCCGCACCAGTGTTTTTACCTCAGCATTAAATAATTCATCCCGGATCATTTTTTCGCCGATTGATTTTACACCATGAATCACCGTGCTGTGATCACGCCCTCCAAAGGATAAACCGATTGATTTAAGTGAGTTTCGTGTCAATTTTTTCGATAGATACATGGCAACTTGCCGGGCTAGCGCAACCTCTTGGCGACGTCCCTTCCCCATGATATCTACCTTTTTAATTCCGAAGTTATCCGCCACGGTTTCCACAATAGTCTCGACCGTAATGCTGGCGGGAACATGTCTGTGCATAACTTCGGCCAAAACCCGGCGTGCCAGTGCGGGTGTGATGTCGCTCTTTACCAGAGATGCATAGGCTAACATTCGAATCAATGCGCCCTGCAGATCACGGACATTGGTATCGATATTCATGGCTAAAAATTCCAAGACTTCGTAAGGTATTTCGCTGCCGGTTTCATCGGCTTTCTGGCGTAGAATGGCAACCCGGGTTTCATAATCCGGTTCCTGGATATCAACGATGAGTCCGGCGTTAAAGCGTGAGGTAAGCCGGTTGTGCAGCCCCAATTCAGCCGGTGGACGATCTGTGGATAAGATGATCCGCCGACCATTCATATAAAGTTCGTTAAAGGTGTGAAAAAATTCTTCCTGGGTTCGAACCTTTTTCTGAAAAAACTGAATGTCGTCCACAATTAGCAGGTCAATGCTCCGGTAAAATTTACTGAACCGGGCGGTTTTGTTTTCTTTTATGGCATTAATATAGTCCAGTGTAAATTTTTCCGATGTCACATACATAACCCGTTTTTCGGGTCGGAGCTCATGGAAGGCTCTTCCGACGGCGTGAATCAAGTGTGTTTTCCCAAGCCCCACCCCACCATAGACAACCAACGGATTGTACAGGGAATTATTACTTGCCTCAACAACGGCTTGGCCGGCGGCTTTGGCGAATTGATTATTGGGACCTTCTACGAAATTTGCAAATGAGTATTGGTCATTTAAATTTGAGGTAAACTCTTGTTTATTTATATGTTGTCTTGGTGTATTGGCCTGTTCAAAAAGTGGTCTTAGAGGTTGTTCTTTCTGCTCCTCTAAAACAATAGAGTAATCAACCTTTAAGGGTTCGCCGGCGAGGTATGAAATGGTTTCTTCCACCATTTCCCCATAGTGTGTTTTCACCCATTCATAAAAAAATTGTGAGGGGACCTTCAGTATGATGGTTCCGTCGTTTTTTGCCAGAAATGAAATCGGCTTAAACCAGGTCTGAAAAGTCTGTTCCGCCACCTGTTTCCGCAGGGCGTCCTGGGTAGCCCCCCAGAGATCTTGGCCCATCAACACTCCGAGTTATCCACACTTTATCAACAATTCTTATCCCTGCTGAATCTAAAAATATTTCCGGGATTTTCCATACAAAAATTTAATGTTTTTGTAAAAACTTCATTCTGAACGCTAAACCCTTTGTTAAATTGACTTTCCCTCTATATTGATTATATTTCGCCGCTTTTTTGGCTTTGGGTACATGGAATAAAGAGAGTGAAGAATGAAACGCACCTATCAACCAAGCCGCCGGAAACGCCGTAATCGCCACGGTTTTCGCGCGCGCATGAAAACAAAAAACGGTCGGAAGGTCTTAGCCCGGCGCCGTGCTAAAGGTAGACACCAACTTACGGTATCGGGTTAAACCGGTTCCAGCTAACAGAATTGATGATTATCTCGCCCATGGGGAGCGATTCTCTCAAAACGGTGTCACGCTGTATTTTCAATCAAAGCCCACCTTAGAGGTTGGCTTTTTAATTAAAAAACGGGCCGGTAAGGCAGTGCTTCGTAATAAAACACGACGATTGTTCCGGGGATTAATCCATAACCGGATTTTGGACTTCCGGCCCGCTGGCGGTTATGTATTTCTCTTTCATCGTTATTTTTTCCGCTCCGAATCGTTATACTCGACCCTGCATGAAATCATCACACAAGTCAAGCGCTCTAATTAATCAATTTTTCATCGGTTTGATAAAAGCCTACCGCTTTTTATTTTCACCGGTTTTTGGTAATTCATGCCGTTTTTATCCGACTTGCTCCCATTATGCCGAAGAAGCTTTTGAGGTTTTACCGTTTTGGAGAGCGTTGCTCAAAAGCGCCTGGCGAATTCTACGTTGCAATCCCTACGGCAAGGGTGGCTACGATCCTGTTAATAAATTGAAGGAGCATTAGAAGGTTGAATGATAAAAAAACTATACTGGCATTCGCTTTAATGGGCTTGGTCCTATTAGTCTACTTTTCCACTCCTTATCAAAAAATGATCAACCCCCGAGCAGGCAAAACAGTACCCGTCGACACCATTCCGGCCCCAACGGCAGCACCTGAAACCATAGCCACACAACCTCCGGCGACTCCGCTTGTCTCTCAAACATCTGCCCTTACTCAAAGCCCGGAAAACCTTAAAACCACACCTGACACAACCGGTGGGTTTGCCGGTCCGGTTAAAGAACTTATTGTTAACACCTCGGATTTCGAAATTCACCTGTCTTCTCTTGGTGGTGGAACCCTGGATCGGGTTTATCTGAATAAATATTTTTTAAAAGACAGTAGCCGGGTTCAATTAATTCCAGAAGACGCTCAAGGTGTTTTAGCAAATCAATTCCTGGGCTTTAATGTTGATAATTTTTCAACGGCAAGGCTAAACTCACAGCTTTTGAATTGTGCCGACGACACCTGTCGAATTGAAGTTGTTGACGAGCCTTTTTCAGCCACTTTCATTCTTCCGTTGAGCCCAACAGCTCAAATCAAACGCACTTTCACTTTTTATCCGGATAGTTTTCATATAGCGCTACAGCAACAAGTTGAAAATCTTGGCTCGGTGGATGCTGGTCGATACTTCGCCACCAGCTGGCGGGACGGCATTCAACTGACCGAGCCCAACCGAAAAGATGAACAGCGCTACTCTAAAGCCTACACGCTTTTGGGAACAGAATCATCCCCGGCTGACTTTGATGCAAAAAAAGACGGTGTAACCGAAACCACTACCGGGACAACTGTTTGGGCTGGGGTTCGGTCAAAATATTTTGCGGCTCTTATGGTTCCCGAAAAAGCTGCGTACGAAATCAATCAAAACCGTTACTTGGTTCCCGGTAGTGATGGCGGACATAAAGTTTTTAATTGGAATATGCGTCAAAAGCTTGAGCGGAACAAACAGTCTCAAGATTTCAACTATCGTATTTATTTGGGTCCATTGGATTATGGTATTTTAAGGGGTTATAATCTCCATTTTGAAGAAATGATGGATTGGGGGTGGTTCGGGATAATCGGTAAAGCCGCGCTTTGGTTGTTTAAAGAGTTATACACCTTCATTCCGAATTATGGGCTTGTGTTAATCATTTTCGGCTTTATGGTTAAAATTATTCTTTGGCCTCTTACTAAATCAAGTTTTGAGTCGAGCCGACGTATGCAGTCACTGCAGCCTCTTATGGCAGAATTGAAAGAAAAATACAAGGGTGATCAGAAGCGCATACAGGCTGAGACCATGAAGATTTACAAAGAACAGGGTATTTCACCCTTGAACATGGGGTGTTTGCCCATGGTCATTCAGTTTCCAATTCTTATTGCCATGTTCAATTTGTTTCGTTCTACTATTGAATTACGTAGCGCCGCTTTCAAGGGGCTTGAGTTTTGGATTCCGGACCTTTCCCTACCGGATACAGTGGGCCACATTGGTGGAATTCCCATTAATATCTTACCCCTGCTCATGGCTGTTACTATGTTTTTACAGCAAAAACTCATGTCTCCTTCGGGTGCAACGACCAACAATCAGATGAAGAGCATGAGTTATGTAATGACTTTTGTATTCTTCTTCATTTTCTATAATTTCCCATCAGGTTTGAATATTTACTACGCCCTGTTCAATATTCTTAGTATCGTTCAACAAAAGATGTTGCCCACTCCGGTTCCGGTTGCGTTACCGGTCAACCCCAAAGGAAAACCTCAAGCCCGGGTAAAATCCCGCAACCGAAAGTAGAGGTGAAACCTGGCCCGGTTCCCGGATGTCACCGACACGATCGTCGCCATCTCAACACCGCCCGGGATTGGTGGCTTGGCTGTTGTACGCCTATCAGGATCTTTCAGCCTTCCCACGATTCAACACTTTTTTTCGGCTGGCCGGCTCCTTAAACCTCGCCGCGCTACATTTGGCGTAATTGAGCATCCCGATCTGGGCGACGGTCCCTTCGATGATGTGGTTGTAACCTATTTCCCCGCACCAAAGTCAAACACCGGGGAGGATGTCGTTGAAATTTCCCTTCACGGCGGCGCCTATTTACAGCAATCTCTTTTACAGGCGCTGGCAAATCAGGAGGGGGTTCGTTTGGCTGGTCCAGGAGAATTTACCCTGCGCGCCTTTATTAATGGTAAAATGGATCTTTCGCGCGCCGAGGGTGTGGCTGAAGCAATTCATGCCCAGGATGCTGCGGCTCACAACCAGGCTCAGCGCCACCTGCATGGCGGGCTTCGAAGCTATGTTGAAAAAATCAGACAAGATGTGTTGTACGTGGTATCATTTATTGAAGCAGAGCTTGATTTTTCGGATCATGAAATTACTCAAAGTCCTCTGTCAAAGCATCTAAAACCAATCTTGGCCGTCAAGAATCGTGCAGCCGCTCTCCTAAAAACATACTATTACGGACAACGATTGATTGAGGGGTTTCGTGTTCCGCTAATTGGCCCGCCAAACACAGGTAAATCAAGTATATTCAATATTTTACATGGTTTCGATCGTGCCATTGTCACAGAGATTCCCGGTACAACCCGTGATACCATTGAAGCCCGACTTTCAATTGCCGGTCACACGGTTGTTTTAATTGATACCGCCGGTGTGTCTGAATCCCAAGACCGAATCGAACGCTTGGGGGTTGACCGTACCCGGCAGGAACTGGAACGCGCCGATATCGTATTGTCTGTTCAGTCACCCGGTGTGCCACCGGAAAAAATTATTTCTTCTGAAAATATTGCTGTCATCCAGGTTTTTAATAAATCCGACCTGGCAGTCCCCTCTGACACCGCCAAGGACTCTATCGATCTAGAAATTTCCTGTAAAACCGGTTCTGGTGTGGAAGCCCTTCGTCAGAAATTAGCAGAGGCCGTGCTGGGGCGCCGAATGGAAACAAAGGAGGGCCTTATCATTACCTCTCAACGCCAAGTTGATACCCTTAATCGTTTTGTCGGAATCTGTAATAATGCTGTTAAAGCCATTGAGGGCAATGCCGGACCAGAGTACTTAGCCTCCGATTTGCACGATGCTCTAAATGTTTTGGGCGAAATAACCGGTGAGACCACGCCGGACGATATTTTGAGTGAAATCTTCGGACGATTTTGTATTGGTAAATAGTATGGCTGTTTCACGTGAAACCTACGATGTTATTGTTGTGGGTGGCGGTCACGCCGGAATAGAGGCATGCCTGGCAGCCGCGCGAATGGGATTATCAACCTTGCTCGTTACCATGAAGTTGGATGCAATTGGCCGCCTGTCTTGTAACCCGGCTATTGGTGGTCTCGCAAAAGGTCATTTGGTCCGGGAGCTGGATGCTCTGGGTGGTGAAATGGCTAAAGCCATAGATGCGACCGGCCTTCAATTTAAAATCTTAAATCGTTCCAAAGGCCGCGCCGTCTGGTCGCCTCGAGCGCAGGCTGATAAAAACCAATACAGTGTTTACATGGCGAAGGCCTGCCGCAAGCAAAAAAACCTGGCTTTGCTGGAAGATGAAGCCATTACAATCCTTACAAACAACCCAGGTAATAACATTACTGGTGTGCGTACAAAATTAAACGGCGACTTTCATTGCCGGGCCCTGATTTTAACCAATGGAACCTTCCTCAATGGTTTAATACATATTGGTGAGACGCAGTTCACCGCTGGAAGGGTCGGCGAATCAGCCAGCACTGGCATCAGCGAATCCTTGATTCAACTTGGTTTCGAATCCGGTCGGCTAAAAACGGGGACACCACCGCGGGTAAAACAAAATTCTATTGATTTTTCAAAAACCGTGCTGCAAATCGGTGATCTAAAGCCTGAACCTTTTTCGTACCAGACTGATCCATCAGCTTTTCAGCCGTTGAATATTCCTTGCTATATCACCGCTACTAACGAGGAAACTCATGCTTTGATTTACAGCAACCTGGATCGATCCCCACTCTTCCGGGGCGTTATTAAGGGGGTTGGTCCGAGATACTGTCCATCCATTGAAGATAAGGTTGTGCGCTTCAAGGATAAATTATCCCACCAGATATTCCTCGAACCGGAATGGCTGAATGCGGATCAAATTTATGTAAATGGTTTCTCTTCTTCCCTTCCGGAAGATGTTCAATTGGCTGCCCTGCGTACGGTGGACGGGCTGGAAAAAGTTGAGTTTATTCGCCCTGGGTATGCTGTAGAATATGATTTTTTCCCACCTCGTCAGCTTAAGCGTACGTTGGAAACCAAGCGGGTTGCGGGTCTTTATTTGGCCGGACAAATTAATGGTACTTCAGGATATGAGGAAGCGGCCGCCCAGGGCTTTATGGCAGGTGTTAACGCCGCCCTTAAACTTCTTGGGAAACAATCCTTTATCCTTGGTCGACACGAAGCCTATATCGGTGTCTTGATTGATGATCTTATCACCAAGGATACGGATGAACCCTATCGAATGTTTACCTCCCGGGCTGAACATCGATTGTTGTTGCGATATGACAACGCTCATTTCCGGCTAGGGAAATATGGATACCGCCTGGGCTTGCTCCCTGAATCAATCTTCCGGAAATATCAACAGGACCAGGAAATTGTAGAACAAGCCGAAACGTTTTTTGAAAAAACATTTTTGCCTGGTCACAGCCTAAATCCAATGTTGAATGCGGCCGGTGAGGCGTCGACCACAGAAAACCTGTCAATTGCGGCCGTCTTGAGGCGACCCGGCATGTCCATTCAATCTTTTCTATTCTTGCTGCCGGACTGGGTTCAAAAGTTGCAACCATATTTGCTGGATTTAATTGCAACGGATGTGCGTTACGCTGGTTACATCAAGCGAGAATGGGACCAGGTGAGGAAAATGGAGCGTTTGCAGTCAGCCAGCCTGCCGCCGGGGGTTAATTATATGGCTATTTCCGCGTTATCTACCGAAGCCCGTCAAAAATTGAACCAAATCCAACCCGAAACCCTGGGCCAGGCAGCACGCATTTCTGGTGTGAAGCCCTCTGATATTGCAGTCTTGATGGTCCATCTGAAAAAAAATTATGTTTCACGTGGAACGCCCTGAAATCATCTTAAACAAATTTCCTCTGGTAACCACACAGAGAGCCCTTGCCGGTGTGGATTCTGGAGCCCTCGGCATTTATCTGGCCCGCCTGCTCGATCCGGCGCTTGTAAACCTGGTGATCCTGCCGGATCAGAATGTTGCAGACCCCGTATTCAACGATTTGTTGGGATTATTGGGTGCCGGGGCTGTTTTATATAGCGGGAAAAATCCTCTCTCGGGTACGGATTCCGGACAGTCTCTATCAGCCTTACACCGGCTGGTCAATCAACAGCCGGGAATCTACCTCGTTACCTATATCGATCTTTTAAGTGGTGTTCGCTCTCATGCACTTGAACGCATGAGCTTAAGGGTTGGCTCAATCTATTCTTTCCAGGAGATTGAAACCCAACTTGAAAGTTATGGCTTTGTGCGAGAACGGTTTGTGGTCGAGCCGGGCACTTTTGCTATTCGCGGCGGTGTTGTGGATTTTTTCCCCGGAGAAGCCGAACACCCGCTTCGTCTCGACTTTTTTGGAAATCATCTCGAATCGGCTCGTCAGTTCGAACCGGAAACCCAACGTTCCCTGTCCAATCTAACGGAGGTTGTTGTTTTCAACCAAAAGCCCTTTTCAACAGTTACAACCGAGGTCCTGCTGGATTTAATTCCGTCCGGCATCAATCTATTTATGTACCGCCCGGTAATGGAAGGCGAAGAGCTTGCCAAAGCAGCAAGTAAAATTTATAACCGGTTAATAAATAATAACTTAGTATCTATTTGGGGCGGCCGGCCACCTGGTGTTTCGGCGCCGGTTTTCTCCATCGAACCCCAAGTGTCTTTTCGTCGCAACCTGGATGCATTTCGACATCGGTTGAATTATCTCCACGAAATTAGTTACGAGGTGTTTATTACGGCTGAATCGAAAATTCAAGCCGAAAGACTCTTGAATCTTTTCGATAAAGAGAAGTTTACGCCGGTTTTGTTGAATCTATCGGCCGGCTTTATTGACCACACCCACCATCTCGCAATATTTACCGACCATCAAATTTTTGATCGACGGCGGCGGCGAAACATTGTTCAGCGCTTTTTTCCATCCAAACCCCTTTCCTCCGTAGACGAATTTTCAGAGGAAGATTTCGTTGTCCACCTGGACTATGGAGTTGGTCTTTACCACGGTGTACAGATACTTAAGGTAAACGGAAAGCCCCGCGAAGTATTAACCATTGAATATCAAGAGGGTGATAAAGTTTATGTGCCCGTTGATAAAATGGATCGGGTACATAAATATGAGGGTGGGGACGGGTCTCCAAAAATTACCCGGCTGCGCACCACCGAATGGGAACAGCTAAAATTTAAAACCCGTAAATCGGTAGAAAAATATGCCTCTGAATTGATGTCCCTGTATGCTCGCCGATTTCAAACTTCCGGTCACGCCTTTGCCCCGGACACCGACTTACAGGAAAAAATGGAAGCCGCGTTTTTATACGACGAAACAACCGATCAACTTAAAGCCACCGAAGAAATTAAAATCGACATGGAATCCAATCGGTCCATGGATCGATTGTTGTGCGGAGATGTGGGATTTGGTAAAACGGAGGTCGCTGTTCGTGCCGCCTTTAAGGCGGTCTCTGATTCAAAACAGGTGGCCATATTAGTTCCGACGACCATTTTGGCGCAGCAGCACTATGAGACCCTGCGCGAACGGCTTGATGGCTTCGCGGTGAAAACCGCCGTGCTCTCCCGTTTTCGGTCCGCTAAAGAAATCCGCGAGACTTTGGCGGCGACGGCCAGGGGTCGGGTAGATATTCTGGTGGGAACTCATCGTCTTTTATCAAAAGATGTGAAATTCAAAGACTTAGGGTTGCTGATTGTTGATGAAGAGCATCGGTTTGGCGTTAAACACAAGGAAAAAGTTAAAGAGCTTAAGCTGGATGTGGATTGCCTTACCCTGACCGCCACCCCCATTCCCCGCACACTGCAAATGTCCTTGATGGGTGTGCGGGATTACAGTCTGCTCAATACGCCGCCCCGTGAGCGGCAACCCGTGGAAACATGCGTCATGGAATTCAAGGAAGCGTTGGTTCGGGAAGCTATTCTGCGGGAACTGGATCGCGGGGGTCAGATATATTTTGTTCACAATCGGATTGAATCTATCGGCATCTTGTTGGAAAAGCTCGAACACCTGGTGCCCGAAGCGCGTTTTTCCGTTGGTCATGGTCAAATGCAAGGCTCTGAACTGGAGCGGGTCATGCTGGGGTTTTTCCACCATGAATACGATGTTTTGTTGAGTACCGCCATTGTGGAATCAGGATTAGACAACCCAAACGCAAACACAATTCTGATTAATCGAGCCGATACATTCGGTTTATCCCAGCTTTACCAGTTACGCGGCCGGGTGGGGCGCTCAAATCGCCGGGCTTTTGCAATTTTACTCACCCCCCCCTATCGTCAGCTGAATATTCTGGCGGTTCAGCGTCTCAACGCATTGGAACGACACTCGCATTACGGCGGTGGATATGAAATTGCCCTGCGCGATCTTGAAATACGGGGCTCCGGCAATTTGTTTGGAACCGAGCAGAGCGGTCACATTGCGAATATTGGCTATAAACTCTATACCCGGATTCTTAAAGAAACCCTGGAAGAAATTCAGGGCGCGTCTGAAGAACGAGCGCCTGTTTATCCAAAACCGGATGTTAAAATTGAGCTGGAGATGCTTATTCCAGATGATTACGTGTCCGATCCAAATGAACGCGTTTCATTATATCGGCGTATTGCAACGGCCTCCGAAACCAACACGCTACAAAAATTGCACGGAGAATTGCGGGACCGCTTTGGACGGCCTCCGCAAGAAGTCCTACAATTATTAAACGGCAAAAGGGTTCAGGTTTTGGGGCAGGCCCTCGGGGTGCGCCATCTGGTGGTCAAGAGCCAAAAGGCGCAGGGTGATTTTCATTCGGAAATGGTTGCTCAAAACAGCCCCGCATTGATTGCCCGGCTATCCCAGGCAATTTCAAAAAGTGGCTTAAGTGTTGAAATATTTAATAATGCAACCCTGCCGTTTGTCATTTCCATTCCCGAAAAAAGTAATTCCCTGGATGAGTTGCGACGGTTTTTAGAAGCCTTGGAACCTGCGGGCTAAACAGGCTTTAATTGACTATATTCAGCGCAAAATCATGCAGCCCCATAGAAACCAAGATAAGGATTTTAAAATGATGAAACATATCGGCCTTTTCGTGTTCTTGCTGACAGGCATAATCTTTCTTAATCAGTGTAGTAAGTCCCCCGGAAAATCCACCCTCGCGGTTATTGACGGAAACACCATAACCGTTCAGGACATGCTGGATCACTATCCGGTTGAGCGGCTGGCCACCAGCAGCGATGAAGACATTAAGCAAAAAGTTGATGATCTGGTTCAGCACCAGCTCTTTATAGCGGATGCACTTGCAAAAGGCTACCCTGAAAAAGAAGACATCAAAAAGCGGCTTAATAACATGGAAGATCAGCGTCTTTTCAGTTATGTCTATGAGCGGGCAATCGTGGATTCACTTATTGGCGAGGCTTACCTGAAACAGATGTATGAAAATGCCAAATATGAAATTCACGCGCGCCATATCCTGATCCAATATGCCGGTCTCCCGCGTTCGAAAGCAACTCGCAGCGAGCAGGAAGCGCTTGCGGTCTGTGCTCATATTTTGCAACAACTAAAAGAAGGCGCCAAATTCGAAGATCTGGCCAATCAATATACAGAAGATCCTTCCGGCAAAAACAACGGTGGTGATCTGGGTTGGTTCGGTTGGGGCAAGATGATTGGCCCCTTTCAAGACACTGCTTTCAAAATGAAGGCCGGTGAGGTCTCCGACATTGTAAAAACCCGGTTTGGCCTGCACATTATCAAGCTGGAGGGCCGCCGGGAAGTCGAACAGCGGCCGTTTGAAAAAGAAAAAGAAAACCTTCGACGCATGGCCATGCGGGAAAAGACCAAAGACATGCGCGAGCTGGCTAATCATTTCATTTCGGACATAAAGGCTGATAACAATTACCAGCCCAATGTCAAAAACATCGATACTTTCTTCAAGATTTGGAATGGCTCCACTCATAAGGTCGGGACGCTGGATTTTGTATTGAAAAAGATCAATTTTACCCTACCGTTCTTCAGTATCAACGGTCAACCATACAACAAAGACTGGATCATTAATGAGGTTGAAAAACTGGGTCCTTCCCAACGGCCTTCGGTCCAATCTCGCAACGACTTCGGTACCTTGCTGGACAATATGGTGATCCACTATCTGATTATCGAATATGGCCACAAGCATCATTATGACCAGGAACAAAAGTTTAAAGATGATTTAGTAGCTGTCCGGGATAGGATCTTGTACAACTCCTTCGTTCGTGATGAAATAAACAAAAAGCTTGTGGCGAATGATGAAGAGCTGCAAAAATATTACGATGACCACAAAGCCGATCGCTATTCCGACAAAGAAAAAGTGGTTGTGCGTGAAGTGTATGTTAAGGATAAATCCTTGGCCGATAAGGTTTACAAGCAAATCAAAGCCGGCCAGGATATTGGTTTGCTGGCCCGGAAATATTCGGAGCGCAAATCCGCTAAAGAACGTGATGGCGAACTACCACCCTTTGCTGCCGGACGTTACGGCGAGATGGGCAAAAAAGCATTCCAGCTTAAACCGGGTGAAATTTCGGAACCCATTCAACTGGGTACCGGCTGGTCCATCATCCAACTCAAGCACAAGACCGCTGCTGGTCCGATTGCGTATGAAAAGGTTAAGGCCCGGGTGCGTACCGACATCAACCGGGAGTTGCGCGAGAAGCAAACAACAGCAACCTATCAAACCTTGCTGGCAAAATATGGTGTAACCGTCAACTATGACGCTGCAATAGACACCTATCACGCCAAAACACCCAAAAAAACCCAGGCCAACAGCTAGTGCGGCCCTTGATCTTGCGGTTTTTAGTGGTTCTGCTTGGCCTGGCGCTGCTGGTGGGGTGTGGTCGGCATAATTCGGACGACGTGGTGGCGGAAGTCAATGACGCCGCCTTGACCCGAAGCGATTTGGAATCACTGGTCGATAATTTCGATCAGCTGGACAGCTTACAAAAAACTCAGTTGGTTGAAAGCTGGATTCAGGAAACCCTGTTGGCCCAGGAAGCAAAAAAGACACTTCTGGATCAAGACCCTACCTTCCTGGAACAGGTGGCCACCTACCATCGCCGATTGCTGGCCGACAAAATTATGCAAAAATATTTGCGTCAATCAGCGGAAATCTCCGATCAGGAGGTACGGAACTACTACACTAAACACAAACGGTCCTTCGTTCGTGATGAGGACGAGGTGTTTGCGTTACAGGTGTTGTTGCCCACACGCGATGAAGCCCGTGAACTGCGCAAGGTGTTGCGGGATAACGATCTTGATAAAAAAGCTGAGTTTTTAAGAAAGTATCAGAACGAAACCGGCTTAATTAAACTCAGCGATCTTATTCCGGAAATTCGCAATCGGCTCGCCCGCAGCCGGACCACCGGGATTATTGGCCCTCTTAAATCGGATTTTGGCTATCACGTGATGAATGTAACCCAGTGGTATGATAAAAATAGTGTACGACCCCTAGAAGAGGTCTGGGATGAAATTGCCGGACGACTGGCGATCGATAAACAAAAAAGTATCCGGCAGACAAAGATTGATAGCCTGCGGCGCCACGCCAATGTGAATTTCCATCCGGCCGTTTTGAATTCAAAGCAGGACTAAAATGAAACGAAATACGATTATTAAGCACTTGGTTCTTTTTGCTCTGATTTTTTCCTTGATCCAGGGACAGTCACTTATTGATGGGTTGGCGGCAGTAGTGGGACAGAAAGCGATCCTCTACTCCGAGGTCGAGCAAATGGCACAACTGATGGGTGCACAAAAAAAACTGGATCCCTACCAAAACGCTCAAGCCTATAATCAACTGCGCGCTCAGTCGCTGAACGAACTGATCAATCAACAGGTTTTGTTGGAATATGCCCGCCAGGAAACCATCCAGGTCAAAGACCGTAATGTGGAATCTCAAGTAGAACAACTCATGTCCAATTTGGAGCAACAGTACGGTGGCTTGGATCAGGTGGAGAAAGCCTTTGGAATCAGCCCTCGAAAAATCAGGCGTTACTACCAGGATCAGATTCACAGCAATCAGATCGTGGAAGAGGTTAAACGCCAATTATTCAGCAATATCAAAGTCGGTCGCCGGGAGGTGGAGCAATTTTATGCAACCCACAAGGATAGTTTCCCGGCTATCAACCCGGCGGTCGATTTTTCAATCATATCTTTGCCAATTGCGGCCGGCGTAGACGCAATAACCGCGACCCGGGACACGCTTTTAAATATTCGCCAACGAATTATTGATGGGCGTACGACGTTTGCCAGGATGGCGCAAAAATATTCGGAAGACCCCGGCAGCGCCCCTAATGGTGGCAATATCGGATTCACCTCCCGTGGCAATTTTGTCAAACCCTTTGAAGCCGCGGCTTACGCCCTGCGGGTCGGCCAGATCAGCGGTGTGGTGAAAACTCAGTTTGGATTGCATATTATTAAACTGATTGAGCGGCGGGGAGATAAGATCAATGTCTCTCATATTTTGATCAAACCCAAGGCTACCACTACCGATTCCCTTGCCATGCGGGACAGCCTGATGCAGATCCGGTCAGACATCACCAGTGGTAAAATCACTTTTGCTGAAGCTGCTAAAAAATATCTTACCGATTCGGATTTAAAGGCTCGTAATGGCCGCGCCGGAAAAACTGACATCACTACCATACCGCCGGAGATGCAGGGGCCGCTTGAACAACTGCACGAAGGCGAAATTTCAATGCCTTTCACCGCTCTTGATCAGTATAACATCGTGTTAATTCATCAAAAGTTCGCCGGTGGTGAACTAACCCTGAAAAACAACTGGTTTGAGCTTGAGTCCATGACGCTTCAAAAGAAACAAATGGAGCGATTACAAAAATGGCTGGAAGAACAGCGTCAGAAAATGTATATCAACATTAAAATGGTGCTCTAAAATTCCGGACCCTAATTCGCATTTTTTAAAAAAAGCTGCTAATCCAGAGACTTGTCCACAGCTAATTGAGCTAATTCCGTCTCCTACCTGTTTATTTTTATTAGGATAGTGTATTTTTCAGCATCGGTTATCAACATATTCTCGTAAAAACTTATCCACACCGGTTTTTAGCATTGAAAAATTTCAATGGCTGTGTATAACTAAGTTGGTTCTACCAAATTACGACCACTCTTTACCCGGATTTCGGGTTTATCCACTTCGACCTAAAACGTCTTTGATCGTTGTGAAAAATTGAACCTCAGCGAGTTACCGGTTCCGGCCGCAAACTTATTCACAAAGTGGATGAATTACGTATACTACTACGTAATTTTATATCAATATAGATCTAGTAATTCTTAAGATCAGTACCTTATTAAAAAGCCCTTGTCAAATTGCCTTAGAGCTTTGAATCACAAGCCATTGATGTTATTTTATCACACTTATGGCGAAAAATGTTTAAACTATTGTTAATTGTGTATTTGGAGAGTTAAGGATGCAATTTTCTGTCGAGAAATCGGTCCTCCAGGCCGGCGTTCAGAAGATAATCAAGGTTAGCCCGACCCGGTCAACCATGCCAATCTTAAACCATATCCTGTTTTCCATTGAGAATGGCCATCTCTTCCTGCGTACATCGGACATCGAGATAACCTATGTACTGGAAGTCGATCTGCTTAACGGTGATGATGGCTCGGTAGCAATCCCAGCTAGAATGCTACAGGAAATTACCAACGAACTGCCCGAAATTGAACTCAAGTTTATCGTGGATGACGAACACCGCATCAGCTTGGAGACCAGTGTAGGCACTTACAAAATTCAGGGGCGTCCGGGGGAAGAATTTCCCGAGGCGCCGCAATTATCCAATGTTACCCGTTTTACCATGCCAGCCAAGCTCATGGAACGCCTGATTGATAAAACCTTGTTCGCCGTTGGTCGTGATGAACTCAAACCAGCCTTACTGGGCGTATCATTCGAAATTAACGCCACCGACATTCGCACCGTGGCTACTGATGGCCACCGGCTGGTCCGGTTTATTAATAAAGGATTTTCAAATTCCGATGGAACCGCTAAGGTTATCATTCCGACAAAATTTCTCCAATTACTCCAAACCATTTTACCGGACTTAAAAGAGGTCGATTTCAGTGTTGCAAATGACCATGTGAAAGTCGAAACCAAGGGAACTGAGATTTATTCCCGGGTAATCGATGAACACTATCCTGATTATCAAGCAGTTATTCCCTCGGGAAACGATAAAACCTTTACGGTCAACGCCAACGACCTAATGAATACGGTTAGAAGAATTTCGATTTTTGCAAACCGGACGACCCATCAACTGGCGTTAAAACTACACCCGGGTTTATTAGAGGTTTACACGGAGGATCCTGAAAACAGCACCTCCGCCAAGGAAGAAGTCTTAATTGAGTACACTGGCGAAGAGATAACTATCGGATATAATTCACTGTATATGCGCGATCTGCTACGAAATGTGGAAACCGAAAAAGCGGTTTTTAAACTGAGTACGGCCATTGGTCCGGGCATCATCCTGCCAGAAAAGCAGGCCGATAAAGAAGATCTGCTCATGTTGTTGATGCCCATTCGAATCAATAGTTAGTTGATCACCGGGCCGGCTTGCTTATTGAATACCGTAAGATTATTAATTGTTATGACACGTGAAACTTGATGGAGGCCGGTTAGCGCTAGCCTGGTGCATGCTGATTAAGTCCCTTTCCATGAAAAATTTTCGGGTATATGACCACGTAGCCCTCAGCTTCGGGGAGCACACCAATATTTTATTTGGTGAAAACGGCGCCGGCAAGACCACGGTTCTCGAAGCCATTCATACACTGGCTTATACACGCAGCTTTAAAACTTTTTTAGATAATGATTTGTTGCGTTACGGCACCGGTGAAGCGCGAGTTAAAGGCAATTTTGTTAAAGCAACAAAACACGCGATCCGCGTGGAAACAATCCTTTCCGAATCTCGCCCCAAACAAATAAAAATCAATGGTGCGCCGTTAACAAACCAAGCTGAACTTATCGGCCGGATTCCGGTGGTTTGCCTTGCTCCCGAGGATGGTGTCATTACCACCGGATCGCCGGTTAACCGACGTCAGTTTTTTGACAAATTATTTTCACAAATTGATTCAACCTATCTTGACGCCCTGCAACACTACAACCGAACGCTGAAACAACGTAATGCCCATTTAAATAATTACGCCGGTGAGAATTATGTGGTGGATAATAGTCTGCTGGATGCACTGGATGAACAATTAGCCCAATACGGTGCTGTTCTTCAGGATGACCGCACTAAATATTTTAAAGTTTACACGTCACTAGTGTATGACCTCTATCCAAAACTTGAACCTAATAAATCGTTCAAAATGACCTATGTCCCATCCATTAGATCAGACCAACCCGCTGCTACCCGGGAGGCAATTTTACGGCAGTTAATAGCCAACCGTCCAGCCGATCTTCGCCGTGGAACCACCACTTGTGGTACTCAACGAGATTTGTATCTGTTTTATCTGAACCGCCGGGAATTGCGCAAATACGGTTCAATGGGTGAACATAAACTGGTTCTGGTAGCACTGAAATTTGCCGAGGGACGATTTTTAGAGAATCATTTACAGGAACGGCCAATCTACTTGTTGGATGATCTGTTTTCCGAACTGGACGTCCAGCGCAGCACCCAGATCATGCAATCACTGGACCCGGGCTATCAAATTTTTATTACCTCCACTGACCTGGCCGATCTTCGCCGCCACGGATTAACACTGGAGTCTGACAAACTAACCGTTTTTGATACAGGGAAACTACGTGATGTCGCAGCCTAGAACAATTGGCGACGCCCTGCGGGAAGCGATTCGTCATTTCAAAATTGAAAAACCGATGGAGCAGCACAAGGCCTTGTATTTGTGGGATAATGTAGTGGGTGATCAAATTGCCCATGTTACCACACCGTTGAAAATCGAGAAAAATATTCTGTTTGTTGCCGTGGATTCGCCGGTTTGGCGAAATGAACTGATGTTTCTGAAACGAAAAATCTTAGCTGATCTGAATCAGCTTTTAACCAGGAATACCATTAAGGATATCAAGTTTACATGAGTGAGAATATTAATAAGCTGGCGGAAGAAAAAAAATCAACCTATACCGCTTCAAACATTACGGTTCTCAAAGGCCTGGAGGCTGTGCGCAAGCGTCCGGCTATGTATATCGGGGATGTAAGCAAGCGCGGCCTGCACCATTTGGTCTATGAAATTGTGGACAACTCTATCGATGAGGCTCTGGCTGGATATTGTGACCAGATCAATGTGGTCATCGAGCAAGGTAACATCGTTACCGTGGAAGATAATGGCCGTGGTATCCCGATTGATATCCAGAAAGACGAGAACCGGCCGGCGGTTGAGGTGGTTATGACTGTTTTACACGCGGGCGGAAAATTCGACAAGGGGACCTATAAAGTTTCCGGAGGATTGCACGGTGTCGGTGTATCCGTAGTAAACGCACTCGCCGAATGGCTGGAGGTGGAAGTTTTCAGGGATGGTTTTGTTTATACCCAGCGCTATGAACGGGGAAAAGTTGCCTCCGCTCTCCAAAAAACGCATAAAACCAGGAAAACGGGCACGAAGGTTCGCTATCTCGCCGACGGTGAAATTTTCCGCCTGGTGGATTACGAATGGGATATTTTGGCTGAGCACATGCGCGAATCCGCCTTTCTCAATAAAGGTGTAACTATCACCTTGCGAGACGAACGGGATCCCGGCAATATCCAGGAAGAAATATTCTTATATCGGGGCGGCCTCGTGGAGTTCGTGAAATTTCTTAACGAGAATAAACAACCGCTTCACGAAAAAATTATCGCCTTCGAGGGCGAGAAGGATGGCGTACCCATAGAAGTTGCCATCCAGTACAGTAGCAGTTATCAGGAAAATATTCTGACCTATGTGAATAGCATTAATACTATTGAAGGTGGGTCTCACCTCTCAGGTTTTCGGGCGGCTTTAACCCGTTCACTCAATAATTATGCATCTAAAAACAACCTACTGAAAAAATCCAATGTATCCCTTTCGGGTGATGATGTACGCGAAGGTATGACAGCGGTCCTGTCGGTAAAAGTAGCCGAACCCCAATTTGAAGGCCAAACCAAGACCAAGCTTGGAAACAGTGAGATCAAAGGCGTCGTCGACTCGTTTGTTAATGACGGGTTGAATGAATTTTTAGAGCAAAATCCCTCCGTGGGGAAACGCATTGTTGAGAAATGTTTTTTGTCGGCCCAGGCCCGTGAAGCAGCTCGTAAAGCCCGGGAATTGACGCGCCGTAAAAGCTTGTTGGAATCGTCAAACTTGCCCGGAAAATTGGCCGATTGCTCTGCTAAAGATCCGTCGATCTGTGAATTGTACCTCGTTGAGGGTGACTCGGCTGGTGGTTCGGCAAAACAGGGCCGCGACCGGCGTTATCAGGCAATTCTGCCCTTGCGTGGTAAAATTATCAACACGGAAAAGGCCCGTATTGATAAAATCCTCAACAACAATGAGATTCGAACTATTATTACAGCACTCGGCGCTGGGTTTAAGGAAGATTTCGAGCTGGAAAAACTGCGGTACCACAAAATTATCATCATGACGGATGCCGACGTGGATGGCGCCCATATCCGAACCCTCCTCCTCACCTTTCTTTATCGCTATTTCCCGGGATTAATTATAAACGGAAATATTTACATCGGTATGCCACCCCTTTACAGGGTAAAGGTTGGTAAAAAAGAGCGCTATGTTTACGACGAGCAGGAACGGGATGTGGTTATCAAGCACCTCGCCAAAGGTGGCGGTGAAAAGGTAAACATCCAGCGCTACAAAGGTTTGGGTGAAATGAACCCCGACCAACTGTGGCATACAACCATGGATCCGGAGACACGGACACTCAAGCAGGTTAATCTGGAGGATGCCGCGGCGGTAGACCGTATTTTCACCATTCTGATGGGCGACGATGTGGAACCGCGGCGTGATTTTATAACAACCCATGCTCACTATGTGGAAAATCTGGATATTTAATTGTAAAAAGGCAAAACCGGTAAAGGCCAAACAAACTTGCAGCAGAATCTAAGCTAAGGATGAGGTGAAGTTGGAAATTCAAAGACAGAATATTATTCGTGCCAACATTGAAGATGAAATGAAACGCTCCTATATGGATTATTCCATGTCGGTTATTGTGGCACGTGCCCTTCCGGATGTCCGCGACGGACTGAAGCCGGTCCATCGGCGCATTTTATACGGGATGCTGGAACTGGGAGTACAATACAACCGTTCTTATCGTAAATCGGCTCGTATCGTGGGTGATGTTTTGGGCAAATATCACCCCCACGGTGATACCGCGGTTTATGACACCATGGTGCGGATGACACAGGATTTTTCACTCCGCTACCCGCTGGTAGACGGCCAGGGAAATTTTGGCTCTATTGACGGCGATAATGCCGCGGCCATGCGCTATACCGAGGCTCGCATGAAGCGAATTGCCGGTGAAATGCTCAGAGATCTGGATAAAGACACCGTTAGGTTCATGCCCAACTTTGATGATAGCTTGCAGGAGCCAACGGTTTTGCCGGCGGTTATTCCCAACTTGCTGATCAACGGAGCCAGCGGGATCGCCGTAGGTATGGCAACGAATATTCCGCCCCAAAACCTGTCCGAAGTTGTGGCTGCGGTCATTGCCCAGATCGAGAATCCGGAAATCGAAATATCCGAACTGATGGAATATATAAAAGGTCCCGATTTCCCAACCGGTGCGATTATTTATGGTTCCGGCGGTATCAAAGAAGCTTATGAAACGGGCCGTGGTAAAATGAAGGTCCGCGCCCGGGTTAGCGTGGAAGAACAAAAAAACGGCCGCGAACAACTGATTGTCACTGAAATTCCGTATCAGGTCAACAAATCATCTCTGATTGAAAAAATTGCTGAACTGGTTCACGCTAAGAAGATCGAAGGTATTTCCGATTTGCGTGATGAATCGGATAAGGATGGTATCCGGGTTGTGATTGAACTGCGCCGGGACGCTATTCCGGAAATCGTGTTGAATCAGCTCTACAAACATACGCAGATGCAGCAAACTTTCGGCGCCATCATGTTGGCTTTGGTGGATGGTCTCCCTAAAGTCATGAACCTCAAGGAAATGATCGGTCATTTTATCAGCTTCCGCCACGCCGTGGTGGTGCGCCGGACAAAATATGATCTAGCTGAAGCGGAAAAACGCGCCCACATTTTAGAGGGATTGAAAATCGCTCTCGATAATCTCGATGCGGTGATCAAGACCATCCGCGAATCCAAAAACCCGGCGATGGCCAAAGAACAATTGATGACCGGATTTGAGTTGTCGGATGTTCAGGCACAGGCGATTTTGGATATGCGTCTCCAAAGACTGACCGGTCTTGAACGCTTGAAAATCATCGAAGAATACAAAGAGATCCTCAAACTCATTGCCAGACTTAAAGAAATCCTGAGCAATCGCGGCCTGCGCATGGAAATTATCAAGGAAGAATTGGCCGAGGTAAAACAACGTTACGGAGATGCACGGCGCACCGAGATTATCGCGGATGCCAAGGATTTCACCGTCGAGGATATGATTGCCGAAGAAGAGATGGTCATCACCATCACCCACAACGGTTTCATTAAGCGCTATCCGGTCAGTGGCTATCGCCGGCAAAATCGCGGCGGACGCGGTTCATCCGGCGCCAAGGCCCGGGATGATGATTTCGTGGAACATCTGTTTGTCGCTTCCACACATGATTACATTCTCTTTTTTACCGATGCCGGAAAGTGCTACTGGATCAAAGTTCATCAGCTACCACAGGCGGGTAAAGCCACGCGCGGCCGGGCTATTGTTAACCTGTTAGGCATCGAAACGGTGGAAAAAATCAAAGCCTATATAACGGTCCGCGATTTCAGTGGGAACCGACACATTATTATGGCCACTTCCAACGGTCTGGTGAAAAAGACCCTGCTGGAAGCCTACAGCCGTCCCCAACGCGGGGGGATTTTTGCCATCGATATTCGTAAAGGTGATTACCTGATCGACGCCAAATTAACCAACGGCGATAATGATATTTTGCTGGGCACCCATAACGGCAAATCCATTCGATTCAACGAAAATCAGGTCCGCCCCACCGGCCGCAAGACCATGGGAGTAGCCGGAATCAAACTCTCCGGCAAAAATGACCGGGTCGTGGGTATGGTAGTGGTGAAGCGCGAGGGAACAGTCCTGGCCGCCACGGAAAAGGGCTACGGGAAACGGACGGAAATCATCAACTATCGGGTTCAGAATCGTGCCGGTAAAGGAATTATTACGGTTAAAGTAACGCCTAAGGTTGGAAAAATGCTCGCCTTGCTGGAAGTGGTGGATCAGGATGATCTCATGATTATTACCGCCAAGGGTGTTCTAATCCGATTGCCCGTTAGGAAAATTAGGAGTATTGGCCGGAACACCCAGGGTGTTCGCCTGATCCGCCTGGATGAAGGTGACAGTATTTCAGCGGTGACGCGGGTCCAGGAAGATGCCGACGAAAAGCATTTTACAGGCGAAAACGAATTGGAAGTGAATCAGGCAGAGGATTCTGGTCTCGAAAACAACGAGGAAACAGCCGACGGTGAACAGCTAGATGCCTTTGAAGAGTGATTAACCGAACGGCGATGGTCTGGAAAATAATCAACCCAAGATCATGGTTGCTAATTACCAACAAATGATCATTGATAACCTGGCTCGTGTTCAGGAACGCATCTGTCAGGCGGCCGAAACCGCCGGCCGCCAAAGTGATCGGATTACCTTGATTGGCGTGACCAAGCGGAAACCGGTCGAAATGATGGTAGCCGCTATTGAAGCCGGGCTGAAAGACATCGGTGAAAACCGGCTTCAGGAAGCCCGAAAAAAATTTCCCTTACTTGACTTGAACGGTATTAAGCGTCACCTTATCGGCCACCTGCAGACCAATAAAGCGAAATATATACCCGGGCTTTTTGACGTTGTGCATAGTGTGGATTCGGAACGAATAGCGTTAGCGCTGAACCGGCAAACCGCGGAAAAACAACCGGGCGCCACCCTGCCGGTATTTGTCCAGGTAAATGTATCCGGTGAAGCATCAAAATTTGGCGTCCCGCCGGATGAAGCTTCCGACCTGGTGGGGTATTGTCTGGAACAGCGTACACTGAATATCCGGGGATTGATGGCCATTGGTCCCCACACGGAGAATCGGGACCTAGTTTTAAAGGCTTTTAAACAGCTACGGCAGCTCGCAGAGCAGATTCAGACGCTTTTCGCTCCAACGCTGCGAAAAATGGACTTATCCATGGGTATGACAGATGATTTTGAGCTGGCCATTGCCGAGGGCGCAACTCATGTGCGCGTCGGCCGGGCCATATTCGGCGAACGGGATTAGGAGATTTCTATGGCACGTATAACGCCACTGGATTTACGCAAACAGGAATTCAAACAAGGTGCACTGGGCTTGAACCGTGACCAGGTGCATGAATTTTTAGAGTTGGCAGCCGAGGAAATGGAAAATTTGATTCAGGAGAAAAACGAACTCCAGGAGGAGTTAAAAAACCAGAAATCCGAACTGGATAAATATAAAAATATCGAAAAAGCCATGAACTCGGCGTTGGTAATGGCCAAGGATTCCGCTGAAAAGGCAGTAAAAAGCGCCGAAAAAGAGGCTGCTGCTACTCTTGAAAAAGCACGCACCGAAAAAAATGCGCTGCTCTATTCAGCCAAAGAGCAACTTGGTAATCTGCAAAACCAGATACGCGACCTGAAACTAAAGCGGGATGGATTTATCATGAATTTCAAAACCATCCTGCGAACCTATCAGGAGGCGCTGGAGATTGAATTCTCGAGAGAGGCCGTGATGGAGGTGGAAATTAGTGCGCCAGCCCATGAAACGGCGGATTTTGTTGAACCGGGAAGCAAAGAACGAATTATCGATTTCTCAAAAACTGATCTGACCATTTCAGATTTGTCGGACGAGGAAGAAGAAAAGCCGGCCTCAACGCCCGGAGACGAACCGAACCGGGAAACAGACGCCGAAACCGGTGACACCGGAAAGGACACTCAGGCGTTTGAAAAAGCACTAAATGAGAATTTACGGTCGAAGCCGGGCAAGACCAAGGATGATACGGATACCGAATAATGAAGCCCGTTATTATTACGGATGAAGTTTTCAGGCACGACATTATGCACTGGATCCCGGATACACCCGTGTTTGTTTTTCGAACCGAGGCTACCCGGGCGCGCAAACAGATCATCGGGCTCCGAGAAGAAGGCGTTAAGGAGTTTTTACTGCTGTTTAACCCCACGGATAATCTGACGGAAAATAAACCGGTGGCCGATCACATTAACCTGACCCACGAAAATCCTTTAATCGGACCCACTGCGGCAATACTGGGTCCTCGATTTCCGGATATGTCCCGGGTTTATGAAAAAACACAGCCCCCCGGTGTAACAATTGTTCAGGGAAATCACCCGGGCCTGGAGTCCTTTCGGGAAACGACCTGGCCGGTAAGGACGGGTGTGTTCGAAGCTATTGCACTCAAGGCCAGCAGTGCGACTATTTATGGTTGGCTGGTGGGCAAGCTGGAAGATTTATACACTGAAATTACAAATTTATTGGAGGAATTATGCAGCGCGGAAGTGTAAATAAAGTCATCTTGGTCGGCCGGCTCGGACAAAATCCGGAAGTACGGGTCGCACCATCCGGCACGGCCGTGGCAAATTTCACACTGGCTACCAACGATGTCCGGCGCGATCGCGAGGGTAACAAACAAGAGACCACCGACTGGCATCGAATCGTGGCCTTTGGAAAAACCGCCGAGTTTATTCAGCAGTATATCAATAAAGGTGATATGGTCTATGTTGAAGGCAAATTACAGACCCGCAATTGGGAAGATAAAGATGGCGTCAAGCGGTATATAACGGAAGTCTTAACAAATATTTTGACACCCCTGTCTTCCCGTAGCTTCCAAAATGATAGTGCAGGAAACAATAACGCCAGGCGTAGCCCGGACGGGTATAAAGGAAACGCACCAAATAATAATACGGATAAAGAAAATACGGTGAAAGACAAAGACGGTGGCGACTATTTTGGTGACGATCCCCTACCCTTTTAATACGAACCGGCCCAACGATCCGCCTCACCAATAATCGTTCGGCACGGCTGATAGTACCGGACAATCAACCCGGCTACACCCGGCGTGCGGAAGTATATTGATATTACTGAACCGTTACGATATGATTTTTACTAGGGTTGAAACAATTACATGAATTATGAATGACCTGAATCTATTGGCGCTTGCACAGCTCTTCTTCTTAGATAGATAAATTTACCGGTTTTGATCAAAACCGGGCAAACCATCCGATCCGCTAAGGCGGTTGTTTAAAAGGTGTTCACCCGTTAAAAACCAAAAATTAGAATATACGCTTTCGGTATGTTGCAGTGATTCCAATCACGTTGTTAGCACATCCAATAAAATATAAATTCCTTCATTAATAGACGCTTTTGTGACAGATATTCCCGGTGGATTCCCTAGGGTGTTTAATGGTAAACTATTAATATTAATAATATTAATACTAAAATATAATTAAGGAATAGCGCTGACTCAGGTTATTAATGTTTTTCATTGACAAACAATCTAATACCTGGTAAAATCGTAAAGAAACGATAACGCCGGGTTATGGGAAAAGGGTCGTCGCGTCAGTCAAACAAACCGTTTTTCCACCGTGCTCAAGAGCCGGAACTTTTAAAGACTGATTTTGTCATTTTCCCAGCCGCTAGCATCGTGACCCGCGTCTACCGTTATTTGATCTTAAGGGTATAAAGCTAGGGGGTTCACAAGGCAGGCTTTTGATAAAACATGTGTCAGTAGGTCACCGCATCGTTTTTAGCAATAACAAACAGATGCCGTCTGACGGCCTAAAAAAGCAATGAGAGAAAACGGGATAATGGTTAAGCGCCCCACGTTTACAGGTGATAAGTAATAACACCGAAGGAGGAATCGCTATGCAAAAGAGAAACCTATTCATTGTCGTAATGATCATTTTGTTCGGCACAACGTTTGGCCAAACCACCGGAAAGCTTGCCGGAACCGTGACGTCTAAGGATGGCACACCGCTTTCTGGCGCCAACATCAGTATTTCCGGAACCTCTTTCGGTGCAGCAGCAGATGAAAATGGCGACTATCACATTCTTGCTATTCCTGTTAGTAGCTACAGCGTTAGAGTGGACTATATCGGGTACAAGCGGGTCACCATCAACAATGTTCGCATATCAGGCGGACTGACGACTCACTTAGACGTAACCATGGAAGTTGCGGCAGTAGAAGGTGAATCGATAGTGATCGTTGCAAAACGGCCATTAGTAGAGATCAGCTCCACGAATGCGGTACGTAGTGTGGACGGCCAGCAAATTGGAAATTTTGCAACACGTGATATTGCCGCAATTATAGCAACCCAAGCTGGCGTAGTAGCCCAAAATAATATGTTATCCATTCGCGGCAGCCGCCCGGATGAAGTCGGCTATGAGCTGGAAGGGGCAACCACCCGGGCAGTAAGAGTTTCCGGTATAATTCAAACCGGTCAGCAGGCCGGCACGATGAGTGGCGGCGGCGGGCAAAACCTTGTTACGGTCATTCCCGAAGCAGTTGAACAGCTGAGGATTCAGTCTGGCGGTTACAGTGCCGATCTGGGGGGCGCTAATGCCGGAATCGTGCAGCGCACACTCAAAACGGGTGGCGGCACTCTCAAGGGTTCGCTGCAATACGAAACCGATGCGATTTCTCCGGAATCGAACAGTTTAAATGACCTTACCCTGACACTGGGAGGTCCTCTAAGAAAAAACATTCGGCTTTTTACCGCCGTCCGGAAGACCGCCACCGATAACTGGAATCCCCAATTTTGGCAGGGCGCCAGCATTGCTGACGGACAAAAACTGCCCGATTTAATCAGCGGTGTGACACCCTCGGGAGATTCGGTCGCGGTGATTATTCCCGATAAAATTAAAGGACGTACCCAAACAGGCCTTGATCTGAACAGCACCCTTCTCTTCGACTTCAATCCTTTGGTTATTCGTGTCGGCGGTACTTTTTCAAGCATATCCCGCCGGTTAAATCCGCTCCCGGTTTACGCCCTATTCAACCAGGACCGACTGGCAAAACGGGATTACACCAGTGATCTACTGAATGTCAAGGCCAGTTACTTTCTTTCGAAAGACACCTATTTGACCCTCAATTTAAACCGGTTAAGCAGCCTTGTGGAGACCTACGACCCCAACTTTAATCACAGTTCTTTCGGTGATTTATTGGCTTGGGGAGATTCCGCCGTTGTTGCACAAAAAGGGTTGGGAACCTATAAATCCCGCTGGACGCCACCAGATGATTACAATATCAGTGCGTTCCGTTTTCAGCGACCCGGAGATCCTACCACCGGGTTTACGAAAAACGAACAGTCCTATATTGGCGCCAACGGAATGTTTGTAACGCAGATGGGAAACCATGAGATCAAGGCGGGCGCTGATTGGCGGCGCTGGACCGTACGTCTTTATGCTATCGGCGCGGACGCCCTTAAGAGTATTAATCAACAAATTGATGTGACCCCGGGGCTTCAGGCAAATTTTGATTCAGAAGACAGCACCGCCGCTACACTGATCAGGCGCTCACGGGTAAACAATATCGGATACGATGAATTTGGTAATTTGTTAGACTCAGGCGTTGATCAGGCTAAACACCCCAGCAACTTCTCATATTTTGCAAATGATAAAATTGAGACTAAAGATCTGATTGTCAATATGGGTATAAGGGTCGATCAGTATGATCTGGATGATTTCGAAATTGATCCCACCAATCCACCCTACGATAAGCCGGCAGCTTCAGTCCACGCAGACAAATTGTCCAAAAGCAAACCCCGGACAATCGTAGAACCACGTTTGGGATTGGGGTTCCCGATTTCAGACCGCGGGGTTTTCCACCTGCAATACGGAAAGTTTGCTCAGATGCCCGATCTGGCCCAGCCTTACAAGTCAAGATCCTCCATGGCTCTGAATCTGGGCGGACAAAATTTCATTCGGGATCCGGTGGGTTTCAACTTGGATCCTGTTATTACTTCTCAGTTTGAGGTGGGGTATGCGCACCAGATCGGTGACAATGCGGCCCTTGATATAACCGCTTTTGCCAAAAACACTACCGGCCAACTGGTGGTGCAAAAATTCACCGTTCCCGGTGATGCTTCATACGGCGCCGCGGACTTTTACGCTTATGTAAATGGTGATTTCACAACCGTCAACGGTGTCGAGTTCACCCTGCATACTCGGCGGATCAACCATTTCCTGACAGCCCTGAACTACACCTATACGGACGCCCGGGGAACCAACTCGTTCCCTAACAGCAACGTGGGTAACACTCAATTTGAATCTGCGCGGCCAACCATCATCACGCCGCTTGTGTACGAGCAGAAGCACCGCGGTTCATTTGATCTGGACTTTCACACCGGGTCCGGTGAAGGCGGTATCTTTGCAAACAGCGGGATCAATTTGCTCGTTACCTTCAACAGTGGTCACCCCTTCACGCTGTCCACCGGAGGCATGGGGCAACGTGCCGCGGATGAGGGCGCTTTGCTCACAGAAAACGATCCGCGTAATCGCTTGCCGATTGAACCCATTGGGGCATCCAATACCCCCTGGTATTTCAATACCGATTTGAAGGCCGACAAGTCAATTAAATTCGGCAAGGTTTCACTAACGGCGTTTTTGCGCGTCGAAAATCTATTTAACACCAAGCACGTGCTAAATGTCTACAACCGTACCGGAAATGCCTATGATGACGGCTTTCTGGCAACACCCGCGTTGAGCGAAAAGATCACAGCGGCTCAGGGTGCAAGCTATGTACAAATGTACCAGGCAATCAATCTGGCAAACCGGCAGCATTTCATTAGTGATCAAGGGTATGATCTTTTTGGCGTACCCCGGCAGGTTAAGTTAGGTATAACAGCCGCGTTTTAATTCGTGCCGCTAAATATCAGATGTGAATCACTAATGAAATGGTCCAGCAATATGAGAGGGAGGAATCACATGAAAAACTCCAAAATGCTCTGGCGGGCGTTGATGATATTGGCATTTCTCGGAACCCAAGCTTTCCCTCGAGAAGTAAACCAAGTATCAGGAAATATGAGCAAGGCCGGCAGTATCCAGGCCGCTAACGGACCGTCTACAACGCTCCTGAATATTAACAATTTCCAGATCTGGGTAGATAAAGACGGGTTCTTTCCCTGGAGTGGATCAGCCACTGGAACGGCCGGGTCATATCCTAAAGGCACCGCCGGAACCATTTTCGCAGAGGGTATGCTCTGGGGTGCAAAGGTAAGCGACGGCAAGAGCCCCCGGTTACGGGTAAACGGCGCGACCTATGCCACGGGGATGAAGGCCGGTAAGGTGCTGTATGATGCTTCGGGCGCTGTGACTGGCGCATCCGATGAACTCGACCGGCATGTCTGGCGTGTGCGCAATGACTACGTCACGGCAAATCTCGCATCCGATGCGGCCGGGTTTTATGTAACGGCCGTAGGGGATGTGACTCCAGCCCAAATCCAGGCTGTGTACGACCAGTATGACTATGATTGGAATAATTGGCCTGCCGCTGATGGTGCCCCCTATCAAGAGTTGGACGGGATTGCTGGATATAAAGCGGCTACCTGGGATGTCGGCAGCGGCGCCTGGATAAACGGTGATATACCCGGCGAACCCGGCGCAACCCAAACCATCTGGCTTGTGGCTAACGATATTCCCTATGCTGACGGAAGCGAAGTTTCCGCGAATTCATACGGTTCACCCGCTATCGGAATTGAGATGCAGCTGACCCTGTGGGCTTATGGCTTTGCATCCAGCAACCCCCTGGGAAACATGCTTTTCAAAAGAGCGCGACTGATTTATACCGGAACAACAACGACACCGGCCACGGCCCGGTTGGATACCGTCTATTTTACTCAATGGTCCGATCCTGACCTGGGTAATTATAGCGATGACTATGTCGGTAATGATACAACCCTTTCCCTGGGATTCGTTTACAACGGCAACACGCTGGACCATGACTATAATGGCTCCTATGGCTTGGCCGTTCCGGCCGCCGGGTACGATTTTCTGCAGGGCCCCATCATCAACAGTGGTGGTAATACTGACACCCTGGGAATGACCTCTTTCGGTTATTTCGGGGCTGGTTCCGCCATTAGTGATCCGGATCTCGAGGAATATGCCGGAACCCTGCAATGGTTTAACCTGATGGAAGGTTTTCTTCCACGTCCGGAATACCCGGAACAAACACCCTGGACCAACACAATCACCGGCGACATCACTAAATTTCCTCTGGCCGGCGATCCGGTTGCCGGAACAGGCGATCTGGACGGTGTTGCTCTGCCCCCCGGTGACCGGCGTCTGCTCCTGAATACCGGCCCCTTTCAGATGGCCCTGGGTGACACCCAGGACGTAGTAATAGCTCTAATTGGTGGTCTGGGGGGTGACAATTTGTCATCGATTACCGTGCTTAAATATTACGATATTTATGCCCAGTTTGCGTACGACAATGGCTTTTCACTCCCGAATCCACCGTCGAAACCGGTAGTTGAGGCCTTCGGCGGCGACAAGTCCATAATGCTTAACTGGGGCAGTAATGCCTCGGCCGTAGCGGCTACGGAAGAAGTGGTTCAAAAGGGCTTTGAGTTTGAAGGATATAAAATCTATCAATTGCCTTCCGCAACCGCCAACGCTTCCGATGGTGTGCTGCTGGGCGAATTCGATCGCGTGGATGGTGTCATTACGATCACCGAAGACCGGGTAGATCCTGTTTCCGGGTTGGTTCTGGAATATCCGGCTCACATCGGCTCAGATAACGGGATCAGTCGCTATATGACGATTCGCGAAGATAAAATCCGGAATCGTCCGATTTCAAACGACCGGCCGTATTATTTTGGCGTCAGTGCCTATTCTTATCTACCGGACAACGCGAATTCACCGTTTAAATCCTTAGAATCAGGCCTGTCGGTGGTGGAGGTGTATCCGCAGAAACCCGTGCCGGAACTTACTTATTATACTAACGCGGGTGATACGCTAGCGATAACCAAGGGTCCTGATAACAAGAGTGATGGCGCTGTGTATCCCGTGGTTCTTAATCCCGCGGAGCTGCAGGACGCTGCCTATGAAGTTAATTTCAATCAAGACCTGACCTGGAATCTGCTGCTGGATGGCGATACGGTTTTAGCCGCTCAGACAAACCAGTCCGGAGATGGTCTTTATCAGATTATCCATGGCACGATCGTGAAAGTTCTGGGACCGGCTCTGGAGGGTAAAAGCTGGTCTTATGAGGCCGGAACCGGAACCGGAGACCGCTGGTTCAGTGGCGCCGGAGATGGTGAACTGCTCTATGGCGGTGCTTATCTGGGTCCGATGTTCACCGGATCCAGCATTGCGCCCGCCGACTTTAAAAAGGTGGAAATACGCTGGGGCACTATTGAAGAAACCGGGGTGGGCCCCGGTGATCCCTATACGGTGGTGACGACCGATTCCAACGCCTCCCGGGCAGCCTCATACAATACTTGGGGCGCCGGACATTTTCTGGCAATAATCGACATCCCTTTCTCGGCCTGGGATGTCTCTGGCGCTACACCCCGCCAACTGGATGTAGTCATACGAGACCGGGACGAAAACGGACGCTGGGATATGAATTATGTCAATGATGACGGCTCGGTTGATCTCCAGTACAACTATGCCTGGATTCTTGATACCGACTATGATGAAGGCGCTGCCTGGGATCCAACAGCCGGTGGAGAGGATTTCATGGCTCAGGTTGATGTAGACGGCGGACCGGTTCAATGGGCTCTCTGGCTTGGTCCCCGCGGTAGCCGGGAATTCTTCCAGGACAACGGAACGTTGACCCTGGTTCCCAATGCCGTTAACTCTCCGGCGGATCGGTTCATGTTCACAACCAAGGCGCCCGTGGCAAAGACAGTCACGAATGCTGAAGCGGAGATGATCAATGTCTTTCCCAATCCCTATTATGGCTTCCAGCCCCTGGAAACCAGCCGGGGGGGGAAATATGTGACCTTTAATCATCTACCCCAAAAGGCGACAATTCGTCTGTTCAACCTCGGTGGTGTTATGGTCCGGGTTATTCCAAAGGATGACGCGACCCAGTATGCCAAATGGGACCTGACCAACCAATTCGGCTATCCGGTCGCAAGCGGGATCTATATCGCTTATATCGAAATGCCTGCGTCCGGCCAGACCAAGATCCTAAAGCTTGCCCTGGTGCAAGAAGAACAAATCTTGCAGAATTATTAATCAGAGGAGAGATATCATGACCATTAAGAAACGGACGATTTCATACGGGATATTCTTTTTTCTGATGATATCCCTGGTTTGGGGTCAGGGTGCCCGTAACGGCACGGCTGGCGCCTCACAATTATTGGTTCCCCAGGGTGCGCGCTATCTATCCGGTGGTGGAGCGGTTGCTTCCGCGGATGGCATCGAAGCGGCGTATTGGAATCCGGCAGGATTAGTTCGATCAGCCAACAATATAGATGCGATTTTTGCCAATCGAACGTATATCGCCGACATGAGCATCAATTTTTTTGGTGCTGTCGCTAAATTCGGGAGTCTGGGAAGTATTGCGTTAACCGGCCGGGTATTTGACATTGGTTCTATCGACGTTACCGATGTTTTTAATCCGGACGGAACCGGCGCTCAATTCACACCGTCCTATTTTGTTGTGGGGTTGGGTTATTCACGCCAGGTTTCAGACCGCACGACCATGGGTATTAACATGAACTATCTAAACGAGAGTTTTACGCGGGTGGGAGCCTCCGGTTTAACTCTCGATATTGGCGTTCAGTACACCACATTTCTCAATATTGATGGTCTGGATGTCGGTGTAGCGCTACGGAATTTTGGGAACCCCATGCGCTACGACGGATCAGCGCTTTGGGTAAGCGCAAATGCCAGTGGATCAGACCGGCAGACTGAATGGTATAAAGTGCAGGCCGGAAGTTTCGACATGCCCTTTATTATGGATATCGGTGGAATCTACAACTTCGGTCCGGTAGATGTGGGTGTTACCTATAATGTGAATTATTTTGCACAAGACAACATCAGCCTGCTGGGGCAATACAACGTGGGAAAAATAGCTACCTTAAGAGCGGGCTATCTGATGGATACAGAGACGGTTTCAATCCCGGATAATACCTCAACCACCACGGTGGATGAGAGCACGATCAAATTTGAAAACATCTTCTCCGGAGCGTCCTTCGGCGGATCCCTAAACCTGAAAGAACTGATAGGCACCAATTTGAGCGTGGACTATACCATGTTCCTGACCAGGACGTTCAGTAATAATCAGGTCATTGCGTTGCGCATGGGGTTTTAGTCCGGAAAATTCACACTACTAACAGACTAAAAACAAAGCTCCGGTTATATCCGGAGCTTTGTTTTAAACGTGTAGATTTGAATGGCAGCGGGCATCCAACGGCTGGATTCGATTTTACGGTTTTAAAAAGACATTGATGAAGGAATGACAATCACAACCGCCGGTAAACGCTGGTTTAAACCGGTTTAACCGTTACTCCACCCATGATGGTGGTCGCATGAATCTGAAGCCGGGGGGCATCATCCGCAAGCTGCTGCCCGGGAGCGATCTTTTCATGGTGAACACTACCCATTATAGGCAAACTGCTGATGGAAATCCGCCAGGCAGCGGGCACCGTAATTTTGCCGCCCCCCATAATCGCGGTAATATCCAGCACCGCACCCTCCGGGACAGGCGTGGCATGAGTAAGATCGATCTCGAAGCCACCCATAAGGGCAGAAACACTGCCGCCCTTAAAATTAGAGCTGCTGTTGACCCGTATGCTGCCGCCAAACATAGAGAAGACATTGATGACATCTTCACCGGATGCAGCGGTTCCGGAGAAATGACTGCTCAAAAACGATGGACGGCCACCGGTGAGGACCAGGTATAGCCCAAAGGCGATCAATAAAACCGGCCAATAACGAAAGATCTGATCAAACGCCAGAATATTTAATTGAGCTAATTGAAAAGCGCCGCCAATAATAATGAGCATCCAGGCGCCGCCATGACTGGCGGATGGAACGGCTAACCTGCGGAGTCCGACCAGGATCAGGATCAAGGGCCACCAGGTGCTTATGATATCACCGATGTCAAACCAATCAAGCGTATCCGCTAAAAACAGAACCCCCACTACCAGAAATACAATTCCCAAAGTTTTTTGAGACTTCATAAAACCAAACCTCCCATATTCTACCCCTTTAGACTCAATGGACAATAATGGTTGTCTGCCTGCCGAAATTTAAGGCTTATTAACACAGGATGTTAAGCTAAACCAGCGGGATAGTTTGTGACGATAACGCGCGGCAAGCCGGTAACCGGGGCTGCTAATTGGCGTGAAAATAACAGCGGTTAAAAACCACCCCAAACAAGCCCAGGGTGGGTTTAACGCTAAAAAGACCCGCCCCACGGCCCGGTTGCGCACCAATTGCGTACCGTCGGCGAGAATAACAACCACCGTGTGTTGCGCAAGCTTGTAAAGTTCCGCTGCTGGTCCAGGCTCAATCTGTTGAAAGGGTTGAAAATCAAGGGCGGCTGATTCCGCCACCCGGCGGGACGACCATTTAACGCCGGCGCGGCAAATACCACAAGTTCCGTCATAATAGATTTTCCTAATGGCGGTGACGCGCAGGTGTGCAAAATCAAGCATCCAATAATTTACCAGCCAAAGCCCAATACCGCCCAAAGCATAGGCATTCACATCTCCCCAGTCTGCGTAACGATGGGCCATCATTAACGGCGCCAGCCCCTCAAACAGCAGGCTAAAGACGATCCAGGCGATCAGAATGTAAGCTCCCGTCAGATATTTTTCGGGTTTGATCAGGGCCAGTTTTCGGGCCAGCAGATAGGAAAGCGGGACAAAGATCGGCAAAGCCAGGATATCATCCCCGTAAGCGCGGAAAAAATGATTAGTGGGAAGCTGAGGAATGAGCCAAAATCGGTTCAGGCTATACAGCGCAATACCGGTGAGCGCCCAAACGGTCAGATATTGAGCAGTGCGATCAGCGACAGTGCGATTGCGTTTAATGTTAACCATAATACAAACTTTTTATTCCTAAACATTTTAATCCTTTCTGTTCAACAACTTATAATTAAACTTAACTCATCCCGGCTTAATCCGAGAGATGTTTCAGAGCTTCGCGTCGTGATAAAACCGACAGGCGGCCAGCCATTTTTTCAACGAAAGCTTTTACCGCGAGTGGATTTGTTTTGGCATATTCCCGCAAAGCCCAACCAATGGCCTTACGGATGAAAAATTCTTTTTCATCCGCCATTTTTTCGCAAAGTCCGAACAGCAGATCGGCATTGGTGTGATCTTTCAGTTTAAGCTGGCCAATAATGGCGGCGCGCCGCATCCAAAAATTCCCCGATTCTGACCATTTGACCAGGTAGGCTTCCAGGCGTGGGTTTTGTCTGAGAATTTGACCAAATAATTTTGTGGCAATGCCATCCAACAGGTCCCAGTTCCAACACGATTCCAGCAATTCTTCATAGAATGTAGCAGCCTCCGGGATTTGATGTTTTTTGTAAGCACCCAATAACCCCAGGGCGATATATTTTTCCTCATGCCGCTGGGCTTCAAACCAGAGTCTTCGCACCACGGTGAACAGCTCAACCCGGGAAATATTCGGATAATGTTGTTTGATGCCTCGCGTGACCTGGCGCTGTAACGGAGCCTGAACGCCATAAAACGGCAAGGGGGATTTGACATAAGCCTGCATTTGCGGCGCTTTAATACAATCGGCCCGGGCTGATAAGGCTTGCCGGGCAAGCGTTTGTATTTCCAAGGCCAGGTTCAACCTTTTCCCCGATGAGAGCGGCAAAGAGCATTCATGTGAACAAAGTAAATCAAAAGAGAAAAGACAACAGCGCTTTTTGGGGAAATTCCGGGTGCATGACATCTCGTTAGCGCCGAAAGACACCCGATGTTCCTTGCGTAAACACCCTTCTCCAGCCATATTTTCCGCCGAATACCATGCGCTACGGTTACGAAAAAAGAATAAGGATTTTTTGGCTAAAACTACGCTGGGTAAGCTTTCTGGCTGCCGCGGGACCCTTTTTTGCCCGGGCTGCAATTATCTCGGTCAAAGTGCCGGCCCCCAGCCTGGCGGACAGTAATCGGACCATTATTGCCCTGCCAACCAGTTTTGATTCCATCAATCACCCTCGCTATCCGGTGATTCTCATGCTCCACGGCTGGAGCGGAGATGAAACCCAATGGGTGCGGGACGCACCGCTTCAATATTATGCGGATGCCTACGATGAGCTATTGGTGCTTCCCGATGGTGGCTATGACGGCTGGTGGGCCGACAGCCAAACGCGTCCCCACCGAAACTATGAAACGCATATTGTAAATGAACTGCTGCCCTGGCTGGAAAAACATTATCATGCAACAAAATCCGGGAATCAACGCGGCATCACCGGTTTGAGTATGGGAGGGTTCGGCGCGGTCACCCTTACGCTGCGGCACCCCGATTTGTTTTGCGCGGCCGCCAGTCTGAGCGGTATTATGGATATCGTTGCCCACGGTAGCCAGTGGGGTTTGCAAAGTGCTTTCGGGAACCCGGATTCCACCCTCGAATACTGGAAAGCTCACAATCCTCTCGATCTGATTGAAAACCACCGCGGTAAAGATTTGCCCCCCCTATTTCTGATTTGTGGAGCGGAAGGCTTCGCGTTTCAGGAAAATCAGATAGTGGCTCGGCGCTTGGCGGAAAAAGGCGCCGATTTTTTATTCTTGTTTCCACCGGGAACGCACTCACATCCTTTCTGGAAAGAAACGATTGGCGAAGGGCTTAAATATTTGAATTATTACCTTGATACACCAGCCGGAAAAGAACCAACCAGATGGAAATAACCAAACATTTTACAGCTACAACCTTTGTGGTTTATAAAAACCAGACGGTGCTTCATTTTCATAAAAGTTTGAAGATGTGGTTACCTCCCGGAGGACATATCGACCGGGATGAGCGGCCCGATCACGCCGCATTACGGGAAGTACGGGAGGAAACCGGCCTTACGGTCGAGTTGATTCATCCACCAACTCGGATTACGTCCGAAAAGGCAGTGGAGCTGCCCCGGCCCCGGCACCTTTTGCTAGAGAACATCAATACCTTCCACCAGCACATCGACTTTATTTATTTTGCACGGGCTTTTTCAGACGAGCTGAACCCGGACGAAGGCGAGTCTACGGATATCCGGTGGTTTTCAGAGATTGATTTGGATGATCCCGGCATAACGGCGGATGTACGCATTCTGGCGCGCGAGGCGCTTAAAACAATTGCTTCCGGAAAGGCCGTTTAAAAAAGCCATGCCGGCGGTCTCCAGGGAGTGTGTTTACCAACCTGGATGTCCAAAATGGCACAATTAGTGCTTCACTGAGCTGAGCGAATGGTTCGCATTGACAAATATTATTATCGGCAATGGCCGTGGTTAAAACGAAGCGTGTTTTGATCGAAAGGAGATTAAGGGTATGCAACGGAGATATAGGGTGTGGCTCATTATTTTCAGCGCATTAGTCGGCCTGAATTTACCGGCCGCGGATGATGTGCAGGCCGGAACCGGCCGCTGTATGACGTGCCACAAAGCTACATCACCCGGTTTATACCGCCAGTGGTTGGGTTCCAAGCATGCGATAATGGGAGTAACCTGCTACAGTTGTCATCGCGCGGAAAAAAGTGATCCGGATGCGTTCAAACACGGTGATTTTTATATTGCAACCCTGGTGACTCCTAAGGATTGCTCCCGCTGCCATCCCACTGAATACAAACAGGTAAACGATTCATTCCACGCCACCGCCGGTGAAATCCTTGAATCGGCCGATTCCTATATGGCCAATGTGGTTGGTGGTCCGCCTGCGACAATTGCGGGTTGCGAAAGCTGTCATGGCAACAAGGTTAAGCTGGACCCCAAGTCTCCAAACAAACTGGCTCGCGCAAGCTGGCCCAATTCTGGTGTTGGACGCATCAATCCCGATGGTTCCAAAGGTGCTTGTAATGCCTGCCATTCACGCCATTCTTTCTCTAAAGCCCAGGCTCGGCGCCCGGAAACCTGCGGGAAATGCCACCTGGGTCCGGATCACCCCCAGAAAGAAATTTATGACGAATCCAAACACGGTATTGCCTATTACACGCATATCGCCGAAGAAAATCTGAATGCAGACCGCTGGGTCGTGGGTGAAGATTATTATGAAGCTCCTACCTGCGTTACTTGTCACATGGGGGCTACCCGGCAACAGCCTTCAACCCATGATGTGGGTCGGCGTTTATCCTGGACCCTCCGTCCGGTCATTTCCGTACACAAAGAAAATTGGCGGAAAAAACGTGAGAACATGCAGGATGTCTGTCAGGCCTGTCACGGCAAAGACTTTATCGAAGGCCATTATTATCAATTCGATGCCGTGGTAAATCTGTATAATGTCAAATTTGCCAAGCCAGCCAAAGAGATCATGACCATCCTGAAGAAAAACGGTGATTTGCGGAACAAAGCCGAATTTTCCAACGATATTGAGTGGATTTATTGGGAGCTATGGCACCACGAGGGTCGCCGGGCGCGCCATGGCGCCGCCATGATGGGACCGGACTATACCTGGTGGAAAGGCATTTATGAAGTAGGCAAGCACTTCTACTTCACTTTTTTACCGGCGGCCCAAGCCTATAATGATCCGGAAGTTAATCAATACATCACCAATCTGCTGGCCAATGATCCTAGGCATGATTGGATGAATCAATCCACGGATCAACTGAAACAGAAAATTCAGTCCGGAGAGATGCTGAAGGTTTACAAAGACCTGTTTAAGGGAACCCAGGCCGCCGATGCGCCAAACAATTACTAATTTTTTACGCGGACTGGCTTCCAACTGGATTGCCAAGGCCGGGGTTACCCTGGTAACCACGTCTTTTGTTATGTTCAGTATTTTCCAGGTATTCACTCTCCTGGGCTTGCTGAATAATGCCTACATTGGATTGATCACCTATCTGGCTTTTCCCAGTCTGTTTGTTCTGGGATTACTGCTGATTCCATTCGGTTGGTGGCAGTATATGCGGCAGACCGGCAAGTCCACGCGAGAATTGCTTTACGAACGATTCCATCCGGATGACTTACGACCCAAAGCTTTTGGTTCCAAGCTGATCCGAACCGTTGCCATCCTCACAATCGCAAATGTAACCATCCTGGGCGCCGCCAGTGTCCAGATGTTGCATTTCATGGAAAAGCCGGCGTTTTGTGGAACCGCCTGCCATAGTGTAATGGGTCCCGAGTGGGCCACTTATCAAGATTCGCCCCACGCCCACGTTAAATGCGTTGACTGTCACGTGGGTGAAGGCGTGGGCGCCTTGATCGATTCTAAAATCAACGGAACCTGGCAAATGATTTCCGTCACATTCGAACTTTACAAGCGGCCAATTCCGGCGCCCGTCCATCAATTGCGGCCCGCCCGGGAAACCTGCGAAAAATGTCATTGGCCCGCAAAATTCCATGGTACCCGGCTGAAAACGATTGTCCGATATCAAATGGACAAAAACAATACACCCAAATACACCACATTAAATTTGAAAGTCGGGTCAGGCGAGGATAGTGGACAGGCCAGCGGCATTCACTGGCACATTGCCACCCAGAATGAAGTCCGGTACGCCACACTGGACGACAAGCGCGAAAAGATCCTTTGGGTAGAGGCGAAACAACCCGACGGCAGCTATAAACGCTACCATAATCGCCGCTACGGCCAGGACACGCCGGTCCAAGAAAAACGGGTGCTGGACTGTATTGATTGCCACAACCGGGCAACTCACATTTATGAATTGCCGGACAAAGCCATCGACCGCCGTTTTAACGAAGGTTTACTACCCCGTACACTACCTTATCTGAAACGGGAAGCATTGGCTGCCCTAACCCGCAATTACCCGGACAAAGCGAGTGCTATTGCCGGGATTGCAGAACACCTTACGGGGTTTTATAAGCATTACGATCCGGAGCTGGCCGGTGAGCGCTTGGACGTCATCGACAGCGCAATTGCCGTGGTGCAGGAAATTTATCGCCGCAATATCCACCCCGGCATGAATGTGACCTGGGGCTCTTACCCCAACCATATCGGACATGAAACCGACCTGGGTTGTTTCCGGTGTCATAATCTGGATATGGTGGATAATGATGGAAACAATGTTCTCAATGAATGCACCACCTGCCATTCAATCCTGGCGTTCCAGCAGGACGAACCCTTCGCCAACCTGGTACCGGTTAGGCCGGGCGAACGTGAAGGGGCGATGCATGAATATCTGCGAGAAGAATTTCTCCAGTCTTTCAACAAATGACACCTGTCACGAATAATCTTTTTCCAAAATTTTCCCGGAAAAGGGGCCATTTCCCCTCGTGGGCGGCGGTCTGTTTTACTATATCCCAAGAGCATTCTTCTTTTAGCTCAGCGCAATAACGCGTACCTGGAATCATCCAAAATTCGTTATCTTCTTTTTTTTCAGTAGCCCGGTCATTCAGGGCCGGGATCAAAAGCTAGAAACAAGATCGTACGCTGTTCACGGCGTTACAACAGATCATGAAGTTTTAAAAGACGATCAAGCCCTTTCTGATTACATAGCACGAGTACGAGCACGAGCGCGAGTACGAATCCATCTTCGTCCGGCGGCGGCAGGGCCGGGAAACAGGTGAAAAAATAGTTTTGTTCGTTCCTGAACAGACTCAATCCCGGAGATTTTCCCCAAAACAGGCATCATTCTTATAAATTGTAAGGTGTTGATAGGGGCAGACCGGGTTTGGAACCGGTTTGCGTAAGGTTCCGGATTTCACCGTTAGCGGTATCAACATTAATATCATTCTCCTTGCCATATTCTTTATAATGGCAGGTAAGTTTATGAAATCCTTTCTCTTGTGAAGGGCGTAAACGCCCTTTTTCAGATATTATATTTTTCTTAATCCCAGCCCTGAAGGTCTGGGTGATGGAACTTTTTTTATTCACCATAACCGTTATGATTCCAACTTTATTATTCAGGCATTGGATATTGCGGTGAACCCTTCTTTTAAACCCTTTAAATCCCGCAATCTGTCCGGTCAGGAAAATGACGGGAACGGTTTTTAAAGCTATAACACCTGTTTTCTGAATAGCGAACACCGATCAGCGATTGCAGAAGCAAGAAGTTTTTATGCCACATCATAAATCATCATTCGTTAATCGATATTCAGCCTTCAGGTTGTGCTTCAAAGCAGGCCCGGCTCCTGACGGGTTTGAAATGGTCAGTGAAAAGCCAATTTTTTCCGGTTTTCAGCGCTAACCGTTTTATACCAATCGATAACGGCGTAATTCCTTGGCGTAAACTTTTCCCCGGGAATTAGTCGCGGTATCCAATAATTGCCAAAACCCGGGGCCATGATTCTTTTCCCGGGTATGTACCAGCTCATGGAGTAGGATGTAATCCCGTAAATGATCGGGTAGTTGGGCAATTTTCAAATTCAGATTAATGTTGTTCTGCCGCGAACAACTTCCCCACCGCGTTTTTTGATTCCGGAAGGTAACCTGCCGGAAGGTGAACTGATATTTATCGGCCAGGCTCACCAACCGCTGAAATAAGCGCTGGGCGGCGGCGGGGATATCCTCGGGCAACGGAACCAGGGTGGGGGAACGTTCCTTTTTACTGTTCACCAGTTTTTGCTCATGCCTGATGATCCAGTTTCGGTGGGTGGACACAAATTTTTCAGCCACGCTAAAAGAGACGCGCCGCGGTACGGCAACCCGGACCAGATGAGCCCCTTTTACCACAAGATTCAGTCGTTGCGCCCGGACACTCGACACATAGCGGATCTTTCCCAGGACGGCATCCCGAACGATTTTTTCCCGGATCAACATGGCCCGAAAGATAAACCTGTCGAGCCATAAGAACAGGCCGGGATTAAAGCGAATTCAATTTGGTGATGTTGAAAAAAATCCCTTAGTTTAAACCGCATCATATTTCAAACCGAGGGAGGGATCATGTCTGCTATCCGCCATCTGCTGACGATCAATGCGACACCGGAGCGTATTTTCCAGGCCCTGACAGAGGAAGAAGGGCTACGGGCCTGGTGGACCGAAGGCGCCAAAGCACAGCCGGAACCCGGATCAATGGCCGTGTTCGACTTCGGCAATCGGTTTCATAACGAAATGCGGATTGATGAGCTTAAGTCGCCGGACAAAGTTTCCTGGACCTGTGTTCAGGGAGACGAAGAATGGATTGATACCCATTTTTCCTTTGAGCTTACACGGGTAACCGGTGGCAGCGAACTACGCTTTTCCCAAACCGGTTGGCGTGAGGAGACGGATTTTTTCGCGTCCTGCAGCTATAATTGGGCTTATTATCTTTCCAGCCTTAAAGAGTATTGCGAAAAAGGCGAGGGTCGTCCCTACCAGGGCAACTAACCGATCCATGATCCTGCCCATAGATGATCAATATGCCCTGCGATCCTTCCAGGCATCCGACAAGGCGCGACTGACCCGGCTGGGCAATAATGCCAAAGTTTCAGCCAATCTCCGGGATGGTTTTCCTTATCCCTATACCCCGGAAGCCGCTGAAGAATGGCTTGGTAAAATGGCGGGGAGTGCAAACCCGATGATCTTTGCCATTACCGCACGGGATCAATTGATCGGTGGCGCCGGAATCCACTCCCTGGACGATGTCTATCGCTTTAGTGCTGAAATCGGTTATTGGCTGGGTGTCCCTTTTTGGGGTAAGGGGATCGCAACCCGGGCGGTGAAAACCCTGGTGAATTACGCCTTCGAAAACACCCACCTCATCAAGCTGTTCGCCGGTGTTTACTCCTCTAATCCGTCTTCCGCGAACGTATTAAAGAAAAATGGATTCATACTGGAAGGCCGTTTACGAAACGCGGTGGTTAAACGCGGGGTAGTTCTGGATGAGTTGCGGTATGGATTATTGCGGGGGGAGTGGGCAGCAGCCCGGACGCCTAATAAATCTTAGCTGCTCACCTGTCGAGCCAGCGCTACTCACTCCAAAGGTTGAATATCAAGAATGGTAAGCTTTTTCTCGCCCACCGGCATCTTCACCAGGAGCGTGTCGCCTTTACGCTTGCCCAGTATCTGTTTACCCAAGGGTGAGGTTGTCGTACAAATATAATCGAATAACTCCAGCTCATACTCAGCCGCGCCGGCGACTGCCACCGTCAGTGTTTCAGATCCGTCGGTATAGGTTACCCGGGTTCCGAAGGCCACCTGGCTGGGGTTGTCCTTCGACGGTTCAACGATCTCGTTGTTGAGGTACTGTTCGAAGCGATGAAGCTTGTTGTGGAGCAGCACCTGAGTTTCCTTGGCGGCGTGGTACTCGGCATTTTCTTTTAAATCACCAAAATCCGACGCCCGCTTGATGTCCTTGCTGTTCTGCTTAATATCTGCCTGAAGCTGACGAATCTGCTCTCTCACCAGGTTATAAGTTTTGCGGTAAATCATGGTATTTCCTGTTGGTGGTTCCGGTACGTGACACGAGCTCTTAATTCCTGATTATTGTACAACTCAAAGTACATTTTTCGAACCTTATCTTCCCACCGGTTGCTGACGATTCACATTATAAAGCCCGTGACGGTGAAACGACAATCATTTGGTATTCCAGGGAGTATTGAAGACCACGCCTTTTATAGTGCTTTAACCGTACCTGATTATCAGTGCTTTACTCCATCGTCGCCCGGATGTTGGCTTTGATTTCAGAGAACCGGCTTTCGGTCAAATCATAGCGCCGGAACGGAATCAGGCTGAGCAGGAATAACAGGGTTGTAACCACGCAAAAGATCAGGCGGATTCCCGTGACAACGGATTCCGGTTGCTCCACTGCATCCGTAAAACCGGATACGGACAGGGTGAATCCGATCAAACCGGGGCCCAGGGCATAAGCCGTCTTTTGACCGCTGGCCCAGACCCCCGAAAAAACGCCTTCCCGGCGCAAGCCGGATTGGAGTTCATCGGATTCAATGGTATCAGGCAGCATGGAAAAAGGGAATAGTTGAAAGCTGGAAAAGCCGATGCCCAAAATGAACATCTGAAGGAAGAAAATCACCGGTTGGGTGGATGGTGTGAACAGCAGAGATAATAACATCACCGCCAGGATGGTGATCCCGATTTTATAGGCTCTGATTTTTCCCCGCCGGGTTCCCACGCGGACCCAAACCGGTATGAATCCAATCGCGGTGATGAATAAAACCGCGGAGATGATGCCCACATAAGCGTCCGGCATACCCATGACATATTTGACATAATAGATCTGTCCTGCCATTAAAATGCCAATCGCCAGTGATTGGAGAAAATACATCGTCATTAACCGTTTGAAAGGGGTGTTCCGGAACGCAATTTTAACCTGTTCACTAAAAGGCATTTTAGGTTCAACGGCCGCGATCGTGTTGGCCTTTTTTGTTCCCCAAAAACCAGCCAAGCAAAAAAACGTGATCAGCCCGCCCAGCAGCATACCCATCAGCCGGAATCCGGCAACTCCCCCGCCCCCGAATTCCACCAGCGGCATAGCCAGTCCACCTGCCAGTAAAACACCTACCGAGGAGCCAACCATTCTGAAAGAGGTGATGGACATCCGTTCATTGTAATCAGCAGTCATTTCAGCCACCATGGCGGAATAGGGAATATTGTAAACCGTAAAAGCGGTGCAGGTCAAAGCGAACATGGAACCCACCCAGACAGCGGTGGTGATTTCCGTTTGGGTATTTGGTGCGATGAACAGGATGAAAAATATCAATCCGAAGGGTATCGAGGCAAATAGCAGATACGGCCGGCGGCGCCCCCAACGGGAATGGGTAACATCCGAAATTGCACCCATGATCGGGTCCGAAACAACATCCCAGAGTTTTGGTAAGAGAAGCGCCAGGCCCGCCAGAGCGGGTTCGACATGCAGGATATTGGTCATGAAAAAGAGTAGAAACATGCCGGTCGTTACAATGAAGATATTGTTCCCAATATCTCCAAGCCCGTATCCGATCTTCAGTTTCAATGGCAACTTGTAGTTCATGATTTTTCCTTGTAAGGGTTAGCGGTGATATATCCGGGAAAACAAGGGCCCTGGCGCCGGGCGTTTATAGCGCTTAATGCTGGTTCACGACCGGTCCACGCATTGCCGAATGTGTTTTAGCGGTGGTTGATTTTAAATCTGAAACGAGTCGCATACAAGCGGAATAACAGCGGGCAGTTTCTTAAAAAGCCTATTGCAATGCCGATTTGCTTTTTATTTCCGGTGGCCTGTTCTTCGGACTGAATCTGTTCACGGACAGGTACGCTTTGGGATCAGCTACCGGGAACCACGTAAGATATGTAAAATATGCCTGTCAAACAGTCTGGTTTATTTTAAGCCTTTTTCCCGGGTAACAAATACCATAAAAAATGACTTGGCCTAATTTTAAAAGCGCCGGGAGGGGGGCCGCTTGTCAGATGACTTTCACAGACGGAGCTACTATATTTTTATCCTGCGGATGCGAACGGGCGCCGCGGGCTGTGAACATGAATACTGAAAGCCATTTATTAATCGAAGGGATAAAAATGAAAACGATTAACTTCCATTTTATCGTGGTCTTACTCAGCCTCCTGCTGGTCACCAGTTGTGCCACCTTCCGATCGGACATTCAGGGCCGCAGCGGATTGGCGCCGAAAAAAACCATCGGTGCTGAGCCGGTGGACGTACTCTTTGTGGCACGACATTTAAAGCAGACCAGGGGACGGGATGCTATGCCAAAGCTTCAGGGTCGCTAACCAAACATCGTAGGTAACGACTAAATCCCTCAGGAGTCCACTCATGAGCCTTCCCATCTGATGCTGTACCCCCCCCCCCCCCC
>CAZIWX010000007.1:0-46675 GCA_964543125.1 uncultured Lentisphaeria bacterium | reverse complement strand
ATATCATGGAACGATCCCGGTTTGAGCCGGTCTTGTCATTTCAAAATCAGAAACGCGGTTTTTGGGCGATCGGGACTGATTTTTCGAAAATACTTTTCAAATCCATGGCTGGTCTCGCAAGCTTGAGGTTTGGGAAAACAGGTGTTCTCGGAACACTGGGAGTTACCTGGGGATTTGGTGAATAAACCGGCATGAATGAGCACGCACACATAAAAAAACTTTCAATTCTGGGAAGTACCGGTTCCATTGGTGTGAATGCGCTGAAGGTTGTGCGAAACCTGGCGGATGCGGTTGATGTCCGGTATCTCTCCGCTAACCGGAATGCAGACTTGCTGATTCAACAGATTGCTGCATTCCACCCGGCCGCGGTAGCCGTGGTGGATAAGGATGCCGCCGTCATGGTAAGCGCCCAATATCCCGCACTCGAGGTTTTGTCCGGCCGAGAAGGTTTACTGGAGTTGTCCGGCCGGGATGATGTGGACCTCATGCTGAATGGGCTGGTGGGCAGTGCCGGAATGGGACCCACGGTAGCCGGCATTCAAGCCGGGGTTGATATAGCCCTTTCCAATAAAGAAAGCCTGGTCATGGTGGGTGACTACATTAATCGTTTGTCAAAGGAAAAAGGCGTTAAGCTCTTTCCGGTGGACAGTGAACACAGTGCTATTTGGCAATGCCTGGCCGGGGAGGACCTGACCGATGTTAAACGCTTGATCTTAACCGGGTCCGGTGGACCATTTCGAACGCGGGCTAAAAACACTTTTCGTCATATCACGGTGGCCGAGGCATTAAAACACCCGAATTGGGAAATGGGAAAAAAAATCACAATCGATAGCGCAACCATGATGAATAAAGGCTTGGAGGTCATCGAAGCTTATTGGCTGTTCGGGCTTGGGGCGGAACAATTGGATATCGTGGTGCATCCCGAGAGTATTATCCACTCCCTGGTTGAATTTAATGATCGATCCGTGAAAGCGCAGTTGGGTGTCCCGGATATGAAGATTCCCATCCAATATGCGTTGACCTATCCGCGGCATCGTCCGGCAACCTGGGAAGCACTGGATCTGGTTAAATTGGGGCAATTGACTTTTGAAGCTCCGGATCTGGTTAAATTCCCGTGCATTCAGCTTGCTTTTGATGTCTTAAAACAGGGGGGAACCGCACCGGTTGTGCTTAATGTAGCCAATGAAACCGCGGTGTACCGATTCTTGCGGGAAGAAATTACATTTGTCCGGATTCCGGCGATGATAGAATCGGCGCTCAACGCCTGTGAATTTATTGAACATCCGGACTTGGATGATGTTCGAGAGCTGGAAATCTGGACCCGGCAATTTATCGAAAAAGCTTAAGAGAGAAGTATGTTAGCCAATTTGAATACAACTTTAGTTTCTATTTTAGCAGCCATTTTTACCTTGGGAATTCTGATCCTGATTCATGAATTGGGCCACTTTTTAGCGGCTCGTTCCGTGGGTATTCGCGTCGAGCGGTTCTCCATTGGAATGCCGCCCAGACTCCTCACGTTACGCAATAAAGTGGATGGGTTGTGGTTGACCATTTTTATCCCCTGGTTCCTACAGCGGCTTAGTAATGCCGAAACCATCGCCTATCGATTCCGGCGTAAAAAACCGAGAGCCGGCGACACCGAATACGCTGTCAGTTGGACCCCGCTGGGCGGATATGTCAAGATGGCCGGAACCATCGATGAATCATTGGATAAAAAAATTCAGGGGAAACCCTGGGAGTTCACCAGCAAAAATCGTTTTCAGCAAATATGGGTGCTCTCGGCGGGTGTTATTATGAACACCCTGCTGGCCTGGGTACTTTTCAGTGGCGTTTTATTCTCCACGGGGGTTCCGGAAATGACCAACGCACCCGTCGTGGGCAGCCTGAGCGCCACCGCTGAGCGTCCCATTTATCCGGCCGCCGAAGCCGGGCTCCTTCCGGGGGACAAAATCATTTCAGTAAATGGCCAGGCGATTGGGAAATGGGATGATTTGATCAAAATTATCCACGAATTACCGAATCAGGAAATTCAAATCCGGTGGGAACACGCGGAGAAAGTGAAATCCGCTACGCTGACCACGGTAGCTGATAAAGTCTCCACCGCGGATGGCCTCAAGGAAATGGGCATGATCGGCATTGGTCCGCAAACCGTTCAGCGGGAAGTCGGATTGTGGGAGGCGGTCAAACTGGGTGCTCGGGGAACCTATAATTTTGGTACCTTGATGGCGCGAAGTCTGGGGATGTTGGTCAGTGGCCAGGCATCCATTAAAGAAGTTGGTGGTCCGGTGGCCATTGCTAAAATGGCGGGCGATATGGCGCGCAAAGGTTGGGCTGACATTTTTTATTTCATGGCCATTATCTCCGTAAACCTGGCTTTTATCAATGTTTTGCCAATTCCGGGTTTGGATGGTGGACATTTGCTCATTGTTATTGTTGAAGGTATAATCCGGCGGCCTCTGCCGCTCAAAGCGAAGATCGTTATTCAACAGATCGGGATGATGTTACTGTTGGGACTCATTATTTTTATCACCATCCAGGATCTCGCCCGCCTTTGATTTTTTCATCAACGTTGGTTTTTACTTAAGCAAATGACAAATTCAGCCGCAAATCAATCGTCTCGTGGGTCACCGCTGAACTGGATTCGCTATACGCTCGAATTTCTGGCACTGGTACTGTTTACCGTTCTTATGACAATCTTGCCGTGGGGCATCGTTTGGCGGTTTGGCCGGGGACTGGGCTATTTTCTGGGACGCTGGATTCCCATTCGAAAAGAGGTGGTTCGAAAAAATCTGGAGCGGGCTTTTCCCGAGCTGGATACGCAACAAATCGATCAGTTGGTTCATGGTGTTTTTGGGCACTGGGGGGAAAGCTTTATCTCAGCCATGAAATTATGGACGCTATCGGACGCGAAAATTTTAAGACTCGTTGAGGGACAGGGGTTCCCGGAATTTATCCGGCAGCGGAATCACAACCAACGGCCCCTGCTGTTTTTCACTGGTCATTTCGGTAGTTGGGAAATGGCCGGCCGGTACATTGGGCTTGTGGCGGGACAGACATCCGCCATCTATCGGATTCAGCGCAATCCCCTGGCAGATTCCTTCTTAAGCTGGCTCCGCCAGCGCCGGCGCATGGTACTGGTGGATTCCTGGTCGTCAATGTCAAATTTTATCAAAGCCTTAAAAGAGGTTGGGAATATGTGTATTGTGGGTGATCAATACAAAGGCCGTCAGGGGGTCACCGTCGATTTTTTTGGACTACCTTCGCCATCGCCTAAAGGCGTTGCGGTCCTGGCCCAGCGCACACCCGCGGATGTTGTGTTTCTGACAATGCCGGTAAAGCGGGGACGATGTTTTATGAGGTGGGAAATCGTTCCCCTGGATCGGCCGGATAAATTGGATGAGCAATGGATTCGAAACACCGTAGCGGTTTTAATGCACCATCTCGAAACCGCTATTCGGGAAAACCCGGAACAATATTTCTGGTTTCACAAACGCTGGCGAAATATTGATCGTTTTGAAGCGGCACGGATCAGAAATTCCCCATCGGCCCGATCCGCCTAAGTCACTTGAAGAAATCATTCTATTGGCGTATCATTCAAGATGCTCATTATAGAACTTAATTCGACTCAATTACCGGATCAGGCGGCTCTTGACCAAGCTTGCACGATTCTAACCAAGGGTGGTATTATCGGTTACCCTACCGATACGTTATACGGCTTGGGTGTCGACGCAAGAAATGCGGTTGCGCTTGAAAATTTGTATACCTTAAAACACCGGAAACGGATTCCCATGTCAATCATGTTGGACTCCGTGGAAGCGTTGCTGGAAACTATTCAGAATTTATCACCAACCGGAGAAAAATTAATCCAAGCATTTCTCCCCGGACCGTTGACGCTCGTATGCAAAGCTGATCTGGAAGCGGCTCTGGGAGTCACTAGTAAAACGGGTCTCATTGGATTGCGAGTGCCGGATCACAAGCTGAGCTTGGCATTGGTTAAAACCTTGGGTCGTCCAATCACCTCCACCAGCGCTAATCTTTCGGGTTATCCCAGCGCCCTTAATATTGAAACCATTATTGCCTATTTCAATGACCGGGTTGACCTGGTGTTCGATCAGGGAACTTTGCACCACTCACCCGGCAGTACCGTAATCGATATCAGTCAACGGCCATTTAGAATTATAAGGGAAGGCGCTATCGCTTCCTATAAATTGTGGCCCTATTTAAAATAATATCATGTATTTGCGTCTATTAAAACTTGTACGTCCCTATTGGACTCAAATCGGTGGCAGCGTCCTCTCCTCGGTTGTCAACGTGTTGGCCAACGGTCTAGCATTATGGTTCGCCGCTTCCTTTATTACCACATTATTTAATGGTGGTACTCAAGTTATTTCAGCGGTTTCACTCCATGCTGACTGGTCAAATATCAATGAATATCTGAAGTACCTGACCTATAAATATGTGACCGGCGGGAGTCAGGTTTCGGCTCTCAAATCGGTCGTGCTGGTCATTTTAGTCAGCTACGGGATCAAAAGTCTGACCTACTACCTGACCTGGCTTCTGAACGGCTGGGTGCAGGTGCGAGTCATCCGGAATCTTCGCAACCGTTTGTTCGATCACTTTATAGACCAACCGCTGGGATTTTATAGTACTCGCCGAACCGGAGATATGATCTCATTAGTTCTCAATGATGTGATGATGGTGAATAACGCCCTAACTACTACATTCCGGCCCCTCATTGTTGAACCACTCAACATTGTTGTTATGCTGAGTCTGTTGTTCGTGATCCAATGGCAGCTTACCCTGGTTTCCATTTTGGTAGCCCCCGTTACCGGGTTTTTTATTGTGAAGATCAGTCAGAGTTTGCGCCGAAAAGCACGCCGCACTCAGATTCAGTTAGGCGAGGTAACTACTCGCATGACTGAAACTTTTTCCGGTATCCGCATTGTGAAGGCATTCAATGCCGAACGGATTGAGTCGAAGCGGTTTTATAGAGAAACCCAGAAGCTATTAAAACTCATGTTCCGGCAAATCCGTCTCCAGGGTGCGAACCTGCCTATCACGGAAATGCTGGGTGTGACCATGGCTGTTCTCTTGCTGTATTATGGTGGTTTGCAAGTTCTGCAATACCATACGATTACCAGTGAAGATTTTCTCAGATTCATCACCCTGCTGTTTGCCATGTTTCAACCCTTGCGTAATCTGGCGAATGTTAATGTTCCGATTCAAACCGGGGTGGCCGCGGGCGAGCGAATATTCGAAATGCTGGATGTGGAACCGGAAATTCATGATCGGCCGCATCCGAAAATTTTGTCCCGTTTCGAGGATCACATTGAGTATCACAACGTCTCTTTTCAGTATCCCAACAGCCCGATCGCGGCTGTAAATGACATCGAATTAAGTATTAAAAAAGGTGAAATTGTGGCTTTAGTTGGAGCCAGCGGAGCGGGGAAAACAACACTGGCTGATCTATTGCCGCGCTTTTATGATGTAACCGCCGGAGCCATCACGATCGATGGCATTGATATTCGTGATGTTAGCCGTATTTCCCTGCGCGCTCAATTGGGAATCGTCAGCCAGGAAACCATCCTGTTTAACGACACCATCCATAACAATATTGCCTACGCCATGGATCGAACTCGGGCAGAAGTCATTCGGACTGCAAAATTAGCTCATGCCCATGAATTTATCGAAGCCATGCCGGAGGGCTATGACTCCATAATCGGTGAACGCGGAACGCGTCTCTCGGGTGGTCAAAAGCAACGTTTGGCAATTGCCCGGGCTTTGCTGAAAAATCCCTCCATCCTGATTTTGGATGAAGCAACTTCGGCGCTTGATACTGAATCCGAGCGCCTGGTTCAAAAGGCCATTGACCGGTTGATGCTGGATCGAACGGCAATTGTTATCGCTCACCGGCTGACTACAATTTTGAATGCCGATAAAATCGTTGCCATGGACCAGGGGCGAATCGTAGAGACCGGTACCCACTCCCAATTGCTGGCTAGGGATGGATTGTATAAAAAACTCTATCAAATGCAGTTTGAGTCCTAAATAAACATGAATTGGATGGGGTTAAGCAAGCGGGTCTGGCAAGCGCTCATAGGATTTACTCTACTCCGTGGCATCCTGGCATTTATCACGCCTCTAACACCACAGGAAGCGTATTACTGGAGCTGGTCGCGGGCATTGGATTGGTCCTATTTTGACCATCCACCCATGGCGGCTGACCTCATCTGGCTGACGACCCATATTTTTGGCCAAACCATTTTCGGCATTAAAATCGCCGCTGTACTCTTTAATCTGGGCACCTATATCATCTGGACTAAGCTGGTCCAGGAAATGTTCGACGATGAGCATCTGACTTTCCTGGTGGTTATCGCTCTAAATTTAACCATCGTTTATGAGCTGTACGGGTTCGTCATTTCACCCGATTCACCCCTGCTTTTATTCTGGTCGCTGACCATTTTCATGATCTGGCGCTTAATAAAAACCCAGCATGCGACATATTGGTACTGGGCCGGCCTGGCCCTGGGGCTCACCTGGTTATCCAAATATTCAGGGATTTTTCTGGTTCCGGCCGTGTTTTTATTCTTGCTCCTCTCCAAAGACAATCGCCGCTGGTTAGCCACGCCCCATCCATACTTAGCAACGCTGCTGGCGCTGGTGGTTTTTACGCCGGTGATTTACTGGAATTCCGCCCATGACTGGGCCTCGTTTGCATTTCAGGGAAGCCGGCGGATTGGAGGCATGGAGGGTTGGCGCTTACAATTTTTTGGTGAGCTGATAGGTTCCCAATTGTTTATGCTCACCCCGTTTCTGTTTGGCTTTCTCATCTGGGGAATTGGCCGCGTATTGCCCAAGGTTTTGAAACGGCCATTTAATAATACGGATTTACTCTTGTTTGCCAGCGGCGGTATCATTTTGCCCGTCTTTGTAATCGTGAGTTTCAAAACCCTGGTTAAAATGAACTGGCTGGTGCCGGCCTACTGGGCATGGTTGATTCTGTTCCTGAAATATTATCTGGCTGAAAAAAGATCAAAGACCGTGATGAAAACAGGCTTAGTAACGGCAGCTATTTTCTTCGCCCTTGGTTTGTCGTCCGTACTGATCCCCAATATGCCGTTGGGAGAGGGGAATACCTGGAGTGGTTGGCGACGGGCAGCGGGTAAAGTTGATAGCCTCATAACCACCTACCAACAGGGGGGCGAGGAACCGTTTGTGTTCAGTACCAATTACAAGGTGAGTTCATTGCTGCGCTTTTATTTGAAAAATCAACCGGAAACTTTTGCCCAGAATATTTTCGGTAAACGCGCCCTCCAGTTTGACTATTGGCAAACTCCAAATGATCGCGTAGGACAAACCGGAATTTTGGTGGTGGACGACCGGCGCGAATATCGATTCAAGCGCGAAAAAATCGATCCGTATTTCGATGATTTAATCCAGGTTGCAGAGTTAAATTTTAATCAATTTGGTAAACACACCCGCCGAATTAGGATATTTAAGGGGACGAATTACCATGGGGTCAACCGCTGATCGAAGAATTCGGTTGCCGAAAAGTCCATTTTTCGTTAAGAATAAAATTGATTCCCGAGGCAACTGCAATGGCGATCAGGTTGCCCCACAGATAATAAATTCCGGCAACTTCGGTCAAGATGATGAGTAGAATCCAATTAATGCTGCCCGCAATCCAACTCACAAGATTAAATTTAAGCAATCCTTGCCAGATACTGGCATTGGCTACGGAGCGGCGGCCGCGCCAGGTGAATCGGTCATTCCAGATAAAATTATTGAGAATAGCCAATTCAATGGCGATTGGGGAAGCCAGGGCGTAGTAAAAATGTGCATAATGCGTCAAAATCACCAGGAAACCCATGTTGACAAGGATTCCGGAAATCCCTACGACTCCGAATGTTGCCAGCCGCTTGCCGAGATTCAACTGCATGACTCAAATTTACTTGGCGAGATTATGATCGCACGGATTATTAAAGCGGATGCCCTAATCGAGAAGAATTAATGCGGTTTCTGATCTCAAGCATCCTGGGGATTATTTTAGTTGGCTTGGTTCAGGGACAGGAAAACTATCGCTATAAAGTTCGTTACGGTTTTGTATCAGCAGGCTCGGCAAGTTTGGAATACCGTATCAAACCGGATTCGCTTTCCAGTCGTTTTGTGATCCGATCGTCATCTTGGTTATCCCACCTATGGCGGCTCAACGACTCCATCGAATCCGAATATGATCTGCTCCACAAGCGCTTGATCTCCCACACCAAACATATTCGCGAAGGTCGCTATAAAAAGAATTATACAGCCCGCTTCTTTTGGGAAAAAGCACTGCTGACGGTTAACAAGGATTCCCTTCATCTTGAAAATACGGCTTTGGTGGATGTGCCCAGCCTTTTGTACCGCCTTAGGCAAACCCGGTTCACCGTGGGCGATACGGTCAGGTATTCTATTTTTGACGGGCGATCCCAGGCCAGACTATCCCTCTGGATCGAAAAAATGGAGCGCATTGATGTAGGATCCTCATCAGTGTTAAGTTACTTGTTACAGCCGTTGGAGCGCACGGAAAAAGCGGACGAGAATGAGTTATATCTTAAACTCTGGCTATCAGCCGACAAGCCGCACATCCCTGTCCAGATGGCAATCGCCACCCGTTTCGGTAATGTGGTAATGGTTTTAGTGACGGACTGAATGGCATAATTCCTGCCGGTTTATTACCCGCCTTTCATGTTGCATTATTTTTCACGGAACCCTACTTTCACACACAAAAATAGAGAGATTTCTCCATGAAACGGTTTCTAAGCATATTTCTTTTACCAACCCTAATGTGGGCCCAGGTTTTCGTCCTGGAAGTCCATGGTACAATCGACATGGGGTTGGGGCATTTTTTTGAGCGGGTCATACCCGAATTAAATCGCAAGGGCGGTACTGCGATCATATTGGATATCGATACATTTGGCGGACGGGTAGACGCAGCGACCATGATGAAAAATGCATTGCTGAGATCTGATCTCATGACCATTGCGTATGTGAACACCAAGGCGATTTCAGCCGGTTCACTTATCACACTGGCTTGCGATACCATCATTATGCATTCCGGTGCAACTTTTGGCGCTACCACGGTTGTTGATCAGCAGATGAACAAAGCCAGTGAAAAAGCCCAGTCCTACATGCGTGAGGAGATGGCCGCCACCGCCGAGGCCAAGGGTCGTATTGGCAAAATTGCCATGGCCATGGTGGATGAATCGCTGGATATCGATACGCTGGTCACCAATCCGGGCGATACGCTGTTCATGACCGACGTGGAAGGGGCCCATTCGGGGAAGTTGCTGACGCTCCGCACCAAGACAGCCCTTGAATTCGGTATGGCGGACTATCAGATGGAGTCCCTGGATGACATCATCAAGCACTTTCATTTTAAACAGAGTGCGGTTGAGATCGTCAAGCCAACCTGGTCGGAAAGTATTGTCCGGTTTTTGACAAATCCGATTGTGAGTTCGTTATTGATGACACTGGGCTTTTTGGGCCTCATTTTCGAGCTCCAGAGTCCTGGTTGGGGAATTGGCGGTACGCTGGCGGTGGTTGCACTGGCGCTGTTCTTCTCTACCTCCATCATCGCTGATCTGGCCAGCATGACTGACCTGATCATCGTCGTTATCGGCCTGATATTGCTGGGTTTGGAGGTTTTTGTTATTCCCGGATTCGGTATCACCGGTGTTGCCGGTATTGTCGTATTGGTTTATGGGTTATTCCGGTCCATGGTGCCGGAAATTCCGACTCAGGGGGACATTAACCGTGCGTTGGTAGGGATCTTGATCGCAATTATCGGCGCCATCGCCGGCATCGCACTGTTGATAAAGAACATTGGGAAAACAAAGTTTTGGCAACGCATTTCGTTGCATACTTCTGAACTCAGTTCGGTTGGATATTCTTCCAGTATTGGTTTGGAAGACTTGATTGGACAAACTGGTGTTGCCATATCGACCCTCAGACCGGCGGGAGTTGCACAATTTAATAACCGGCGTTTGGATGTTTCCACGCTGGGAGATTATATTGAGAAAAAAACCCGGGTGGAAGTTATCCGGGTGGAAGGAAATCGGATTTTTGTCAGGGCAGCCAATAATCAGGCTGGCGCTGATGATAAACCGGTTTAGGCGTCAAAGATTGATTACTAACAATTAAGAGGAGGATCTATGTCCCTCACACTACTCTTCATTATCGGCGGTCTACTCGTATTACTGTTTCTGTTTACCTACTTTGTCCCGATTGGACTCTGGGTCAGTGCGGCCGCGGCGCGAGTGTATATCAGCTTGTTTTCGTTAATTGGCATGCGTTTACGCCGGATTCCACCCCCGCTAATCGTAAATTCACTTATCAGTGCCCGAAAGGCCGGTATTGATATCAGTCCCGATCAGCTTGAGGCTCACTTCTTAGCCGGGGGAAATGTCGCTCGCGTGGTTCAAGCACTCATAGCCGCTGATAAAGCCAATATTCCGTTGCCATTTCAACGTGCAGCAGCCATTGATTTGGCTGGCAGAGACGTTTTGGAAGCCGTAAAAATGAGTGTGAATCCCAAGGTTATTGAAACACCCAAGGTCTCGGCCATAGCTAAAGATGGTATTCAGCTTTTCAGCATTGCCCGGGTAACGGTACGCACTAATATCGAACGCTTGGTGGGTGGCGCCGGTGAAGAAACGGTGCTGGCCCGCGTGGGTGAAGGTATCGTGAGTAGTATTGGCTCCGCTGCTTCCCATAAAGTGGTGCTGGAAAACCCGGATATCATCTCCAAAAAGGTTTTAGCCAAAGGTTTGGATGCCGGGACCGCGTTCGAGATTCTGTCCATCGATATCGCTGATGTTGATGTGGGTAAGAATATCGGTGCGCAACTTCAGATGGATCAGGCCAATGCCGATAAAAACATTGCCCAGGCCAAAGCCGAAGAGCGGCGAGCCATGGCGGTTGCCTCGGTCCAGGAAATGAAGGCCAGAACGCAGGAAATGCGGGCACGGGTGGTGGAAGCCGAGGCACAAGTACCCCTGGCAATGGCCGAAGCCTTTAAAAAGGGAAATATCGGCGTTATGGACTATTACCGAATGCAGAATATTCAGGCTGATACCAGTATGCGCGACAGTATTTCCGGTGGGCCGGGTTCTCGCTCCGCCGAGGAACCTACTGGCAAGAAATAAACTAAATTATAAATAATGGATAGTTTATTTCCAATTATCGCTCTGGTGGTGTACTTCCTGCTCACCGGCATGGCTCGGAAGAAGAGTCAGCAACGGCGGGCTGAGCAAGCCGCCCGGGATCGAAGTACGGCGCGCCCAACCGCGGGAGCTGGACCTGCTGCCGCGCCTCGGTCCGGGATTAATTCGGAACCGCTGTTGGTAACCAATACACCGGCATCCCAAAATCCGGCAACCAAACGGACTCAAATGCCGGGCCTTAATTCTCTGTTCTCCACAATGTTGGAAAAACTGGATCAAGCCGGTGAAAGCGCGTCGCACAAAAACCAGCCGCGCATCTCTGCAGCGGAGGATCAGGATTGGGAGCCCGTTGCCGATGATGAGCTTGAGGCTGGGGCGGATACGACTGAGTTTGCAGAGCAACAATCGCCCATCGATTCAGCCCGGGCATCTGACGCAATCATTCAGGAGGGGGTAACTGTTTTTGATAAATCCCTGAGTGAAATGAATATCAGCGCTTATGATACGAAAAAGGACTCCTATGCTATCCGAAAATTCAGTCGCACGGCGGTGAATCAACTGGAAGCGAGATTGGAGGGTCACACCTTCTTTGAGCGGGGCATCATCTACGCTGAAATTCTGGGAAAGCCGGTATCGCTCAAGGCTGAGGAATCCTGGTAAAGCCGATCCCCTAGCTACAAGTAAAAGGGCTCTTGGAGGAGCCCTTTTTTAATCGGAGGCTTATTCTAAGAAAGGTCGGGATTATTTTTCAGTGGATTCCGCAGCATCATCCACTGAGGTTTCACCGGAATCCGGCACTTGAGTTGCCTCATCCACTTCCGCTGTCTCGGCGTCATCCAAAGACGCATCATCCTCGCCGGATTCTTCATTTTCCTTTTCCTCTTCCTCTTCTTTTCGCTCGTCTTCATCTTTTCGCTCGATGAGATCATCGTCATCCTTGAACTTGGTTAACACCACAAAAGTAGTGGCCAATCCGGATGCCAGCGTTGAGAGTCCGTAGGATGGAATCATCAACATTGCGATAAAACTGATAATTCCAACTATAACCCCGGTTATGGTCGTGGTAACACCACTCGAAACTTGATGCATATTACCCGTCAGTAACTGTTGCAGGGATACCATCCAGTCACCGTAAATACCGTTGGGATAATAAATAATGTGGTTAAAGCCCAAATTGGGGAATAGGCTGAAAACCGTGGATTTCACCGCATAGTAAGTATTTCCCATCAGCCAGCTCTGTCCGAATACAAGCTCCAGGGAATGAAATCCCAAAACCAGGAAAACCAACAGAATATGGTAACTGATGAAAGCCAGCACCAGGGCTGTAAGCGTATAAATAACCAGTCGCCATGGCTGGTTCCACAGCAAAGTAAAAGCACCGAACATGGAGCCCATGGTGTCTTCTTCCGCACAACTCACAATACTGGGAGAAAAGAGGACACCAACCCCGAATGACAGGAGCGAGTACACCAAAAAAACGGCGGTGGGTAGAAATAGGATAAACAGCAATCCATAGACCAGAATGTTCAACACCGGCCACTGGGCTAACCAGCCAAAAACACCGGCCAAAATCACAAAAAATGCGACCACGAAAATGATGGAAAGCGGTCCCATGAAGGTGGGGAAAGCTTTTTTCAGGGCATATTTCCAGCCGTCATTGGATGAATAGAACAGATCACCCTTAAATTCTTTAATGGTAATCTTAGCGATGGCGCCAAAGCCCATGTAAATCAGCATAAACCAAATCAGGGCGCCTAAATAGCCAAGAATTTGGGTAAAAATACCGCTAACCCAAAACGGGAAGAAGGGCATTAGAGCATAATTTTCCCAAACATGGCTGAAATTAACCCCATCTATCATTCGTCCGATATAGATCAGGACCAGGAAAAACAGGTAACCTACGAGATTGGCTTCCAGCATGACCAACATGCGCTTTCCCAAGCCCAAACGGGGCGCCCGAAAAATATCCTTAAAATTCCAATGCAGTTTTGTCTTTAGCAAAATTAATCCTCCTTAACCCAAACCAGGCTTAGTATTTGGTTAATTTGAAATCCCATCCATGTCTGTCCGGTTAATGAATGGGAAAATGATAGCAGCATGACGATTTCGGCCGTGAAAATCGTGAAATGAGGTGAAATTTAAGAAAACTAGCTTTATTGATGGTTCTGTCATCACATTTCTTGCCGAACGAAATCCACCCAGACCGGCAGGCGCGTAGTGCGTTTCAATTCTTTGGCGGCAGCCAGGGCGCTCGTGTGCGTTTTATAATTACCAACGCGAACCCGATAGAAAACCTGGTCCGTATCTTTGAAAAATACCCGCTGGATATATCCTTCCAGGCCGTATTTGTCTCTCAAATGCTTCACCGCGGTCTGAGCCTCCTCCAACGATCCCCAGGAACTTACCTGAAGGGTAAATGATTTATTGGCTCGCGGGACCATATTTCCCCGGCTGGTCGATGCCGGTGAACGGGCTCCGGACGAGTGAGCTGCTCGCCGGGTTCTTGACTTCACAGGTTTAACGGCAACGGTGGTTTTCGTCGTATTAACTGTGGCCTGCCCCATGGCGTTATAGGCTTTCGGCGTAATGACTTTACTCATATAAGCCCGCATGCCATTAGTGTTCTGTGTATCTCCGGGTGTGACATTACCCGAACTCAGGGTATCTTTGTTTTCCAGATAGGCTTTAAGGTGTTCGGGGATTTCGCCCGCAACGATTTCACCATCTTTCGGCATTTCCACCGTGTAATAATAATTTTGCTCTCCGGTTTTTCCATTAACTTCGGTCGTGGTAACCCGGATATTGAATTTGCCAACTACATCCGGTTTGAAAGAAATGGTACGGGCTGTGTCAGCCGGAAGAATGTCGTTAGCGGTGAGATGACTACTATCCGGAAAGGCCGTGAATACCCAGTTTACCTGAGCGGCTCCGGGAGCTTCAATGGTGACATATTCACCCAGCTGTAAATCTTCCCGGCCCATATATTTGTGCCAGAGATCGCATCCGCCTAAGAGTGTGAACACAATGGCAGCCAGTATAAAAAATTTAACTCTGGACATTCATAGCCTCCTGAACAGATTCATAACCATTATCGGTTTAAAATAAGTTCAGCTTCACTAAAGAAAAATGCAATTTCTTTCTGTGCGTTCTTATCTGAATCGGAACCATGTACGGCGTTTCGGCTTTTATTCTCGGCATATTTTGCCCGAATCGTTCCCCTGGCTGCCTCCGCCGGGTCAGTGGCGCCAATGGTGTCCCGCCAAATCTGCACGGCGTTCTCTTGCTCCAGGGCCAGCAAAATACTTGGTCCGGAAGACATGAATTCGACCAATTCCTCATAAAAAGGTCGTTCCCGGTGGACTGCGTAGAAGGCTTTGGCTTCGACGACGGACATTCGCTTCATCTTTGCACCGAGGACGGTAAAACCGGCACTAATTATATCATCAATGATCTTTCCCCATTTTCCGGTTCCTACTGCATCAGGCTTTATCATCGCAAAAGTTTGGTTCCCCAATTCACTCTCTCCTGTCTTTAACTCTTTACCTTTTCAACTAAAACGAAGCGTGCTCGAAAAGACTTAAAGCCGACGTTAATCTAGCGCTTAATCTATCCCAAACATCAGCCTTTTAACGCCTTTTCAATCAATTCACCAATGGTAGCCGGACTGTCCGAGACAATAATTCCGCCGTCTCGAAGCGCCTTTATTTTATCCTTGGCGGTTCCTTTGCCCCCTGAAATGATTGCACCGGCATGACCCATCCGGCGTCCCGGAGGAGCTGTTTGCCCAGCGATGAAAGCGACAATTGGTTTGTTAAAGTTAGCTCGTGCCCAAGCCGCCGTTTCTTCCTCGGCGCTGCCTCCGATTTCTCCGATCAAGACCACCGCATTCGTTTCAGGATCATCCTTAAACAGCTTTAGTAAATCGATAAAGCTGGTTCCGTTAACCGGATCGCCGCCAATTCCAATGCAGGTAGATTGTCCAATTCCCCGGGTGGTGAGCTGGTGAACGGCTTCGTAGGTCAAAGTTCCTGATCGGCTGATGACGCCCACATTGCCGGCCTGATGGATAAATCCCGGCATAATGCCGATTTTGGCTTTGTCAGGAGAAATTACACCGGGGCAATTGGGACCGATTAAGCGCGTTTTTCGATCACGCAAAAAGGTTTTTACCTTCACCATGTCGCCCACCGGAATACCCTCGGTAATACAAATCACCAGATCCAGCTCCGCATCCGCGGCTTCCATGATCGCATCGGCAGCGAACGGTGGGGGAACAAATATAACGGATGTATTTGCCTGTGTGGCAGCTTTAGCTTCGCTCACGGTATTGAAGATGGGAATCCCGGCATTAGTTTTTCGACCGCCTTTTCCCGGAGTAACACCAGCCACAACTTTGGTTCCATATTCGACCATTTGTTGAGTGTGAAACGAGCCTTCACTGCCGGTAATGCCCTGTACCAGTAAGCGTGTATCGTTATTGACTAAAATACTCATGTCGTTTTACTCCTTAATCGCGGCGGTAACTTTTTCAGCTGCATCTTCCAGACTGTTGGCTACGAGAAAATCAAGGTCCGATTTTTTCAGTAATTCCGCGGCTTCTTGCGCGTTGGTGCCCTCCAATCGCACCACCAAGGGCGCATCAACTTGAACTACTTTCAAGGCATCGATGACGCCTTGCGCCACTCGATCGCAGCGGACAATTCCCCCAAAAATATTGATCAATACGGCCTTGACATTGGGGTCGTTCATAATAATTCGAAATCCATTAGCAACCGTCTCAGCATTGGCTACACCACCTACATCGAGGAAATTGGCCGGTTCGGCGCCGTGCAATTTGATAATGTCCATAGTCGCCATGGCAAGTCCGGCGCCATTCACCATACACCCCACATCTCCTTCCAACTTGATGTAGTTCAGGTTGTATTTGGAGGCTTCAATTTCGGATGGTTCCTCCTCGGACAAGTCGCGTAACTCCTGAATATCTTTGTGCCGGAACATGGCATTGTCGTCAAAATTCATTTTAGCATCCAGAGCAATTACTTCACCAGCGCCGGTAACAACCAACGGGTTTATTTCTGCTAGAGATGCATCCGAGTGGGTGAATGCCGTATAGAGCGCGTGCATGAACTTTACCGCGCTGCGAACCTGGTTGCCTTCCAATCCCAAGGCGTAAGCCATCTTGCGAGCTTGAAAGGTCTGGAGTCCGATACCGGGTTCGATCCATTCTTTAATAATTTTTTCCGGAGTCTCGGCCGCAACTTTTTCGATTTCAACTCCACCTTCAGTGGAAACCATGAAAACATCTTTTCCCGCCTGGCGATCCAGAACGATGCCCAAATAGAGTTCGCGTTGAATTTCCACCCCTTCTTCAACCAGGAGTCGCTGTACGACTTTTCCGGCCGGACCGGTTTGATGCGTGATTAACGTCATGCCCAGCATTTGCTCGGCCAACGACCTGACTTCATCCAAAGATTTAGCCAGTTTTACACCGCCGCCTTTTCCGCGTCCTCCGGCGTGGATTTGTGCTTTGACCACATAGTTTTTGGAATCCAAAGTTTTGGCTACTTCCACGGCTTCCGCCGCCGTAAAGGCTACCCTGCCGTTGGGAACCGGGACATGGTACTTCCGGAAGATTTCCTTGGCTTGGTATTCATGGATTTTCATGGTTTCCCCTTGCTATATTTATTGAAATTAATTGTTTGAGGAGAGGGTGAGGGATTTGGTAAAAGAAGACAAGTCATAATCTCAGGCAGTAATAACGGTACCCATATCAGCTTTAAATTGCTGGCTTAGTGTTTCAATATCGGTGATAATTACTTTTTTCCCACCACCGCGTAAAAATTTAATTGCGGCTCTAATTTTCGGCCCCATGCTGCCGGCCGGGAAATGCCCGGCAGCCATGAATTGTTCGGCTTCGGCAATAGTCAGATGATCAAGATTTTGCTGATTCGGTTTACCAAAATTGATCGCGACCTGTTGTACCGCGGTGAGAATATAAAAAGTTTCCGCTCCGATCTGATTAGCCAATAGCGCGGAAGCCTTATCTTTATCAATCACCGCATCCATGCCTTCCAAATTACCGCTCTCATCGTAATACACGGGGACCCCGCCACCTCCGGCCGAGATGACAATATTGCCGTGCTCAACCAGGTACTGGATCGCCGCGCTATTTACAATATCGATAGGCTCGGGAGATGGTACTACCCGGCGCCATTGGCCTTCTCCGTAAGGTTTGATCCGCCAGCCGAAACGCGCGGCTCGCTTGCGGGCTTCAGCTACCGGTAAGACGGGACCGATAAATTTACTGGGATTGGCGATGGAGGGATCGTGCTGCGAGACGACAACCTGGGTTACCAAAGTAACCACCGGCTGGTTGATTTTTTCCGTGCGTAATCGATTTTGGAGACATTGCTCGATCATATACCCCATGCCGCCTTCCGTATCCGCGACACAAATCCCTAATGGTAGGTACATGAGTTTGTCGGCGGTCATTTCAGTGCGCAGCAACGCATTCCCGACCTGGGGCCCATTGCCGTGAGATATTACCGGTAAAATACCGTTCTTAAGGAGCTGAATGATCGCATTCAGGCTCCTGCGAGTTTGAGCAAATTGTTTGGTGATAGTATCAATCTCACCCACGGGGGAAATTGCATTTCCGCCCAGCGCGACCACCGCAGTTTTCAAAGGCAAACTCCTTCGTTGCAGCCTTTTAAATGAACCGCGAAATGTAGGTTTTCGGCCCTTTAAACTCAACTTGAATTCGGAAAATACAGCAGGAAAATTAGCTGGATTAATCGTCTTTTTCTGAGTCGAAATAACTATCCGGAATCCCCCGGTTTACTTCATAGTCAGAGAAAGTTAATTTTATTTGGCCTTCCACCGGGGCATGGGTCGTATCAGCTCGCAATGTTTGCATCATTTCCATTTTAGCTTGCGGTGTACTGTTCAAATGCCGAAGGGTCTTCATTTTGGAGGGCAATTTCAGTTCAATTCGCGTCTCAAGCGGCATATAGACAATCTGATCGATTATTTCATAATGTGATGTGAGAGTAAAAATATCGTTCCCGTCAATAGTGACGACCCCTTTCAGAATGGCGCCGCTGGGGTCACCGACCCAGAGCTTAATAAGTGCATCCTGTTTATAAAAAGTGTCTTGAAAAGCCACAATCCAGACCTCTTGTCCGTCCAGCTCTGTTTTTTCAAGTGTCTCTGCTGCAATTTTGAGGGAATCCCGCATCAACTCATTGTAAAATGGGAGTATGCCCTGGCGAGGAACCATGGCGAATCCCGATGCTTCCAATTTCACATGATCCGGTGCTTTAAAAGCATAATGGACCTTTTTCCCCGGCATGCGGAACCCCGGAACGGCGATCTTGATTTTCAGGTCAACTTTATAATCCTGAACGCGACTTAAATTATAATGCACCATGGCGAAAATTTCCGAAGGTGATTTCAAGGGCTGAGCCCAGGCAATGCCGGCGATTAATAACAATGCTATACACCGGGTCATGACAAAATGTCCTTTCGCTTGAAGATGAGGTAAGCTCCATTCAGGAAGACGGCGATATGTATTACGGTAATCCAAACACATTTCCAGATGTACTCCCAGGGAATCGGGTCAAAAAAGGCTTTGGCCCAGGAATCAAAATAACTGGTAAAAAAGTAGGGTCGAATCGATTCGAAAAAGTCCAACGGCAACGTGCTCACCGCTAAAAATACGATAATGATAGCCATAGTGCCGATGACTGGTCCGATGGCATTTTTTACCATGGATGAAAAGAAAATAGCTAAGCTGGCGACAACCGCCATATTTAAAAATGATAATCCGTAGGCCAATGAAAATCGAATAAAAGCCGTTCCCGAGGGCAAGACCAGAATCCCATCCTGAAAAACCACCAAATCTCCAAGCCCCATCCAGATTGCTCCGACTCCAATACTCATGATAGCGAGAAACAGAATGACGGAAAAGGTATAAATCAGCGTTGCCAAAGCTTTGGCGTTGAAAATTTTAAACCGGGAGATCGGCCGGGTCAGGTAGATCCGATAAGTTCCCGCGGCTTCTTCTCCAGCCAGGGCGTCACCACCTACTAATGCAATGAGGAAGGGAATGTGAATCCAGAGGAAATTCATGACAAAGTAGGCGACTGTATAGGCATTCACCAACTTCCCCACCATTATGAATTGGTCACCCATGGCATGAGTCAGTTGGCGTTCCACACTACTTCCTCCGAGGCTGAAGCCCCAGAAAAAAAGAGGTACGAGGAGCAAAATAAAAAAATAACCCATGTAAGTGCGCCAGTAGCTGTAAATTTTAAAGACTTCGTTGCGAATGAGAGTTTGCATAATCATTTGGGGTCTGCCTGGGCCAGGAAGAACGCTTCCAACCGATTTTTTTGGGAAGCACTAAATATGTTTACTGGTTGTCTCGATAGCTGTCTCAGAAGTTCCGGGACATTTTCGTAGGCCAGGGTAATCTTGAGTGTGGTTGCAGTTCTTTTACAGGCATGGACTAAATCGTGGTTAGCCAGAAAAGTTTCAGCCACATCCGTGGGTTCCACCTCCAGATCCAGGGTTATTTCGCCCATATGCCGGAACAAATCCTTGATAGCGCCCTGAGCAACCAATTCACCTGAGAATATTAACCCGATATCCGTACACAGTTCTTCCACTTCATGCAGGAGATGAGAAGATAAAAAAATAGTCGCGCCGCGCTCGGCGGCGGTTTTTTTGATGAATTCCCGAATCTCCACCATTCCAATAGGATCAAGGCCGGTAGTTGGCTCATCGAGGACCAGTAATTTGGGATTCCCGATCAAAGCCTGTCCCAGACCCAAGCGTTGCTTCATACCCTGACTATAGGTTTTCACCTTGTCATGGCGCCGATCATACAAACCCACCTGCTGTAGGATTCCGTCGATATGAGTGCGGGAAAAATGTCCACTCATCCGGGCCAACAATTCCAGGTTATGATAGCCGGAGAGTTGCTTATAAAAATCGGCCCGATCCACCAAGACGCCCATGTGATTTCTAAGTTTATAATTGTGACTCGAGCGTTTACCCAAAACGGCAAACGATCCCTCCGTCGCATGGATCAAGCCGGTAAGAATGCGAATGAGAGTGCTTTTACCGGCTCCATTTGGTCCTAAAAATCCAAAAATACTGCCCTGGGGTACGTTCAGGGATACATTTTGGAGAGCATGAATCGCACCAAAGTGTTTGGTTAGTTTTTCAGTCTGAATAGCTGTTGGTGAAGGTTCGTTCATTAAGGATTTGCGTTCTGAAAAATTAAAGCGGTTTTACTGTTTTGCGGGGTAGGGCTGCCATGATGTGTTCGGCCAAGGCCGCAATTGTCAGACTGGGATTAACACCTAAATTAACGGGTACGGTCGATCCATCAACGACATACAAATTATCATATCCATGAATCTTGCCTTGAAAATCAACCACACCTTGCTCTGGTGTTTGGCTCATACGGCATCCCCCCAGAATGTGAGCGGTTGAAGTGACATTAAACAGCACCTCCGGTAAAATACTCAAGGGCCGGCCATCCATTTTTTTCGCCATTCGCTTGGCCACTTCGTTGGCGATAGGCAGGTAACTGGGAATGGTGGCGGTTCGATCCATACTTGAATTCATACTGTGCCGGCCAATTCGCCACCACCGGCGCTTGAAATTGAGACGCATATGGCTGTCAATGGTCTGCATGACCAGAATGATGGGCGTTCTTTGAGCCCAATTAAACGGCCACAGGGTCTTTAAAAATTGAATCGGATGATGAACAATGTTACCAAAAAATCGAATTGTACGCGGCCAGGGTTTGCCGCCGCCGACCAGGAGTGTAGCCAGTAATGCCATGGCATCGGATTTTCTGGGATATCGTACAATTTCCATGTGGGTCTTTTTATCGGGGTAAACACCACTCGTAATGGCGATTTGATCGGAGTAATTCGCCTGCCGGTCTTTGGCTGTTACACCCAAAAGAGCTTCAGCATTAGTACGCACAAAATTCCCCAACTGAGCGCTGATATTGGGCAATGATCCGCTGGTTTTACACTTCAGGAGTAGTTTTACGGAGCCCATCACACCACCGGCAAAAATGACTGCTTTGGCAGAAAGGCTTGAACGGGTGTGGCGAAATCCGGTTGATCGCCGAATGTTGACCGCATAACCTGCGTCAGTTGGATAAACATTTGTCACTTCGGTTTCCGCAATGATTTCAGCACCAAGTTGCTCAGCTAAATAGAGATAATTCTTATCCAGAGTATTTTTCCCGCCATCGCGGCAGCCGACCATACAGGCGCCACAGAAAGTGCAGCCCGTTCGGTCCGGTCCCTTACCGTCGAAAAAAGGATCGGGAACCGATTTCCCCGGCTCACCGAAATACACACCAACATCATTGATATGAAAGGTTTCCTCCCCTCGAAGATCCCGACTTACTTCGGCTAAAATTGAATCAGCTTTTCCGGTCCGTGCGGCGGGAACTGCTCCTAACATTTTTCGGGCGGTGGCATAGTGCGGAGCCAGCCGGGTTTTCCAACCGGAATCGCCCCAGCCGGCTTTTTCGAATACTTCATCGGGTGGGATCAGCAGATTATTGGCATATACCAGGCTGCCGCCCCCAACGCCCGCACCGTGCAAAATAAAGGCATGCCGCAGCAGGGTCAAACATTGGATCCCATAAAAATGGAGAGGGGGCATCCAAAAATATTTGCGAAAGTTCCAATTGGTGTGAGCATAGTCCCGGGGATGATAGCGTTTACCTTTTTCCAAAACAGCAACACGATAGCCTTTTTCACTCAACCGCAAGGCTGAAACACTGCCGCCGAATCCGGACCCAATGATCAGATAATCGTAGGCTGTTGGCTTATTTTTTAGCATGGTCCAATGTAAACCATGGGGTGATCAGGATAAACAGAAAATCAAGAAGTCCCGGGCAAAGGCAGCCCTAAGCCCGAATTCCCGGTAACTAAAATGGTTAGTCACGAAATTTAGCTTGGCGCCGGGTTTCCTTTTAAGAAATAGCAAGCGCCGGGCTTCATTGCCATGAGCTTTAGCTCGTGGTTTCCTATATATGTGAAAATATAGGGCCTTAGCCCAACAGGTATCTTGGAGTAGGGGACTAAACCTCCATTTTACAATTCAACTGCCAACACCGGTTAATCCCCAAAGGCGCTGAAAACCGGGTCCAATTGGCTTTTCTCCGGTCAGCGGGAAGTTTTTGTTCTCCGGCAAATAAAACCGGAACATCGAAGGAACCGCAGGCAGCCCTAAACTCGAATTCCCGGTAAATAAAATGGTTAGCCGCGAAACCTGGTTAGGCACCGGGTTTCCTTTTAAGAAATAGCAAGCGCCGGGCTTCATTGCCATGAGCTTTAGCTCGTGGTTTCCTATATATGTGAAAATATAGGGCCTTAGCCCAACAGGTATCTTGGAGTAGGGGACTAAACCTCCATTTTACAATTCAACTGCCAACACCGGTTAATCCCCCAAGCTGCTAAGAACAAAATCAAGTTGGCTTTTTTGGCAAGTTTTGTTTTATAAAACTAAAACTTTCGAGCGAGGTGTGAAAGGTTCCTTGCGGGAGGGTAAAGATGAATTCGAAGCCATAAAAAATGAACTTCCGGCTGAGATTATAGAAGAATGCATAAGGCCATAAAAACAATGCCGTAATTAACTTCCCCCGGCAGCCCTTCGACCGGTCTTCGCTTTGTTCCGGCTTGGCAGGCAGACTCCAGTGAAGGGAACCATGAAAATTCCGGCTAACTGGAACGGGTTCGATAATTAATCGAAATTTATACCGGTTTTAAGTAGAGAAATTCTCTTAAGCGGCTTTTACGATGCGGTTGGATTTAATACAATTGGTGCAAACCCGAATTCGCCGGGCATGTCCCTCAATCATCACACGAACGCGTTGCAGGTTAGGTAACCAGCGCCGCCGATTCTTTTTGTGAGAGTGGCTTACATTATTCCCTGTTTGGGGACCTTTACCGCATATTTCACATACTCTTGCCATGCTCAGCTCCTGTCATTAGATAAAGCGCGGCAAATATAGACGGCGATACCAACCCTGTCAACTATTTGTCGGCTGCGTGAAATGGCGGCGCTGGTGATGAAAACCTATTCGTTATTCGTTGACGAATCAGGCGCCATCAGCTCGTTTCCATTTGTTGATTGATTCGGTGTGGATTCAGGTTCCGCCGCTTGCTTTACCGGTTTGGTACTGGGGGCTGCTGCTGGCGCGGTAACTTTTGGTGAAGGCGCGGGTCTTTTGATCCTGATGGGAACCGGCCGGTATGCGGATAATGCTTTTTGAAGCGTGCCTAATGTCAAATAGGGAATGTTCTGGACATTTTTTACAAGTTCGTTTTGCACCGCATTCAACTGATCCAGAATGCTGCTGATTTCATCCAACTTCTGAGCATGTGCGCTGACCGCCTCCGCCTGACCTTTGACGGTGCTCCGGAGTTCAGCTTGCAAGCTGCGACTCTCCGCCACCATTTTTTGGATCTCACCCTGCGCCAACGTCAAGCTGTCAACGGTGTGTTGTATCATTGCACTCACCTCCGTACGAATGGAATCCGCGTAGCTACCCATTTCGGCTGCCATCTTTTCAGATACCTGTGTGTTCACATAGGCTTCACTGGCAAGCTTATACTGCTGCGGTAATGGAATCGGCAGATAGGAACAGTTGGATAGTAACAGCGGGACAATCACAAGTGGAAACAAAATAAGACTCTTCATATTAATCCCTCCCAAAGTGGCTAAACCCATTTTTCTTGGCAAATAACGCTGGCCATAAAATGATAAATTAAAAGTGGAAATGCACCTATTTAATTCCCGTTGTCCCTATTCATTGGGTAACTATTTTTCATTAATGCTCCGGATTGGAAATATTACGGTTCGAAATAAAGTCGTTTTGGCTCCCATGGCGGGTGTGACCGATCATGCTTTTCGAATGATCTGTCGTCGTATGGGCGCCGGGATGGTCTATACTGAATTCGTCAGTGCCAATGGCATCATCCGCGGAAACGACAAAACCCTCCGGATGATGCATTTCAGCGAAGAAGAACGTCCGATTGGCGTCCAAATTTTTGGTGAGTCAGCCGATGTTCTGGAGCAGAGTGCAACCTATATTCAGAAAACGGTTCAACCTGATCTCATTGACCTGAATTTCGGATGCCCCGTTCCCAAGATTATTAAAAAAGGAGCCGGCTCGGCCATACTCAAAGATCTGCCGCGGATGGAGAAGATTGCCCGGACTGTGGTGGAGGCGGTGGATATCCCCGTTACCGCCAAGATTCGCTCCGGGTGGGATTTTTCCTGTATTAATGCACCTCAAACGGCCGAATTATTGGAAGCGGCGGGAGTCAAAGCACTCACGATCCACCCCCGTACGACCAAAATGTTGTTTAGCGGTTCGGCCAAATGGGAGCTCATCGCCGACGTAAAATCGCGAGTCAATATCCCGGTAATTGGTAATGGTGACATTACCTCGGCCGAAGCAGCCCAACGTATGTTGCATGAGACCGGTTGCGATGCCGTCATGGTGGGGCGTCGCAGCCTGGGTAACCCCTGGATATTCCGCGAGATAAATGAGTTCCTGGAAACGGGCGAGTCCTCGCCGCCACCCACGGTTTTAGAACGCGTTCAACTTTGTTGTTACCATCTGAAGCTGGAAATTACCGACCACGGTGAGCGAACCGGCGCCAATCTCATGAAAAAACACCTGGGCTGGTACCTGAAGGGTTTTCACAACGCATCGATTTACCGGCAGCAATTAGTTCGGACGCAATCCGCCCCGGAAATGATTCAGGTATTGGATGAACTGGCTCATTACTTTACGGCTCATCCGGAAGAGGGGCAAAAACGCCCGGGAAGTGATGAGGCATTGATTTCCGCCGTGAGTTATGGCTAAATTACCTGGTTCACCTGACTTTCATTTTCAATGGACGAGCTTTATGAACCCGAACAACCAATGGCCTGAGTTTTGCATCCTTCCAAGTGATGTTTTAAAGGCTTATTTCTAACAACTATTCCGTATTGCGATTGTAATCCGCAGGTACGGTTCAACGACTATTTCAAGGAGATATTGGTATGAATGATGAGCGTACACGAGTGATTATCATGGGCGCCGCCGGGCGTGATTTTCATAATTTTAATGTATTTTTTCGCGATAATCCCGGTTATGAGGTATTGGCCTTTACAGCAACGCAAATTCCGGATATCACTGGCCGAAAATATCCCGCTGGATTGGCGGGAGCACTCTATCCGGAGGGTATTCCCATTCATAGCGAGGATGACCTGGAAGAGCTGATCGATGAACTGGATACCGACGAAGTCGTCTTTTCCTACAGCGATATCTCCTATGAAACAGTGATGCACAAGGCGGCTATCGTGAATCAAGCCGGCGCCGATTTTAAATTTATGGGCGCTAAGCGAACCATGCTGGAATCTTCTAAACCTGTGATCGCAGTATGCGCCGTGCGTACCGGCTGTGGAAAAAGTCAGACCACGCGCCGGGTTTGCGATATTCTCCGCGCCCAAGGGAAAAAGGTCGTCGCGATTCGCCACCCCATGCCCTACGGCGATTTGATGAAACAAAAGGTCCAGCGCTTTGCCACCCTGGATGATTTGAAAAAACATGATTGCACCATTGAGGAGATGGAAGAGTACGAACCGCATATAATGAACGGCACCATTGTTTATGCCGGGGTGGATTACGAAGCCATACTCCGGCAAGCGGAAAAGGAAGCCGATGTCATTGTGTGGGATGGCGGAAACAATGACATGCCATTCTACATTCCCGATCTCATGATTACCGTGGTTGATCCCCATCGGCCGGGACACGAATTATCCTACTATCCGGGTGAGACCAACCTTATGATGGCCGATGTAGTGATCATTAATAAGATTGACACCGCCGATATGGCGGGTATTCAGGAAGTCCGCGATAGCATCGACTGGGTGAACCCAGAAGCGATCGTTATTGATGCCGCCTCACCGATTTATGTGGATAATCCGGATGTTATTCGTGACGCCCGGGTGCTGGTGGTTGAAGATGGTCCGACCCTGACACACGGTGAAATGGCCTATGGCGCTGGAGTAATAGCCGCCGATAAATTTGCGGCCGCCGAGTTGGTGGATCCCCGGCCGTTCACAGTCGGGAAAATCACCGAGACCTTCGAGAAATACGAGGACATCGGTGAATTATTACCCGCCATGGGATATGGGGCAGAGCAGATGAAAGATCTGGAGACGACCATTGCCAAGACCGATTGTGATGCGGTTATCATCGGTACTCCCATTGATCTGCGGCGGGTAATCAAGATCGAGAAGCCTTCGACCCGGGTTTACTACCGGTTGCAGGAAATCGGTGAACCTACTTTAGAGACGGTTATAAATAACGCCCTAAAAGCTGGTTTGATGAAATAATCGTTTGAAAATAATAGAGTGGATGTACCGGGTCGATTTCAGTCGGTCCAGTGTCGTTTTTTGCGGGAAATCGTTTTTATCAGGTGCTGCGGCGATTATCATATTGACCATGGGACGCTCCCAAAAGATAGCCGGTGGGAATGGGTGGACACTTGTTGAACCGTGTCCTCGTTGTGGCCGGTTTCCGGGGCAATGTGTTTGCAACGATTTGGATGAGGGGGGTATGAAAATAGCCAAATTACGCATGGAAAGACGCAAAGGGAAACCGACTACGGTTCTCTATGATTTGTCGGGTATTGCCAGTCTTAAGGATTTGAGCCGGGCCTTGAAAAATTTAGTGAGTGCCGGTGGAACCGTGAAAGCTGGAACCATCGAGATTCAGGGGGAACATCGGGAACGATTTCGTAGCTACCTGCAAAAGCAGGGATTTGAGGTAAAAGGGTGAACATTGGACGGGTAGCTGCGTTAATATCCGTGTGATGGAGAAAGTGAAGTGAACCATGACTGAATTAATACTGACCTTAGCGCTTTTCGCCCTGGCGATGGTCTTATTAGGTATTACCTATGTTCTTACGGGTAAGAATAACATCCACACCGAATGCTCCGCTACGACCAATCTGAATCCAAATGGCGATGAGATCAGATGCGAATTTTGTCCCAACGAATCGGTAGAAAACCAAGATCATTACACTACTTTGGCCAAAGTAGGTTATCCCAATCGACAGGACATCCTCTCGGAAGAAGCTTACGAAGGTAAACCGCGTAATATTGCCGTTGAAAAACTGCGCTACTGGGATCATCTCAAAGGCAAAAAAAAATAATATCGGCAACCAGCTTTATATTAAAAGAGCCTCGGGAATCCGGGGCTCTGTCACGTTACAAAATTAATTCACGGGCGAATTATTGAACCAAATAGTCTTTAAAGCCACTGGTCATATACTCCCGGAAACCGCCATCTTTTTCTCGCAGGACCAATAAGCCTTCCGTAGCGGGGGTCGATTCCAGGTAATCCAACCCTTTCCTTGGGCCTAAAACCATGACCGCTGTGGCTCTTCCATCCGCCAGCATGCAGTTGGGTGCTATAATAGAGACGCTGGCTAGGCGATGGTTGATGGGTAAACCGGTCCGTGGATCAATCGTATGGGAAATCCGGGTACCGTCTATTTCGCGGTAATTACGATAATCACCCGATGTGGCAATCGCCCGATTCCGGAGCTTGATGATGCGCTGCATTGCCTCACCTGGTTGTTCTCCAAATTGGGGCCGGTCAATCCCGATTTGCCAGGGTTGTCCCTCACTGTTGAACCCCCGGCCGCTAACTTCACCCCCAATCTCAACCATCACGTTGGAAAAGCCTTTGTCATTCAGATAATCCGCTAAAGCGTCCACGCCGTAACCCTTGGCAATGGCACTCAAATCAATGCTCAGATTCGAGATGTCTTTGGCAACGGTAGTGTCTGTCAGGTGGAGATGCTCACTCCCGGTCAAAGCCAATAATGAATCCAGTTGTCTCTGACTGGGCAAATGTTGAGAACCCTTTTGAAAACCAAAACCATAAAAATTTACTAAGGGCATTACGGTAATATCCAAAGCGCCATGGCTGCGATGATTGATATCCAAACTCGCTTTTAACACGTTTGCAAATGCGGGGGAGATCGGCAGGGGCGTTAAGAGTTTGGATTGATTGAACCGCGAAATTTCGCTGGAATCGATGTAAGTTGACATGGATTCATTGATTGTTAACAATAACTGATCGATACCCGCCTTAATATTTTCGGCTGCTGAATCGTTGAGTAGGGAATCCACCAGTCGAATGTGATAGGTAGTACCCATGGTAAAGCCAGAAAAAGTCGTCTCGGGTAATTTTATGCCGGAAGAGTTGCAGCCTGAAACATTCAGGATAATGATAAAAAGAAGACCCGGAAAATACCGGGCCGTTTGAGTCAATCCTGCATTTTTAGGGGATGTCAAATTAAAATTCATCGAAGTAGATCATGTCCCTGTCAACACCCAAATTATACAACATTTTATTGACGGCTGCAATCATTGGGGGTGGTCCGCACATGTAATACTCGATATCCTCCGGCGCCGAATGATTTTTTAGATAATTTTCAAGCACGATCTGATGAATAAACCCCACCGGTCCTTCCCAGTTATCGCTGGGTAAAGGATCCGACAACGCCACATTGTAACTGAAATTAGGGTTTTCTTCAGCTAATTTTTTAAATTCATCATCGTAAAACATTTCCCGAATTGATCGGGCGCCGTACCAGAAGGAAACCTTGCGCTGGGTATGTTTGGTATAAAACAAGTCAAAAATATGACTGCGCATGGGCGCCATCCCGGCGCCACCGCCGATATAAAGCATTTCACGGTCCGTATCCTGGGCAAAAAATTCGCCATAGGGACCGCTCACGGTCACCTTATCACCGGGTTTCAGGTTAAAAATATAGGATGATGCTTTGCCCGGGGGGACATCCATTCTTGGCGGGGGGCTGGCAATACGCACATTCAGCATCACAATATTACCTTCGGCCGGATGGTTGGCCATGGAGTAGGCGCGGAAAATACCTTCGTCCAGCTTGGACTTGTATTTCCACATGTTGTACTTATCCCAGTCACCACGGTAGTCATCTTCAATTTCAAACTCGGAATAGGTGAGATCATACGGCGGGATATCGATTTGAATATACCCACCGGCTTTGAAATTCAGATTCTCACCTTCCGGTAATCGCAGAATGAGTTCTTTGATAAAGGTGGCCACATTATGATTGCTCACCACTTCGCAGTCCCATTTCTGGATATTGAAGATTTCTTCCGGTACATGAATTTTAAGATTATTCTTAACTTTTACCTGACATGAAAGTCGAACATTATTTTTCATTTCAGCGCGAGAAAGCAGCGTCTTTTCGGTGGGCAAAACTTCGCCCCCACCTTCAAGAATCTGGCATTTACACATACCACAGGTTCCACCACCGCCACATGCGGATGGCAGGAATATTTTTTCGGCCGCCAATGTGTTCAGCAGTGTCCGGCCGGCTTCTACCTCGGGTGATTTCTCCTCATCGTCATTGATGAGGATTTTTACCTTCCCTTTATTAACCAACTTTGTGGAAGCATAGTTTAGTAGCAACACCAGCACCTGAATCGTGCCGGTGAAAACCACAATACTGAGGACTATCAATCCAACGGTGCTATTCACGCGTCATCCCTTTACAGATTAATACCGGAGAAACTCATGAAAGCGATTGCCATGAGGCCGGTGATTAACATGGTAATTCCCAAACCGCGCAATCCTTGTGGGATATTGGAGTAGCGCAGCTTTTCGCGAATGGCAGACATAGCGATAATTGCCAAAGCCCAGCCCGTTCCCGAACCGAGTCCGAATACCATTGATTCACTGAAATTATATTCACGCTCCACCATGAATAGTGACCCACCAAGGATCGCACAGTTGACGGCGATCAGAGGCAGGAAGATTCCCAGCGCGGCATATAATGAAGGGCTGTATTTATCCAGCACCATCTCTACCAACTGCACCATGGCGGCGATTACGGCGATATAGGAAATAAAACCCAGAAAACTGAGATCCACACCCGGTAAGCCAGCCCACTCCAGCGCGCCCGGAGCTAGCAGGAAATGGTGAATTGCCCAGTTGGTGGGAACGGTGATAGTTTGTACAAAAATCACCGCGAAACCCAACCCAATGGCTGTTTCAACGCGCTTTGAGACCGCCAGGAAGGAGCACATTCCCAGGAAAAACGCCAGGAGGATGTTTTCGACAAAGACGGACTTTACAAATAAACTAATCAGATGTTCCATTGATATACCTCCCTTCGCCTTATTCGCTGAATGTGCCCGTCACGGTACGTTGTACCCAGATCAGCAACCCCAGCAGGATGAAGGCCCCCGGCGCCAACACCATCAAACCCATATTTTGATACCCCGCGGCATAAAAACTTGCGGGTATGATATGAAAACCGAACAGGGTACCACTGCCCAACAACTCCCGGCCGAATGATACCGTGAGTAAAAACATACTATATCCAAAGCCGTTGCCGATGCCGTCTAAAAAGGACGGCCAGGGCTTCTGTTGGAGAGCAAAAGCTTCCGCGCGCCCCAAAACAATGCAGTTGGTAATGATTAATCCTACGAAAACGCTGAGCTGTTTACTGATGTCAAACAGGAAGGCTTTCAGCACCTGATCTACCAGGATTACCAGCGAGGCGATAATGGCTAGTTCCACAATGATCCGAATCTGGGACGGAATTTTATTTCTTAGCAGCGAGATCGCTAAATTTGAAAATGCGGTAACGATGGTAACGGCCAAAGCCATGACCAGGGCGGTTTGCATCTGTACGGTCACTGCCAAAGCGGAACAAATACCCAGCACCTGGACGGAGATGGGATTGTTGTCCATCAGCGGGTCTTTGACAAACTTCATGTTTTTTGCACTGAGGAGGTTCATGAGATCACCTCATTACGAGCTTGATTACGTTGTTTCGAGAAATAAGGGTTATAGCGTTTCAAATTTTCACCCAGGAAATTAGTAACCCCCTTACCGGTTAGCGAAGCGCCGCTGATTCCGTCCACTTTATGCTCTTTGCTTTTAGCATCTGGTCTCAATTTTCCTTTAACAATTGTAATCGAAACCAGATCACCGGTTTCATTCAGAATTTTCTTACCAACGAAGTTTTCCTGGAACCATTCCTTGGAGATTTCGCCACCCAAGCCGGGTGTCTCTCCGTGGGAATAGAAAGTGATACCGCGAACAGTGTTCAAATCGGATTCCAGCGCCAGATAGCCTTTAATAGTCGACCAGAGCCCGTGGCCCTCAATAGGGATGCAGTACGCGATCACCTTACCGCCTTCCTTCAACAAGTAAATCGGCAGATGATCCGGCTCTTCTTCCGGATTCACATCCTCCGCCTTTAAGCCGGGAATGACTTTGCCAACGGTGTCCACCACGATGCTGGTCATTTTTTCATCGAACAATTTCAGCATGGCCATTTTGTCATGCTTCTCATTGGGATTGATCAGCTTGACGGCTTTTAAAATATTCATTTTGATATCGTGTTCGACATTTGCTTCCTGCCGGGGCTTCAGGAGAGTTGCGGCTGAGGCCAGCAGGACGCTACAAACAATCGTTACACTGGCAGCGAAACGCAGAATGTAGCCTTTACTATACATGGCGCAGCCTCCTCCTGATATTAGCTTGCACAACAAAATGGTCAATCAGTGGAGAGAACACATTGCCGAACAGGATGGCCAGCATCATTCCCTCCGGATAAGCGGGATTGAACGTCCGGATCAGAATAGCCATAACACCTATTAATATACCATAAATCCATTTCCCCGTATCGGTGCCGGCCGCCGAAACCGGATCGGTGGTCATAAATACGGTCCCGAACATGAATCCACCCATCACCAAGTGATAAGTTGGTGGCAGTGACAACATTCCGGTAGCGTTCGTTCCGGCCAGGAAATGAATCAAAGCCGCCATTCCAAATCCCCCGATCACGGTGGCCAACATGATCCGCCAACTGGCAATGCCCATCAATATGAGAATTACGGCGCCAATTAATATTGCCAAAGTTGAAGTTTCACCCATACTTCCCGGAATGGATCCGGAGAACATATTCCCGAGTGTATAATGTGTTGCGTGCAAAGCATCAACGGCATTTCCATGCGCGGCTGCCGCGGTTGCCAGAGGTGTAGCGGTTGAATATCCGTCCACCGCAGCCCAGACACCATCACCAGACATATTACCCGGGTAAGTGAAGAATAAAAAGGCGCGGGCCGTTAAGGCGGGATTCAATAGATTCATGCCGGTACCGCCAAAAATTTCTTTCCCAATTACGATACCAAATGTGATACCAATAGCTACCTGCCACAGGGGAATCGTCGGGGGTAGAGTTAAGGGAAAGAGTATACCGGTAACCAACAAACCTTCATTGATTTCATGACCGCGAACCCGGGCAAAAACAGACTCCCAGAAACCACCAACGGCATAAGACACAATCACTGCCGGCAGCATCGTCAGAGCACCTTTTAATAAAGCCGGCCAGAGTTCATTTTTCCCGGCCTCATGACCGATATTGTACATACCCATGACAATGGCGGGAATTAAAGCGATGATAACCATGAACATGTAGCGCTTCATATCAATGTTATCACGCACATGCGGACCGCGCCGGGTTGAATTGCCCGGTGTCAGGAGAAATGCATGGGTCGCTTCGATGAGGGGTGTCATTAGCCGGAAAGGACCCTTGGACACGCGCTCTTCAAACTTGGTGAAAAGTTTATCCATGCTCATTGCTTAACCTTCCTTCTCAATCAGTGTTAAGCCGTGTTCGATAATCTCGCCAAATTCGATTTTCGAGGGACAGATGTAAGTGCACAGGGCAAAATCTTCGGGAGCTACCTCCAGAAGGCCCAATTTTTCCATCAATTCCACATCTTCCACCAGGATCGCTTTCGCCAGGTGTACGGGCAGGATATCCATGGGCATAACTTTTTCATAATTACCGGTGGACACAAAAGCCCGCTCCTCACCATTGAGATCGGTATTCTGCTCGAATTTTCTACCCTTGAAAAAGGAGGAGAGAAAAGTACCGCTAAAACTGGGTAGCTTCAGGCCGGGACTCAACCATCCCAACCGGCGTTTCCCTTGAACTTCCGGAATTACCGTAATCGTGTGGTCATAATATCCAATGTAGCCTTCATAATTTGTCACCGTGCCACTCAACACATCTCCGGAAATGACTCGATTTTGAATATCATCGAGATTTTCCGGCAGAAAGCTCGCTAATGCCGCACCTGTAAATGTTTTTACATATTTGCGCTCATCAATTGCGGATCCGGAAACCGCCATAATTGTCTCATGGGGATAGCGGCCGGTTTTCAGGAGTTGACCTATCCGGGCAACTTCATAGGGATCGATATACCAGACAATTTCACCTGACCGGAGACGGTCAATATAGTAGATCTGGATACTCACATTACCAGCCGGATGAGGACCGGAGATGGTATGTCGTTCGACACCAACCACACCCTCGAAACAGTCCTGGTGGTCAGGCGCTGTAGTGAGATGAATTTTACCATTGGTGAGTCTTTGGAGAGCGTGGATTCCGGTTTGGAAATCAGCCTTCAGGTCTTGGAGGAGAAAATTAGGATCCGCTGCCAAAGGCGCTGTATTCAGACCGGATATAAAAATCGCTTTGGGGGTGGCGTCCGGGTCTGCAATATTGGAGAATGGTCTTTGCCGAATGGCAGGCCATAAACCGCCTAGCAGAATAGCGTCGCGCATCACCACGCGATCTAATTCTTTAATTTGTGCATCAGTGAATTTTGTAAATTCTTCAAATTCATCGGCCAAAGCTACCTGTATCTCAGCTCGTAAAATTCGTCGTCGTTCACCTCGCACGATATCTTTTACCGTTCCGGAAACCGGAGCCAGGAATTTTATAGCAGGCTGTTTTTTGTCAGTGAATAAAACAGTGCCGACTTTGACCTGAGTGCCAGGCGCTACCTGCATCTGTGGACGCAAGTTACGAAAATCCGCTGGTTGTACTGCTGCGAGTTTCGGCCGGGAGCCGTTTACAAGCAGACGTTCCGGAGCGCCAGCGAGGGGAATATCATACCCCCGCTTAACTTTGAATTGTCCCATATTTGCCACTACTCCACTTATCATTTGACGGCCAAAATATAGATTTCAGTTTAGCTTCTTCAACTATTACTATGAATTTTAGATATTTTCTTTAATAGCTGAAATAAAGACGCCTGGTTGATCTGGGTGAATTTTAGCCACATAAGGTTGCTACAAATTGCAAACTATATGCCATGAGCAAGCTTTTACGAACAATCCGGCTTTTTCCGGCGATGGGCGGAGCAACCGGTAATATTTGTCCCGTTAGCCACACCATTTACCCCTAAAAATGGTTACGCTACAGCTATGATATTCCTGGTATTTGCACGGGTTAAAAACCTTGCGCTCCCGTTGGGCGCCATATACATTTCGCGGCCAAAAATGGAACGGGAATGTTAGAGCAGTTAAGTCAAAATTTAGAAGATGTCCTGAAGCGTTTACGGGGCCGTGGCCGCCTGACGGAAACGAATATCGCTGAAGCTATGCGTGAAGTCCGGCGAGCGCTGCTGGAAGCTGATGTTAACTATCAGGTTACTCGGGATTTTATTGCTTCCGTTAAAGAAAAAGCCCTGGGTGAAGCTGTCCTCCGTTCCGTTACGCCAGGTCAACAAATTGTCAAAATCATTGATGCGGAACTAACGCAGTTACTGGGAGGTGATGCCCAACCAATGACCCTCTCCGGATCGCCGGCGGTGATCATGGTTGTGGGCCTTCAAGGAAGTGGAAAGACCACTTTTGTTGCAAAACTCGGCCGTTTATTAGCCCGAGACGGCCGACACCCCTTACTGGTTGCGGGTGATGTCTATCGCCCCGCGGCCATTGAACAATTGCAGGTTTTGGGTAAACAGATTGATCTTCCGGTATATGCGGAGATGAATCAAAAAGATGTGGTGGGCATTGCCCGGCGCGCAGTACGGGAATCAGTTCGGTACCCCGCCGACGTGGTGATTATCGATACGGCGGGCCGGCTCCATGTCGATACCCAAATGATGGACGAAGTAAAAGCAGTCAAAGCGGCTGTAAAGCCCGGCGAAACGCTCTTTGTGGCGGATGGGATGACGGGGCAGGATGCAGTAAATGCGGCGAAAGCCTTTTTAACGGCGATCCAATTCGACGGCGTTGTTTTGACCAAGTTGGATGGTGATGCCCGCGGTGGCGCAGCGCTATCCATTCGTGCTGTTACCGGCAAACCCATCAAATTTATTGGTGTGGGCGAGCAAGTCTCGGCCCTGGAAGTTTTCTATCCGGAACGACTGTCCGGCCGTATCCTGGGAATGGGCGACGTCGTCTCACTGGTAGAAAAGGCCCAGGAAAATTTTGATCGGAAAAAGGCGGAGCAACTGGAAAAAAAGCTTCGGAAAAGTTCTTTTGATCTGGAAGATTTTCGGGGCCAACTAAGGCAAATTCGTTCCATGGGAAGTTTAACCGATTTGGTCTCATTAATCCCTGGAATGAACCGGCTTAAAGATGTAAACTTGGATGAAAAAAGGTTGACTCGCATTGAAGCGATGATTAACTCTATGACTCCTTTGGAGCGTAGTCGGCCCCGGGTTTTAAATGGAAGTCGCAGGAAGCGCATTGCAAAGGGCTCCGGAACGTCGGTAATGGATGTGAATCAATTAATGAAGCAGTTTCAAACCATGCAGAAAATGATGAAACGCTTCGGGAAAATGAATAAACGGCAAATTCTGAAAAATATGCCGTTTGGAATGTAATCTTATTTTATGGATGGAGGTTTTGTTTGGCTGTTCGAATTCGTCTGATGCGCATGGGTAGAAAAAAACTCCCCTATTATCGCATTGTGGTTGCCGATTCCAGAGCACCGCGTGACGGTCGTTTTATTGAAGTGATTGGACGGTATAATCCGCTCCCCCAAACCGCGGAAGTCACGATCGATGAATCACGCTTGTTTAATTGGTTGGATAACGGTGCGTCCATGACAGATACGGTCAAAAGTTTGATGCGGCATCATGGATTGACTTTAAAATATGAATTGTACTCACGGGACGCCGACGAGGCAACCGTGAACAAAGAACTGCAAAAGTGGGAAATGGCTCGCCAGGAACGCGAAAAGCAGGCTGAAGCTCAAAAAGCCCAAGGTGCTAAAAAAACCAAGGCTGAACCGAAAGCTGAGACTAAGACCGAAGAGCCTGCCGCACCGGTCGAGGAGCCCGTGAAATCACCAATCCCGGAAGCCGCTGAAATAGCAGCAGCTTCGGAAGTTGAAGTCGTTGAAGCCTCTGAACCGGTTGTGGAAGAGACAAAAGCGTCTGCCGCAACTGTTGAGACTGATCAGCCGGTAGAAACGGCGGAAGCACCGGCCGAAACTCCCAAAGAGCCAGAACCAACCGCAGAATCCGAATCAAAGAAAGAATAGAACCTTTGATTTGGCACCCGTATAACTGCTCAGTCAGGTAGCAAATCGAAAAGGGGAGACCCATGAAGGAATTCGTTGAATTTGTTGCAAAGAGTCTGGTGGATCATCCCGAAGATGTGACGGTCAATCAGGTCGACAGCGAAAGAGTAACGATTTTCGAGCTCCATGTCGCAAAAGACGATGTTGGTAAAGTAATCGGTCGCTCCGGCCGGACGGCCAAAGCTTTCCGGACATTGTTAGCAGCCGTATCGGCTAAGGCCGGGGCGAATCGGGCGATTCTCGAGATTCTGGAGTAGCTCCATTCCAAATATGAAATGACCATGTCGGAAATTGAGCGCACGGTCGTGGCCACTGTTCGAAAGCCACATGGTATTAAGGGCGGTTTGAAGGTTAGTCTGCATGGGATTGAGCTTGAAGACCTGCGTGATTTAAGTACGCTTTTTGTCAAAATTGAATCGGGTTGGCAATCTTACGAGATTGTGGGCGTTCAGGGCACTTCAACCGAAGCTATCCTGTTATTCAAGGATATTAAGGATCGAGAAACCGCGGAGAGTTTGCGCAACGCGGAACTTTGGGCTAATGAATCCGAATTACCACCCCTGGAAGAATTTGAATACCACGTGGCGGATTTGGAAGGTTGTGATGTTTTCGATTCAACCGGTGTTCACTATGGAAAAGTGAAGCAGGTGATTCTCCACGCTGAGCAGGATATTCTGGAAGTACTGGACAATGCCGGTCATGAATACCTGTTCCCGTTTGTGGAACAATGGATCGAGGAAGTTGATCTGGATCAGCAGCGAATACAAATAACCCCTTGGGAACTGCGCTAATGCTGACGGATACTGCTCTGCAAATCGATGTTATCTCGACTTTTCCGGAGATCGTGGAAACCTTCGCCGAAATGGGTATTGTGGGGCGGGCATTCAAACAAAATCTGGCCCACCTGAAGGTTTGGAATTTGCGGGATTATGCTGATGACCGGTATCGTCATATCGATGACGAACCCTATGGTGGTGGTCCCGGAATGGTGCTTAAACCGGATCCTATTTTCCGAGCTTGCGACGCACTTTCGGCAACTTATGGCGATCAACAGCGTCACACCATTTATCTCACGCCGCAAGGCAAACTTTTTGCTCAGGATGATGCCCAACGGCTTTCAGAAAAGAAACACCTGGTGTTTCTCTGTGGCCGCTACAAAGGTATTGACGAGCGTGCTCGTGAAGCCTTGGTGGATGAAGAATTCAGCATTGGTGATTATGTCCTCTCCGGTGGTGAATTGGCGGCCTTTGTGATGATCGATGCCATCGTCCGCCTTCTACCCGAGGCAACCCGTGATGGTGATTCAGTCATTTCAGATACTTTTCCATTTGGATTATTGGATGCACCGTTGTATACCCGCCCTGCGATTTACCGGGGTTTGCCGGTACCGGAAATCCTGACTTCCGGGAACCATGCCGAGATTGAAAAATGGCGGCTTGAACGCCGTCTGGAGCGCACCAAACAGCATCGCAAAGATTTATTTGAGCTATATATCAGACGTTTGGAGGATAAGGAAGATGAACAAAGCCAATAATACCGTAGCAGACCAGTTACGCACCGATATACCTGATTTTCGGGCCGGCGATACGGTTGCCGTGGATGTGAAGGTAATCGAGGGAAATAAAGAGCGCATTCAGCGATACGAGGGTAATGTCATTGCCCGTTCAGGGAAGGGTGTCAATGCTTCCTTTACCGTGCGTAAAATATCCAACAGTATCGGAGTGGAAAGGATCTTTCCACTACACAGCCCCAACTTGACGAGCATTAAGGTGGTTCGCCGCGGCCGCGTTCGCCGTGCGAAATTATATTACCTCCGCAAACTGCGTGGTCGTAAAGCCCGGATTAAAGAGTTGCGCTAATCCCCAAGGGATTAAGAAAATTGGTATGGAACTTGAAAAAGCTGCGCGTGCGTGGCTTTTTTCATTTTTTGTTAGGGAGCGGTAACTAATAATGATCCAACACTGGTACGATTTGTTACTCTTGTGGAGCGTTGGCGCGGTGGCCGGATTTATTAATATTCTGGCTGGTGGCGGATCGTTTCTCACCTTGCCACTCCTTATTTTTTTAGGATTGCCACCCAACATTGCCAACGGCACCAATCGGCTGGCCATCTTAATGCAAAACACCACCGCCGTGGGGCGCTTTTCCCAACTTAAAGTTAAACCCGGAAAATTCAGTCTGATCGGCAGCTTGTTTCTTCTGCCCGGGGCGATTTTGGGCGCCTGGTTGGCAACTCAGGTTAGCAATGCCCAATTTAAGACCTCCCTGGCGGTTATCATGATTGCCGTGACCGGCTTTACCCTGATAATGACCAACCGGGAGAAATCCTCACCCATCACGCCAGATGAATATTCCGGAGGTTGGCTGATTGCCGGCCCCATCTATTTTCTCATGGGTATTTATGGTGGGTACATCCAGGCGGGGATTGGCTTTTTGCTCATTGCCATGATCTTGTGGCAAGGACTCAATCTGGTGCACGGGAATGCCGTTAAGCTGACAATTATCACACTTGCAACGGCCCTTTCACTGCTGATCTTTGCCCTGAATGATCAGGTGAACTGGGTGGCTGGTTTACTGTTGGGAGTCGGTAATATTATGGGTGGATTACTAGCAACCCAGATATCCGTCCGCCGCGGGCATGATTTCGTAAAAAAAGTTGTCATCGTGGCAGTTATTATCTTTGCCTTAAAGCTGCTGCTTGATTAATCGCATTTAAATCTTAAAATCTCACCCGGACCGTTAATCAGGTTCAATGTGCAAAAAGCCAGCATGCCGAAAATCATAAAACCAGATTATTCAATCCTGCCGTCGGTGGATCAACTCCTTCGATCGGTAACCGAAATCGCTGCTCCCCATGTGTTAAAAACGACGCTTGCCCGAAATATTCTGAATCAATTCCGCGGCAAGATTCAAAGTGGGAAAATGATCAGATCCGAGGAGCTGAAAACCCAATACAAAAACCTGTTGAAAGTGGCCATCACACCCCTGAAAAAAGTAATCAATGGGACCGGGGTGATCTTGCATACCGGTTTGGGGCGAGCAGCCTATTCTTCCACCATGACTCAACAAATGGTGGAGTTGCTTACGGATTCTTATGTAAACCTTGAGTTGGATCTGGACTCCGGACAGCGTGGGAATCGGAACGACCATATACGGCCTTGGTTGCAAGCCATTACCAGCGCTGAAAATGGAATCTTGGTGAATAATAATGCGGCGGCGGTTCTACTGAGCCTGAACACCCTGGCCAATCGTAAAGAAGTCATTATTTCCCGAGGGCAACTGGTGGAAATTGGCGGATCATTCCGCATTCCCGAGATTCTGAAAAAAGCCGGTGCCAAACTGGTGGAAGTCGGTACTACTAACCGTACTCACCCACGAGATTACGAAAGCGCCATCACACCTCGCACCCAATTACTGCTCTGGGTACACACCTCTAATTATCGTATAGCTGGTTTTACCAGGGCAGTGGGATTGAAAGAGCTGGTGGAGATCGGCCGCAGGCATGGAGTCCCGGTTATGGCTGATCTGGGTAGTGGCGCTCTGATTGATATTCAACTCTACGGGCTAAGTAACGAACCGTTGGTATCCGAGGTTGTCAAAGCCGGTGTGGATATCGTCACTTTTAGTATTGACAAATTATTGGGTGGACCTCAGGGCGGCATGATCGTGGGGACAGATACCCTGATCCGTAAAGTTGAGAAAAATCATTTGCTCCGAGCTTTACGCTGTGATAAAACTCAGCTCCTGTTGACGTTGGAAGCGCTGAAAAATTATGTGGATCCACAGCGGCAAATTCCTTTTTACCGTGATTTAGTAATTTCAATCACGGTATTAAAGAAAAGAGCCCAAGCCATTAAAAAGCAGGTATCATTGGCGAATCTTGGCATCGATATCGTGAATAGCAGAGGTGAGATCGGTTCCGGCGCTTCGCCCACCGATACGATTCCTTCCGTAGCGTTACAGCTAAAGCACAAATCATTAAATGCCAAATCGATGGCCAAACGCCTGCGTCAATCCGATGTACCGGTATTGGGTTATATCGTCGATGATTATGTCAGACTGGATTTACGAACGGTTCGCGTCTCGGAAGAAAAGCTGCTTATCCGGGCGCTAAACCAACTCGGCTAATTAGGCTGAATGAATAAAATTGGGAGATAGCGGATGAATGCTGCACTGCTGGCTTTGATTGGACTTGTGGTCTTTGCGTTGGGATATCGGTTTTACAGTAAATTCCTGTCTGAGAAAATTTATCAACTCAGCGATTCCATCACCACGCCGGCCCACGCCTTTCGCGATGACAAAGATTTTTTACCCACCAATAAACATGTGTTGCTGGGACATCACTACGCCAGCATTGCGGGGGCCGCCCCCATCCTCGGACCGGCAATTGCCGTGATCTGGGGTTGGTTACCCGCGTTTCTATGGGTAACCCTGGGCGCCGTTTTTATTGGCGCAACCCACGATTTTGGCGCCTTGGTCATCAGTGTACGCAATGAAGGCCGTTCTATTGGCTCGATCGCCGAAAAATATTTAAGTCCCATGGCGCGGACTCTCTTTCTGAGCATCATTTTTTTGCTGGTGTTCATGCTTATTCCGGTTTTTGCCCGTGCGATTGCCCGCCTGTTTGTCCACTATCCCGGTTCGGTCATCCCTATTAATTTTGAAATTATCGTGGCCATCATTTTGGGCTTTTACTCCCGGAAAACCGGCGCCAAACTCCTGATCCCCAGTATCATCGCGCTCATCAGCCTCTATCTCGTTATTTTTATCGGTTGGTGGTATCCGGTGCACATTTCCGGCTTTTTCCCCTGGCTGGTTGAGCTGTTCGGTCCCCTGGGGTCGCTAAATGCTGAAGTTTCCGCTTGGCTATCACTCCTTATGTTGTATGCATTTGTTGCCAGCATTTTACCGGTTTGGGTTCTGCTTCAGCCACGAGATTTTATCAATTCCCATCAACTGTTTCTGGCGCTGGGAATCCTTTACCTCGGTATTTTTATCAGTGCCCGGCCGGTAGTCGCGCCAGCTATCGCTGCCTCACCGGCAGACAAGGGCTCTTGGTTTCCCCTGTTGTTTGTAACTATTGCCTGCGGAGCCATCTCCGGGTTTCACTCATTGGTAAGCTCCGGAACCACGGCCAAACAATTGGACAAACTGAAAGATGCCCGCGCGATTGGCTATGGCGGCATGTTGGGCGAAGGCGTTTTGGCGCTGGCCGCGACGTTGGCGGTGACGGCCGGTTTTGTCAGCCGCGATGCCTGGTTGAGTCATTATCATAGCTGGGGTGAAGCCGCCAAGCATAGCATTGTGGCGTTTGTGGATGGTGCTTCACGATTTCTCACCCCGTTGGGAATTCCACCCGAACTGGCCGCCATTTTCCTGTCTGTCGTAGTAATCTCTTTTGCTGCAACCACCCTGGATACCGCGTTTCGACTACAGTGTTACATCCTGGGGGAATTCGCGGAATCCGTGGGGTGGCGGAAACTCCAATCCAGCCGCATGATTCAGGCGAGCCTCGTGCTGGTTGCCAGCCTCTACCTGGCTCTCACCAACCAGGTGGATGTTCTATGGCCCCTGTTTGGCACCACAAACCAACTGGTGGGCGGACTGGCACTGCTGGTCATCTCGGTCTGGATTTATCGTGCCGGCCGGAATTATTGGTACACGCTCATTCCCATGCTTTTCCTGGCGATTGTTACGACCTGGTCAGTGATTCTGGAGATGAAAGCTCATCTCGCCCACGGCAACTGGTTCCTGTTTGTACTTTCCATCGTTATTCTAGTATTTGAACTGCTGATTCTGAATGAGGGCCGCAAGGCATTCAAACCGACCATCACTCCGAATCCGGCCGCGGGCTAATGAGTCACATGCAGCGCGTTGTTGGATTAGCCGGTCATATCGATCACGGAAAAACCGCTCTCGTAATGGCTCTCACCGGCGAGGATACGGATCGTTTGCCGGAAGAAAAGCAACGCGGCGTCACCATTGATCTGGGGATTGCCTTTTACCGGGACGATGTGGCTTTTATCGATGTCCCCGGGCACGAAAAATTCATTAAAAATATGGTTACCGGCGTGGCCACCATCGATATGGCAATTCTGGTCATTGCCGCTGACGACGGCATCATGCCCCAGACCCGCGAGCACCTGGACATCTTGAAACTGCTCGGCATCCAAACCATTCTCGTCGCACTGAATAAATGCGATCTGGTAGACGCTGACTGGCTGGAACTGGTTGAAGATGATGTACACCGGTTCCTCGTTGAATCCGGATTTCCAGACACGCTCATTGTCCGCGTTTCGGCATTGGAAAATCAGGGAATTGACGACCTGCGGGACACTTTAGATACAATGCTGGCGCAATTACCGCCGCGCACCGGTGGCGCCGTCTTCCGCTTGCCCATTGATCGGGTATTCAGTGTGAAAGGCTTTGGTACGGTGGTGACGGGGACGGTTTTGGCTCATGAACTACACACGGGTCAAAAAGTGCAGGTTTTCCCCGATGGCGAGGTTTATACCGTCCGGGGCCTCCAGACCCACAAACAGGATGTAAAACGAGTGCGCTTCGGTGATCGAGCAGCTCTGAATCTGGCCAATGCCAGTGTGGAAGATTTGGGGCGCGGCGCGTTTCTCGCCACACCGGCTATGTTTCAGGTCAGCACCACTTGGCTGGGACGCATCACCGTTCTGCCGCACTGGGATAAACCGGTGAAGACCAACCAGCGGCTGCACCTCCACCTGGGAACGGGAAAGTTCATTTGCCGCGTACATCTGCTGGAAGATAAGCTCTGCCAACCGGGAGAGACCAGGCTGGCGCAATTTTTTATGGAAGAACCGGTTTCGGCCGGATTCGGTGATAAGCTTGTCCTGCGCTTTTTCTCACCGGAACACACGCTGGGTGGTGGACAGCTTTTCTGGCCGGTGGCTTACCGTTTGAAACGCGGGGATGAGCGGCTGGCCATCCTGAAAAACCTGCCCGGTGAAACACTTACCGATCGCCTTCAAACTTTGTTGGCATTTAAACAAACACCGCTGAAAATAAAAGAGATGGCTCAATACTTGACCCGCATCCTTCCGGAACTGGAGAAGGAGCTGAGTGATAAGACCTGTTATTTTCAGTGGCAAAAGCAGGTTATCCTGAAAACCGCCTACGATCAAACCAAAATCACTATTCAGGAAAAGCTGACCCAATACACGAATCAAAATCCACTGGGAGAAGGCTTACTGGTCCGGGAAATCGGCGCTCTCCGGGATCGAATCATGCCGTTTGTTTTGGAATCCGGTGTGGAAAGCGGGTGGTTGAAGCGTACCCATGATCGTTACCGCATTGCCGCGGTTTCGGGTGAATTGTCAGGAGCGCAGCGCAAAGTCCGGGAGGAGATTCTGGCGGCTTACCATGCAACACCCTACAATCCACCGCCCCTTTCACGGATCAGGAAAAATTTGTCTAAAACCGACCAATCCGTGCTGCAATGGCTAATCAAACAGGGACAACTGGTGCAACTGGAAGGCGAATATTTTTTACCGATGGATCAACTGGATACTTTTATTGAAAAGCTTCGGAACTGGTTTCGGTTACATTCTGAAATTGCCGTGAGTGATGTGCGCGATCTGATCGGATCGACGCGTAAGACGGTGATTCCTCTGCTGGCCTGGAGTGATGCTAAAGGATTGACCCGGCGGGAAGGGGATGTACGAGTGTGGGTGGGGGATTGAAGCATTGAGGAGAAGGAAGAGCTTGTATTATTTATTCGCAATATGGCTCAAAACTCCGAGATTCAGTGTTCAGGCTCAATAAATTATTCCAAAATACCATTACTAAAGTCCGCCTAAACAAATTTAGATTCCTGCCGACAAAAAAATAACCGCCAGGGAGTTGAATCCGACATGCCCGTAACCCGCCGTTTTATCCTGTTTGCCGAAAATCGCCTGGGCCCCCTTTCCAGCAAAACCGCCAATGGCTTGATTCGCTATCGCCGCCGGGAAATCCTGGCAGTCATTGACAGCACCAAAGTGGGGCAAACCGTGGGTCGTGTTCTGGGCTATGGCGGCGACATTCCCATCCTCGCCTCGGTTGAAGAAGCCCTGGCTCTGAAACCGGATGTCCTGGTAATCGGGATTGCGCCCATCGGCGGTGGTTTCCACGAAGCCTGGCGCCCGGCGATTAATACCGCGTTGACGGCGGGATTAAAGCTTTGGAGCGGCCTCCATTATTTCCTGTCGACTGATCCGGAATACAGCGCTTATGTCAATCGGATTTGGGACCTTCGCAAGCCGCCTGAAAATCTGAAAATCGCCCAGGGGCACTGGCAACAACGCAAAAGTAAAATTCTGCTTACCGTGGGCTCGGACAGCAATATCGGCAAGATGAGTACCGCCCTGGAGTTGCAGACCCAACTGAGTGCCCGGGGAATCGACTCAATCTTTGTGGGCACCGGTCAGACCGGTATGGCTATCGCCGAACGCGGTGTGGCCGTGGATGCCGTGATCTCTGATTTTATCAATGGCGCCGTGGAAGCTGAAATTGACAAGGTGGACGGCCGGGCGCCCCTGATCCTGGTGGAAGGCCAGGGCGCCGTCACCCATCAGGGTTACAGTGGCGTGACGCTGGGACTGATCCATGGCTGTATGCCGGATTATTTCATTATAGCGCATCAACCATCCCGCCGGGTGGATGATTATCGGTATCCGCTCCCGTCACTGAAATTTGTGATGAATTTGCACGAAACGCTGGTTTCGCCCTTCAAACCGGCCCGGGTTCTGGGTGTGAATCTGTACTCCAAGGATCTTACCGCAGATGAAATCGCACCGGCTATCGCTCGCGTGCGGCGCGAAATTCACCTGCCGGTGGAAGATATGGTGCGCCAACCGACGGGGGAAATAGCGGAGGCAGTGGCACTAACCTTGAAGCGGGATTGGCGGGCCTGACAACCCGAAAACAACTACAATACTCCATAGGGGAAATGCATGAAATTATCACTGAGCTGGGAAGTCCGACGCATAACCACTAAATTTGAGTTTAAAATTGCCCGGGGCGCCGAATCCTACTACGATGTCATCATTCTGAAACTATCGGACGGCGACCATACGGCTTATGGAGAAGCGGCGCCCAGCAAGCGCTATCGCGATTCTAAGGCCGGTGTCCTGAATCTGCTGGAAAATCTGAACCAGGAGCTCAGCGCGTTACCGGTGGCAGACTCCGAATCACGCCAGGCACGCCTCGAAGCGCTGTTAACTAATAGTTATTCCCTGCAGGCAGCCGTGGATACGGCTTTTTGGGACCTCCACGCCCAACAGCAAAATAAATCACTCTATGCTTTACTGGGAAGCGGTCCGGATCTGCCGGTTTCATCCTATACTATCGGTATTTCGGAACCGGATCTGATTCCGGTGAAGCTGAAGGAAGCGGCCTCCTATCCGGTCCTCAAGATCAAGCTGGGTTCGCCGCGGGACGAGGAAATCGTGCGAATCATCCGCCACCATACGGATAAAGTGCTACGGGTAGATGCCAATGAAGGCTGGAAAACGGTAGACGAAGCCAAACGACGGATCGAGTGGCTGGCGGACCGGGATGTTGAATTTATCGAGCAACCCCTGCCGGCGGCGCAATTGGATGATATCGCCCGGCTGCATGATTGGTCACCACTGCCCATCGTGGCGGATGAAAATTCGGTGCGGCCGGAAGATGTACCGCGGCTGGAAGGTGTATTCCACGGAATTAACATCAAGCTGATGAAATGTGGTGGAATCACTAACGCTCTGAAGATGATCGCTTTGGCGAAAAAGCACCACTTGGAATTGATGCTGGGCTGCATGGTGGAATCGTCGGTAGGTATTTCCGCGGCCGCCCAAATCGGGGCCTTTATGCGCTGGCTGGATCTGGACGGCAATGTCCTGATCTCCAACGATCCGTTCCGGGGCGTGGTAAATGATGCCGGAAAACTACTTTTATCGGATGCGCCGGGTATCGGCGTTCAGCCAC
>CAZIWX010000006.1:1438-49847 GCA_964543125.1 uncultured Lentisphaeria bacterium | reverse complement strand
CAACTTCACGATTTTGGCGCCTACGGTTTCCATGACTTTTCCTGAGTAAGTCAGAATGCCCACGGCGATAGCGATTCCGCCCAGGAGGAAGAGCTGGTGGATACCTGATAATTCAAATAAACCCAAAACGCTGACGGTTTTAAAAGGTGAGACCGAAACGAACACGCCCATCACATTTGCAATGTTATTTGCTCCCAGGGAATAAGCACCAAAGGCACCCACTACTATCAAACCAATGCGAGTATACAAATCGATCCTAAAAATGTGAATATTGAGGCGGGAAGCAAGTTTTTGGAAAAGATAATAAATGATCATGGAGAAGATCATCGCCAGAATAGGCCCGGCTAGCCAACTGCTCACGATCTTTAGCAGAGCACCATAATCCACCAGGGTGCCTGAAAATAAATTCCAGCCGATAATGGAACCAACAATGGCTTGCGAAGTGGACACCGGCAAGCTTAACCGGACCATGGTGTAGACTACAAACCCAGCGGAAAGTGCCACTACAAAAGCACCCGCCATCACATTGACAGTACCCAGTTTCCCCAGGGTCGCACTGGCGCCGGAACCCATGCTCACTGCTCCGAGGATCACGAAAATACTGGCCACGATCGACGCCGTTCGAAAGCGCACCATTTTAGTGCTGACCGCGGTTCCGAACACATTAGCGGCATCATTGGCGCCCAACGACCAACCCAGAAACAATCCACTTGACAGATAAATTAATATCAACATTGATTTACAATTCTATTCTATTCCATTCGAGTCCGCTGCTCAGATACTGCGTTTGATAGTGTAGATTGCCAACCGATCCGCTACATCTTCCGCGCGATCCGCAACGGAATCGATCTGGCGTAAAAAATATCTGATATGATTTTTCAGGGATAATTGTATATCCGATTGAAAAATCTCCCGCTTTAAATTTTCAGCCGTTGCATCAGCTTCTTTTTCATAAAAATAGACTTTGTGCAACCAATCTTTAACACCTTGGGGATTGCGGATAAAAGCCCGGATGGATTTCACCATTTTATCCACCGCTTGTCCTGAAAAACCAGCCAGTTTGAGCATGGCTTCGGCAAATTCCCGGGGAATCTCCGGCCGTTCGATCTCAAAATCGGCCACGGTCCCCTTGATCTGATTGATTACGTTGTCCGTGTTTTCCAATAAAGCCAAAACATCACCCCGTGATTCCGGGATCAGGGTTTTAGTATAGAGTTGGTTTTCAATTTCACGCCGCAGTGTATCCGCCGAGTGCTCCAGGGCATTCACTTTTTCCACACAGGCTTCAAACTCCGCATTGGTTCCGTGAAAATAATTTTTTACCGCTTCATAAAAGAGCATCCCGGATTCGCTGGTATGATCCAGAAACGCGTCCATTTTATTTTCCAGCATCTTGGTTTTTTTAAATAGCGATAGCATGTGATCCAATCCTTCCTAACACCTTCGTTATTCCAAGGTATTTCTGCTCAGGCATACACAACCTTATTCTGATTTAATCTTCGGCATAAATATCCCAAGCGCAGGCCGGCATCGCTCACCCTGAGCTGTTCCTGATGAAGATAAGTCATAATCACCTGCACAATTAGCAGCCCGGCAATAATCACATCCGCGCGCTGGGGTTGCAAGCCCACAATTTTTTGTCGTTCCGGTAACGATCTGCATAGAAATAGTCCTGACAATTTATCCAGATCCAGGCGAGTCAAAACGGATCCATGGATAACTTGCGGGTCATAGGGCTGGATTTGCCGGTGAACCGCCGCCAAACTTGTAGCAGTACCCCCCAGGCCGATCAATTGATCAACTCGCAGGTCCTTGAGTGTTTGCAGGTCGGACTCAATCTGCCGGCGACACGCTGTTACCTCCTCAGCTCCCGGGTGGGACATGCTTAAATATTGTTCCGTGAACCGTACCACACCAACCTGCAAACTTAAGACCCGGTCAATTTTTTCGTCTTGTCCAATAATGAATTCCGTACTTCCACCACCGATATCATAGATGCAGTAAGACCTTTCTCCCAGGGCAAGTGAATTAGCTACCGCCAAATGCCCCAGTTCAGCTTCCGCGGCACCGCTCAAAATCTGAATCGTCAAACCGGTCCGGCGACGTACCTGCTCCACCATCAAACTGCTATTAGTGGCGCTGCGCAATGCCATGGTACCAATCAGAAACACTTTCCCGGCGCCGAGTTGCTCCAATTCTGCCAGCATGGATTCGATGACGCCGACCGTGCGGTAGATCGCCGCGGCGGATAATATTCCTGTTCGATTCAGGCTGGCGGAGAGACGGGTGATCGCTACCCTTTCCCGGATCGGCCTGATGAATTCACGGGTTTGCTCAACCAGAAGATATTTGACGGAATTAGAGCCGATATCAATTGTTGCTGCTTTCAACATCGCGACTTATAAGGTAATCGCGCCTCATGAATTCTCATTCAACTTATTCATCACCGTTTCGGATGGACATTGGCGCCTAAAGCTACCGGCGCTCAGCTTTGAGCAACTTATGTTTGCGCCCGATTCGCCGGAACTGTTCCAGACAGAAATCCAATTGTTCCCGGGTATGGGTAGCCATATAGCTGGTCCGAAGTAATGAACGACGCTTGGGAACGGCCGGGGGGATGATCGGATTAGTATACACGCCCGCTTCCAGTAATTCTCGCCAAACTGTGAAAGTCTTCATATCTTCGCCAATGATTACGGGAATGATGGGGCTCGAGCTGGAGCCGGTATCAAATCCCATGCGCTGTAATTCGTGGTTCATATAGTTGCAATTTTCCCATAACTGTTCCCGTCGCTCAGGCTCATCCTCAATAATTTGCAGTGCCTGCATAACGGACGCCACATTGACCGGTGGTAGAGCGGCTGAAAAAATCATGGTGCGAGTGTGGTGTTTCAGATAATCAATTACTACTGCTTCACTGGCGATAAAACCACCCAATCCAGCCAGCGATTTGCTGAAGGTTCCCATGATCAAGTCGGTTTCAGCAGTACAATTAAAATGAGCCGCGGTACCGTTACCTCTGGGTCCCAGGACACCAAGAGAATGGGCGTCATCCACCATCACCCGGGCGCCGAACTGACGAGCCAGCCGAGTGACGACCGGCAGGTTGATGATGTCTCCCTCCATGCTGAAAATCCCGTCAGCTACAATCAATTTCCCCTTTTCGGGATCAGCCCCGGACAAACATTTTTCAAGATCAGTCATGTCATTGTGTCTGAATTTGACCACGCCGGCCCGGCTAAATTTAGCGCCGTCCACAATGGAAGCATGGTTCAATTCATCGGTGAACAGCACGTCGCCCGGTTTCACTACCGCTGCGATCACGCCGAGATTCACGCCAAAACCGGTAGAAAAAACCAAGGCGGATTCCTTGTTTACAAACGCGGCAATTTTTCGCTCCAACTCTTCATGCAAAACGGTGTTGCCGTTTAATAATCGGCTGCCGGTTAATCCCGAACCGTACTGGCGCAGCGCTTTGACCCCGGCTTCAAGTACCTTGGGATGATTGGTCAATCCCAGATAGTTGTTAGATCCCAACATAATCACCGGTTTGCCATGCAGGGTTACCACAGTTGCATCAGTATTTTCAATGGGCAAAAAATAGGGATAATACCCTAATGCCCGGGCGGTATTCGCCCGCGTGAAGTCGTACATCTTGGTAAATACATCCGGGTAGCGGCCAAAGTGGCGCTTGGTTGATGCAATGACTTTTTGTTTTACGACATCTTTAAATTCTAAGAACATGATTTCCTCCTATGGCGATTATGAAAATACGGAGATGAGGAAAGACGCTAAATTCTTAGAATTAAAGCACTCCGGGTATGGGGTTTAGAGAAGGATTTGCGCTGTTTTAGCCGCTGGCGAAGATGTGAATCGTGGTGCTCGGAGGCAAAAACCTTGAAATCAGTCAACGCCGCCAGCGGAATCTGGAATTCTCTGAGAACCTGCTCCAGAAATTTATAAAATTCATCCAGACTCACATCGTAATGAAAATTGGCGGGCAGGGTTCGATACCAGCGGGAATCGGACAGAAGTATTTTCCGCATGCGCTCGTATTTCAACCAATTCCCGGAAGAAGCATTGAAATAGCGCCACCAGTGGGTATTCATGCGGAGCCAGCGCAGATATGCCACGGTCCGATGGTAGGTTGGTATTTCAAGGTGACGCGTCATGCAGTGTGGCCAATTTAGTGGGGGAAAAGTAGTGAAAATATAAGCCCCGGTAAAGAAAATTAATCCAGCACCGCAAGTTACCTCGGGAACATCCTGTTACGGAAAGGCCGCGGGACGGGGCATGATACCGGTCCCTAGCAATCCGGCAAAATCCACCCGGGAAGAACACGGTCAATTACAACTTCCAGGGTTTAATTACCGGACGCTTCCATTGAGCATCACTTTAGCGTTTTTAAGGCCGGCAATTTTCCCGGGCAAATGAACGGAAAACGCTCACTAACTTCCAACTGCTTGACCACGCCGGGACAACGCAGTCAGGGGTGATTTTTTCTGCTCAACATTCCGCCAAAAGTATCGTTTTTCACTACCTCACACTCCAATGGAAAGCCTGTTCGTATTAGTGTCCATATTCATGATCCGATCTCATTTTGTAAGAATTATTCATGCGGATTTTTTTAATTATCGATGTTTATTTCACCCCCGGCTTAAATGCGCTAACTGAATCGAGTGGTTATTAAACCACTGGGAAGCTGGGTGAATACTGAATTGATTAAAAAATGGAAGTTCAGGTCCAATGCTCAAACACCTCTTCGTTTTGATCTTAATACCATTTCTACTCCGGGCCGCGGATATTCAGTGGGGTTGGGGCGCTCACCGGTATATCAATGAGCACGCCGTCGATTATCTCCCGCCGGAAATGCAATTTTTCCAGGACCATAAAGATTTTATCCGCGAACATGCGGTCGACCCGGACCAGAGCAGTAATCGTCCCGGGTACTGGCATTATATTGATATTGATTATTACCCCGAGTTTTTTAGTCATACACTCCCTACCGATCTCAATACGCTAACCACGATGTATAGCTGGTCAACTATCACCAATAACGGCATTGTTCCCTGGGCGATCACGTATGAAGTGGACAGCCTGAAATCATTGATGGCCGCCGGTCAATGGGATATTGCTTGGCAGGCGGTGGCAGATCTGGGGCATTATGTGGCCGACTCCCACCAACCCCTGCACCTGACACAAAATTACAATGGCCAAATGACCGGAAATAGCGGCATTCATTCCCGCTACGAAACCACCATGACTAATGCTCATCTGGACGATCTGCCTCTACCGGCCGGGAGCGCCAGATATTTGGACAGCATCATTGATACGGTTTTTCAGTATATCGGCGAAGTGTACCCTTATGTGGACCTGATCATGGCCGCGGACAATGCTGGCCGGGCGCAGGACGCAAGTTATGGGAGTACTTACTATAACATCCTGTGGAGTCAACTTGATTCCATTACAACCGATGCCCTTAATCGCTCAATTCTTGATTTAGCAAGTATCTGGTATAGTGCCTGGGTCGACGCCGGGAGTCCTTATCCACCGGGTGTGAATGTTGCTGAAGAAAGTCAGCCGGCGGGATTTATTTTGGAACAGAATTATCCCAATCCATTTAATCCCACAACAACGATTGCCTACAGCCTGTCACAGGCGGGGCCGGTTCAGCTTATCATTACCGATATTATGGGGCGTACCGTATGCCGGTTCGACGTTGGTGATCAAACAATTGGGGAACATACCTTAATGTGGGATGGCCACGATCAAGCGACGAAACCGGTTACCACCGGTATCTATTTTACACGACTCACGGCGGAGGGGATTTCACGCGTCATCAAGATGACGTATCTGAAATAGCCCTGCCAAACCTGAAAAAATATTTAATACGCGACGCAAAGACTACTGAAGAGCAGTGATTTTTTTTAAACCAGGTTTCGCGAAGCCAACCTGGTTTCCGTTCAGGTCCTGCCCGGACACTTCGGTATGAGGCTGGTTTTTTTTACCCTCTTCCCCTGCAAAGACAAGGTCACGGAAGTTTTTTAGAAAGGAAACCAAATCGCAGATCCTCTTAAAAGATTTTCGTGGAAAATTTGGGGCTTTTCCTGATCTTAGTTCTTTAATCAGTGGTTTCGATTTTATAAGATCTTTCTGATTTCTATTGCTATTCCTAAACGCTTCCATAAATTAAACTGACTGGCCGGTCAGTATGAGAATTTGGCAATTGGGACTTGGACAATTATGACTGAAAAAAAATCCAGGGAATTCCGTCAAAAAGAGATCCTGGAAGCCGCGCTGGAAATCTTTGTGAAAAAAGGTTACAACGCGACTCGCATGGATGATATCGTGAAAGCCAGCGGACTGAGTAAGGGCGCGATTTACTGGCACTTCAAAAGCAAACACGAATTGTTCATGGCGTTGATCGAGCACTGGATGGACCAGTTTGCACCGCTGCTTTCACCCGGTTATCATTCCGGAAAATCTGCTTCTAAGATTCTTCGGGATATCGGGCGATTCACCGTTAAAACATTCTATATCAATAAAAACTGGTATCTGGCGGAATTGGAATTCTGGTCGATGGCCAATCGGGATAAAGACGTCCGGGCATTAGCTCAGACCTTATATCAACGAATTATTGGTGAATTTGAAGCGGTAATCCGGTATGGCATCAAGGAGGGTGAATTCAAGACAAATAACCCCATGGCCGTGGCTATGTCGCTTTTGACGGTCCTCCAGGGGATGATCTGGTTTGTCATGATCCAACCGGCTGATTTTACCGTGGATGATTACGTTTCCACCAGTCTTGATTCCATAATCAAAGGCCTGCAAATCGAGGGTAATAGTAAACTCCGGGTGGTTTCTATTGAAACCTCAGTGCCCGGAGTTAGCAAAAATTGAATTCGTGTAGAATTTAAAGGGGAATGAAATGCACAAAGGTGGAAAATTTTTAGTCACACCCATTACGGACGACCAGATTTTCACTCGAGAAAATTTTTCCGACGACCAACGCGAGTTTTTCAGTATGGTGAAGGATTTCGCCGAATCCACGCTTGCACCCATCACGGATGAAATCGATAAACTGGACCAGGATTTATCCCGGAAACTAATTGGCAAGATGGGCGAGTTGGGGATGTTGGGGGTTGATATCCCGGAAGCTTTTGGCGGACTTGAAATGGATAAAGCGACGGCGTCACTGGTTGGAGAAGCATTGACTTATGGGAAAAACTCTTCCATTGTGGTCACCTTTTCCGATCAAACCGGTATCGCCATGTTACCGATTCTTTGGTACGGGACATCCGAACAAAAGGAAAAATACCTGCCCCGTCTGGTATCCGGTGAATGGCTTGGATCCTATGCCCTCACCGAACCCGGATCGGGATCCGACGCTCTCGCGGTAAAAACCACCGCGGTTTTGAACGGAGCCAAAACTCATTATGTACTCAATGGCGTGAAGCAATTCATCACCAATGGAAGCTGGGCCGATGTGGGCGTCGTGTTCGCCAAGGTCGATGGCAACAAGTTCACCGCCTTCATTCTGGATCGAAACTGTACCGGCTGGAAGCGTGGACCCGAAGAAAAAAAACTGGGTATCAAAGGCTCATCCACCAGCACTTACATCCTGGAAAACTGTCAGGTGCCGGTGGAGAATATTCTGGGTGATGTGGGCAAAGGGGCAGCCATTGCATTCAATGTACTGTATGTGGGCCGGTATAAACTGGGAGCCGTAACCCTGGGTGGAGCTAAAGCAGTCATTAAAACGGCGCTCCAATATGCTCAGGAACGCCGTCAATTCGGCCAGCCTATCGCCAATTTCGGCATGCTCCAGCGTAAGTTCGCAGACATGCTGGTCCGCACCTATGAAGGGGATACGGTTGTCTATCATACGGCGGGTAGCATGGATGAAGCTATCGGTGACCAAGCCCCTGCTGAAGCCGGGTATTACGAACACCTCCAAAAAGCCATTGAAGATCATGCGATTGAAACTTCCGCCAGCAAAGTACTCTGCTCGGAGACGCTTTGGCGCAACGTTGATGATGGCCTGCAAATACTGGGCGGGTACGGTTATTCCGAAGAGTATCCCCTGGCTAAAATTTATCGTGATGAGCGTATTAATCGCATTTTTGAGGGCACGAATGAAATCAATCGACTCATCATTGCCGGAACGGTTCTGAAAAATGCCCTGATGGAATCACTACCCATCCGGGATGAAGTGGAACGGGTTCGGGAAAATTGGCTTCCGAAACTTGACCTGAGTCAGGCAGGGAGTTTTGCAAATGAGTTCAAAATTGCCGAACTGGGTCGGGCACTCGTTCTGCACGCCTTCGACGCCTGTATTTTAAAGTATGGACAGGATTTTAAAAACCGTCAGTGGGTTATGGAGCCCATCGCTGATATGGTCATCGCCTTTATGACACTTCAGGGCGTGTTACGGCGCCAGATTCAACTGCCGGACAATTTCACCAAACGCAAAGTCTCCAATGCACTGGCGCGGATTTCAATAACGCAACGGTTTGAAGAGATCCGGCATCTTGCCCGACTGGTTTGGAGTCACACTCTGAGTCAGGCGGAACGTGAGACAGCCGAGAAAAAACTCTATGAGCACGTACACGAGATTGGCTATTACCCGGATATTATTACCGCTAAAAAGCAGGTGGTGCAAACCCTATATGAAGCCGGTGAATATTTCATGAACGACTGACTGACTAAAATTTTTTTTTAGGAGAACAACCATGAGTGATCGTTATAGTGTAATCGTTGATGCCGTTCGAAGCCCGATCGGTGTTAAAAACGGTAAAATGATTGGAATGCGGCCGGATGAAGTGACCGCGCTGGTGGTTAAAGCGCTATTCGCCCGTAATCCGAACCTGAAACCGAAGGCGGTGGAAGATTTAGTGTTGGGTTGTGCCTTTCCTGAAGCCAGCCAAGGCATGTTAATGGCCAAAGGCGTGGGTATTTTGGCCGGAATGCCGTTGGAATCTACCGGCAAGGTGGTCAATCGGTTCTGTGGATCATCCATGGATGCTGTCCATCAAATTAGCCAGGCCATCATCGCCGGCGATCTTGAAATCGGAATCGCGGCCGGTGTGGAAGACATGTTCGGGGTTCCCATGGGTGGCTATAATCCTGACTTTAATCCGGAACTCTATGAGCTGGGATATTACATGGGAATGGGCGAAACCGCTGAAAATTTGGCCCGGGAACTGAACATCAGTCGGGAGGATCAGGAAAAATTTGCCATCAACAGCCATAAAAAAGTGCTGGATGCCTGGTCCAAAGGTCGCTTTGACAATGAAGTCATCCCCATCGAATTGAATGGTGTTCGAGTGGAGCGGGATGAAGGTCCCCGTGAGCCCAATGTGGAAAAGATCAAATCACTGAAACCGGCATTTCTGGCTGAAGGCACCATAACCGCGGCCACATCGAGTCCGATTTCCTTTGGCGCCGCGGCAGTTCTCATCCTGAGCAATACCAAAGCCGCCGAACTCGGATTAAAACCCCGGGCTAAAATAGTAAGCCGGGGAATTGGGGGCGTTTCCCCGACTCGGATGGGTGCGGGTCCACTTCCGGCAACGGAAAAAGCGCTGGCCCGGGCCGGGCTGAAATTAGAGGATATCGACGTGATTGAGTTGAACGAAGCTTTCGCGGCTCAGTCGCTGTATGTCATTCGCAAAGGCGGCTGGCCCCTGGAAAAAGTTAATCTGAATGGCGGCGCTCTGGCGCTGGGACATCCCCTGGGATGCTCCGGTGCGCGCATTCTGGCAACCCTGTTGAATGTCATGGAACAGGAGAATGTAAAACGCGGCTTGGCAACCATGTGTATCGGTACCGGGCAGGGGATTGCGACCATTCTGGAAAGGGAATAACCATGGCACTGAAGATTAAAAAAGTAGCGGTGTTGGGCACCGGTGTTATGGGTGGGCAAATCGCAGCTCATCTGTCAAACGCCGGTATTCCCGGCTACGGTTTTGATATAAGTCAGGTAATAGCTGAAAAAGGTATCGCCGCCACCGCGGAACTGAAACCCAGCCCCTACTATAATCCCAAAACCGTCGAACTCATCACCCCCTGCAATTACGAGGATCATCTGGATAAAATTGCTGAAGCGGACTGGGTGATCGAAGTTATCGCCGAACGTTTAGACTGGAAACACGAACTCTATAAGAAAATCATCCCCCAGCTGAAAAAAGATGCCGTTCTCACCAGCAATACTTCCGGTTTACTCGTGCAGGATTTGGTTCAGGGTATGCCGGAGGACATTCAAAAGCGGTTTTTTATCACTCATTTTTTCAATCCACCACGCTACATGAAACTGGTGGAGTTGGTACCCGGTGAAAAAACCGATGCCAATATCATGCGGGAGATGGCGGGTTTTCTGGAGGATATATTGGGTAAAGGTGTCGTCTACGCCAAAGATACACCAAATTTTGTGGCCAACCGAATCGGCGTGTATGGTATGATGCTCTCCCTTAGCATCGCTCAACAAAAACGCCTGTCAATTCCCGAAGTGGATGCTTTGACCGGCACCCTGATCGGACACCCCAAAAGCGCTACTTTCCGAACAGCCGATGTGGTGGGCCTGGACACATTGGCCTTTGTTTCGAATACTGCTTACGAAAAATGCACTACCGACGAAGAACGCGAGCTATTCAAAATTCCACCCTATTTGACCCAAATGCTTGAAAACAGATGGCTGGGACAGAAGACCAAACAGGGCTTTTATCAGAAGGTCGACAAAAAGACGATTCTCGCGTTGGATTTGGAAAAGATGGAATACGGACCACAACCCAAACGCCGGTTCGATGCAGTGCGGGTAGCTAAAAATGAGCTGTACCTGCCCGGTAAACTAAATGGGTTGATGAATGCCGATGATATCGCCGGCAGTTTCCTGTGGCAAACCACCAGCGGCATTTTGCGTTACGCCGCCAATCGGATTCCTGAAATCGCTGATGATATTGTGAATATCGACAATGCCATGCGGTGGGGATTCGGGTGGGAATTAGGTCCCTTCGAAACCTGGGATGTGTTGGGAGTAAAAGCGACTGTCAGGCGGATGAAGCGGGAAGGTCAAAAGGTCCCCGCCTGGGTCCAAGACATGCTGGATGCGGGTGTGGATAATTTCTATGGCTACGATGGCAAGCAAAAAACATTCTACGACATCAAAACCCAAAAAATGCACCCCGTGCCGGTCCATCCGCTGTCTACGGATTTTCAGATCATCAAAAAGAGCGGTGGGCTCATCAGGAAATCATGGTCAGCTTCACTGGTTGATCTGGGTGAGGGGATTGCGGCGGTGGAAACTCACTCCATTCTCCAGCCGACACTCAATCCGATCGACGGTTCCATCATCCAGATGTATTCTGACGCCGCCAATTGGGTGGAGGAACATGACTACAAAGGTTTGGTAATCGCGACGGCCGCTACCCATTTCAGCGCCGGTGCGAATCTGAACATGATTCTGGAGGCTGCGCAACGGAAAGATTGGGACGCCATCAATCAAATGAGCAAATCCATGCAAGATACCCTGCAGAAATTGCGCTTCGCACCGTTTCCGGTGATTGCGGCGCCGCATGGAATGGCGCTGGGTGGAGGCTATGAAACAATCGGAGCCGTTGATCGCATCGTGGCCGCCGCGGAATTGTACACCGGATTGGTGGAGGTTGGCGTGGGACTTATTCCCGGCGGCGGCGGAAACCTGCGCATGCTCCTGCACATGCAGGCTAAGCTGGGGAAAGCACGGTCCGGTCCCTTTCCGGTGGTTCAAAAAGCCTTTGAGGTGATCGCTTTTGCCAAAGTTTCAACTTCAGCCAAGGAAGCGGTAGCCTTGGGATATCTCACCCGGGACGATAAGATCGTCATCAATGGGGACCATCATATTGCACTGGCCAAACGGGAGGCATCGGAAATGGCCGAGGATTACCAGCCTCCGGAAATGCGAACCGATATCCGTCTGCCTGGCGTCGGGGGACGCTTGGCGATCAAGAGCAGTGTCCTGGCTCTGACCAAGACGCATCGAATTTCCGAGCATGATGCCAAAATCGCCGGGAAACTGGCCTATGTTCTCACCGGCGGTAACAAAGGTGGTTTGATGTCCCGGGTGGATGAACAGTATCTGCTGGATATTGAGCGCGAAGCCTTTGTGTCGCTGGTGGGAGAGCCCAAGAGTCAGGACCGAATTAAATACATGTTGAAAAAGGGGAAACCTCTGCGGAATTAATCCCACCCCGGTATAAAGTACTCATAAATTCTTTTCCCTCCTCACGAACGCCCTCTGCCCAAGGGGGCGTTTTCTTTTTCAAAAGAAAGATTAAGAGGAAGGAGTAAACCGAAAGAATCGTGGACGATTACAACCTTCGGCTGGCAAAAAATATTTGGAAAATGTATTTCTCCGGAAGCATCGAATCAAAACTCAGGGTGAATAAACAATCTTAGCTGCCTGGGAAATTTTTCCGGCTGACAAGCGGGCAAAATAGACACCAGTGGGAATTGGTTTGCCTTCGTCATCAGTATATTTCCAACTCACCTCATGTTGACCGGCAACTTCTGAACCGGATGCAAGTTGTCGTACCAACCGTCCCCGGGTATCAAATATTGCCAGCCTGACCTGAATTATCTCCGGTAAAGTATAGTGAATGTTAAGAGTTGGCTTTGAAAAAAGGTGAGATTTCCGCTCAAGGCCGAGATGAGTGTCTTCCGCTTCGGATTTCTCGAAAACTCCCGGTGGATAGGGACTACCGGCATTGATCCAGGTGGTGTACCAAACACTGGCCAAATCCAGGATGGAGCGGTTAATCGCGTCAATGGTGACCGAATCCAGAGCATCCCACATCAGGTCATAATAGGTGCTGTCATAATCCGGATCCTGGGAACTGGCGGCATTATCGGCTGTCAGGATCATATCATTATAAGGATAGACGGTATGAATGGTTTGAAAAACCGTGTCGATCACGCTATCCCAATACATCGCTTTGCCGGATGGTAACCGGAGATCACCCAGACGGCCGTTGAGCATTTTAGTTTCGTAACGCGAATGAATACCGTCATTACCGGTCATTTTACCGTTGTAATTCCGGGTCAGATGCAAGGGTTGGTGGGAATCGGCCACATAATGCCCTAAATCAGCCGCTGCCTGCCAGGCCATGTCCCAATTACCGGATGCCATCAGCGTTCCCATGCTGTCGATTTCAGTGGTGATCGCCCAAGGCACGATGCCATTGCTGGTCACGGTGTGCCAGGTATACCTGTCCGCCAACTTATTTAAGTCGGTCGACAGGGTTCCATTAAAAAATTCCGGATAGTTATCGATATCGATGTAATGCCAGTATCCGGGCCGGTTTTTACTCTGGTCGGGGTCAACCGCATGGTCGTGGAGAAATTCGCGTTGATTTTGAAAAAATGACATCTCTGGCGGGAGATAATCGACGGCGTGTTCATTGATATACCGGTGGGCTCCCCAACCCCAACCCATGCCTTCCGCCGTGAGCAGCAGCACGCTGAGAACAGTCAGGAGCAGGTTGCGTAATTTTTCTTTCATAGTCTCTTCTCGATTTAGTTCATATAACAATGGTACATTCTTAGGATATAACAGGTTCTCTAAAAAAGCCTAAATCATCATTTGGTAGGCCGCTAAAATTGCCCGGGTTAGTTCGCTGCCCAAAAGTCCCGTATAGATCACCCAAATGGTCAGCAAAAAGGCTAAGCCCGGGAAAAACCACCCTTCGAAGGCCCAGCTTTTGCGCTCCAAAACAGCCCATAAGCGAAAGAAACCCAGGGCAACAATCAACCAGACGGATAGATTACCGGCCGTGGCATGTAAACTCAGATTGTCGGCTACGGCTGCCAGGATTTGAACATTTTTCTCCAAATCAGCTTCGGCGGCATAACCGCTGAGTCCCACGATAATTACGGTAGTGGCGGCTACCAGTAAAATGGCAAATCCCATTTTAGCAAAAAATCGTTTATTGAAAACGACTCCGGTGATATCAAACAAAGCCGCGACGGTTACCAGTGCAACCGGGAAGTGAACGAAAAACGGGTGTAATTCAGCTATAGACATCTATTTTTTCTCCGAAGGGTTCAGTGCAATGAAAACTGCGATGTTTGCAGCACCTCTTTACTACTCGCGTTTTGGATAAAGGCCACAATTTTGTAGCGTGATTTATTTTCACTACCAGCGCGCCACTTTAATCGACTGGTTTTGGTAATTATCGAATCTTGCGCGAATGCATCCAGGGGAACCAGTTCCAAGTCGCGCATGACCTGTTGGTGCAAACTTTCCCCATTTTCCCCGAGATACTCAAGACTGTCTTCTGCCACCACCAGGGTAAGTGTTAACGGCTGATCCGTTAAATCGGTGTAAGCCCGAATCGCCAACCGGACTGTAATTGAATCTGTGCCTGCATAAGTGATGGCTAACGATTTTAGGGTCAATAGAGCCCGGTGGTCGATATCCTGCTGGATTTGTGCGGACCACAGTGAATTAGTGGAAGCGGATAAGGCGCCATCAATGACCAGCGTAGGCGCCTGAGTCACATCGTAATAGGCCCGGCGCTGCGAGTTTTCCACTTCATTATAGTGATACATGGGATCATTGGGGCTCGGCCAGGAAGTATGGTAACGAATGATCGCCAGATTCTCCGATTGAGCGCTGGCTGCGATTTCATCCAGCTTTTGATTTGCCGAAACGCAGGGATTACACCCGGAATTTGTGAATAATTCCGCCAATGCCGTCCGCCGGATAAAGACATTCAGACTGAGCATCAGTTCCGCGGATTGCGAATTTCGCCAGGTGGTCACATGCATCTGGCCGGTGCCCGGATAGGCTCCTACCAGCTCCAATTTCCCCTGAGTAAATCCCGCCAACCGGGCCAGGTTAGCCGGTTGAAATGACACAAAAATGGAATCGAGACTTGCCGGATCAACGATTCCATGCCGCGCCAGGTCGACTTTTAGAGTGTCCCCCAAATTAACCGAATTCAGGTTGTCTTGAGCATATTGTGGCGCCACAATGACCAGCAGTTCAACGGTGTAGCGATTATTAGATCCCAAGGCCAGGATCGCAAGCTGACTCATTCCGTTATTATTGCCTATAAATTGAATTGAATCAGACCCCAAGGACATAATTGTAACAATACTGGTGTCCCCCGGTTCGGTGATCGCATATCCCAGAATAGTATCAGTGACCGCCAATACCGGAGTAAGATTTACCAGCACCGTATCCCCCATCGCCAGTCCAATCGTGCCGGAATAATCCGGCTTTAAAATGGGATTTACCCCCAGATCACATCTCCAAAACAGGCTCAGTAGAAGTGTCAGGACAAGGGAGCGGAAAATCGCATTTCTCATATTCGGACTTCCAGCGTTAATCGTGCACCGTGGAAGGGATTGACGACCCGGCAGACACCGCCCGTACAGCGCACACCGCCTTTTTCGGACCCATAGGATGCGCGTAACTGGAAACGTTCGGATGGTCGCAAGGTCAATTCGCCACTTACCCAATTCCGAATGGGAGTTCCTGATTGGTCGACTTGAGTTGGATCGTTGGTTTCATCCCAAATCAGAGCCAGTGAATATTTGGCTGCCCAATCCAGGGAAAATATTTGGTGATACGATAGATAATCAAATCCACCCAAGTTTTGTCCGGATTGATTTTCGCTATGAATTTTTGCGTGTTGGACTTCCATGACCGATCCTAATACCAGCCACTGCCCAACGCGATAAGAGACATACCCCGGTACCATCGTTATATACCGGCCGATTTCATTCATTTGGCCACTGATCGTTGACGTGGTAAAAGCCAACACACCGCGATAGTTCAATTTGCTGCCGGCATAGGCAATTTCGGCCTGATATTCCTGAAAAGGGGCATATCGCTGGTCAAAAGTGGGCATCGCGATTGGTTTGGGATCGAGTAGAAGTCCGGTGGTTTGATGGCGGGAATTGGCTGTGCTGAGAATACTGGCGTTACTACGTAAGGTCCAGTCGAAATTCAGCGGCCACTGCAGCTCCATATAAAATCCAACCTCATCTCCATAATCTATCGGATGGGTAATGGTTCCCAGCAAACTGATATCATGCTGCCGTAAACCAGTGGGACCAACCTGATACGGCATGGCTTTGGTTGCCAATTGGTAAGGATTAGTTTTATCATCATCCGACTCAACTCCCAGTTGATAATTTTTATACTCCACCATGAGTGAAATATCTTTCAGGTACACATTGGTCCGGCCGAAAATACTATAGGCCGCAACCCGTGTCAGCAAAGCATCGGTAAAGACGCCCCAGGTTTGATCAGTGATGATCACTCTTTGATTCCGCAACGGTTGGTCAAAAGTCTTCTCGGTCCAGGCGGTTTCCAAAAAGAGATCCCAACTATCCCGGTAGACCGCCATAGCCAGACCGGCGGTGCTGACCGCCATTTTTTGATTCAAAGTATCGATGACAACTTGGTCTGTCGATGCATTTACCGCATAATCCTGAATTGGCGATTGAAATCGGCTGATGACGAGATAAGGGATTACCTTTTGATTTTCACTCAAATTGGAAAACTCGGCTTTGAGGCCCCCCAGAAGATAATCCGCTGAGCCATCCGGCTGACGGTTGTTGGAGCTCGGCGAATAAAAATGATAGGGGCTCTTTTTGGCCAAAAACCCGGTCCACCGGGCTTGGGGAGATTGGCGCCAGTCCAATTTTAAACCCAGGGGCATGTTGTTAAAATCAATGCCCTTATCTTCGAACAGATTCAGACTCATTCCACTGCCATAAACTTCAGCCAAATATCCGGCTTCCACGGAGAGCCGATCTCCTAAATAGTTTAATTGAAACTGACGCAATCCAGTTTGTTCAAGACCGTATTCCGGTGGTTGATTATAGACCAGATCACCCTGCAATTGCCAACTACCCTGGAAGGAAGAAAAACCAAGATAATTCTCCAGATAGTGATAACGAACGCCTAATTGATTACCTTCACCCCACCGTGAGGTGAGAGATAAATTCCAATTAAATCCAAAAAGATGCGTTACGGAGAGAAGTAGCATCAAAACCGATACGGCAACTGATCTATGGCTCCGTGACACAATAATCGAAAAGTAAGTATTTAATTCGTAGATTTGGCAAATTCATCGAGGAGTCGCTGCTCCAGTTTTTGTTCGTCGCCAGGAATATAACCCGTGTGCTCCCATATGATCTCACCCTGCGGATTCACCAAAACCGAATAGGGCACTGCATTGGTGTTGAAGGTTCGGTAAAGGTGTTGATCCGTATCAATCAGAATGGTATAGGTCAGCTTGCTGGCATGTACCAAGCCCTTCACGCGGCCGACGGTGCGCGAGTTATCAATAGCCACGCCAATTACCTGAAATTGATTTTTACCGTATTTGGCGTTGAGTTCTTCCAAGTGCTTCATCTCTTTTCGGCAGGGTACACAGTAGGTCGCCCAAAAATTGATCAAGGTGTACTTGTTTTGCATCATCGGCTGCAAATCAGCCGAGCGGCCATTCAAATCTTCCAGCTTTGACTTGGGGAATTGGGTTTCAGCTCCCCAAACCAGGGTCGATAGTAAAATCGTAATAAAAAACAAACGCATTATTTGACGATTGTGAGATGCTGGATCCATGATTGCTGCTCCCCCTGAACGCGCACGGTATAGACTCCGGAACTGAGTTCACTAGCATCCCATAAGAGCCTGTACTTAGCTTGATTCGGTTGAATGATGATCTGCTTATTCATTATCTCGCGACCGGAAATATCGTAAAGAGCTATTTGAAAATTTCCCGCATTTAGATTTCGAAGCAAGGTCGTGAAAGCTGCATTGGCCGGATTTGGATAAGCCGACACTATCTCATTGTCTTTCAGACTAACCGTCTCCCCCCTCAGCGAAGTCGAACCATAGGTGACGCTATAACTGGCGGTGTCAGCCGCCATGGTGCTGGAATCGATGACAATAATGGACCAGCGGCCGGTTCCGGCAACATCAAATGGATACACGTCCAGCGCAAACCAAGCTGAGTCCGAGGGTGCTAGTGTAAAATCGTATGAGTCGATGAAAGGCGGCAGACAAAATACCACACACATGGAACAACTCCAGTCGAGAGGTGGCTCAATCAAAGGCTGCCGTACCACGGTCAAATTCAACGTGTCGCCGGAAGTGTTAATGATGTAGCCTTCGAATTCATAGAACTCATCCGTGCCGGTGACCGAAGTATCCTGATGCTCAAACACAAACGAGGTCTGAGCAAATCCCACACTCAGCAGTAACAAGGTAAGCAATCCAGCTTTAAGAATGTTTTTTTTCGGCTTCATGTTTTAGTTTTAACTCTTCAACGAAAATCTTTTGTTTTTGCCCACCAACCGGTGGGTAATTGCTCACCCCTCACCCAGGTGAAAGGTTGAAGCGCGGCATGATCCAGCGTACAACGACAAACCAGATGGCCAAGGCGCCTAATAGTTTCAGAATGTCAAGAATACTTTATTCCTTTCTGGGTGCGTCAATATAAAACGCGATTTCCCCGAACTGAAGTACCAACCGGGCGGTAATAAAATCTTCAAATTTCATGGGGCTTATTGTTCCCGGGGTTGAACCGGTTGAGTATCGGATTGGGATTTTTTCCGCCCGGGGGCGGTAACCAACAACCCCACAACACTACCATAAATAGTTGCTATATAGGGGCTTGAACTGATCGGGCAAGTTCCTGTCTGGCACCCAATAAAAAAATAGTAAGCAAAACCTGCAACCGCACCCAAGCCCACACCTAAAGCCAATTTTACCGAGGTTTTTATTGAGGCTCCTCCGGTCCGGCATGGACCGTGTCCGGCTGTACAATCTGATTCCAGGCTTGCATGCCCCCCAGCATATTCACCGCATTAAATCCTTTTTCACGCAACAACGCAGTGGCCACTCGGGAACGGTTACCAGTTCGGCAGTAAACAATGATCTCTTTATTCTTCATTTCATTCAACTCTGGGAAACGGGTATTTAATTCTTGAAGCGGGATCAGGATAGCTCCGTTGATATGTCCCCGGGAACCCTTCCATTCTGCCCGGGTTCTTACATCCAACAAAACCAGATCTGCATGCAGATTGATTTTTTCATGTAGTTCCCGGGCCGTGATACTGGGAAACGCGCCACCATTATTATCGCTAAAAAATCCCCAAACAAATAAGGACGCACCAAACAGGACGACCAATAATATGAAAAGCGATTTACGCATGTACGCCAACCGTATTATGGTTTTCAATTTTCACATTGATCGCGGTTGATTCACTCAGCATGGCACTCACCGAGCAGTAAGTTTTTTCAGACAATTGTACCGCCCGGTCCAGTTTATCCCGTGGTAGATCAGGACCGTAGAAATGATAAGTCAAGTCGATTTTGGTGTAAATTTTTGGGTGAGCGTCGGCCCGCTCTGAATCGATTTCGATTCTCAAATCTTCCAGGTTCACGCGCATTTTTCGCAGGATGCTCACCACATCCATTCCGGTACAGCCACCCAGTCCGAATAATATAAGTTCCATGGGACTTGCTCCGGCTTCAGTACCACCGGCTTGGGTTTTTCCGTCCATTACGACCCAATGTTGCGAATTGCCCTTTGCCACAAATGTTGCAGCATGTCCGACTTGTTGTATCGTCACAGCCATTGGTCTAACTAATCTCCCTGCGAGTGAAGTTCTGCTTTAGTAATTTTTAACAGTACCGCGTTCATACGATCAATGATTCCATCGAGGTCCGAATCGGTTATGCCTTTTTCACGCGCCTGATCGGCCAGCGTACCCCAGACCGGTTCGCCGCAGGCCAGACAGACAATGCCCGCGGTTTTTAGCGGTCCCACCAGTTTGGGATATTCCCTAACCAGATCCTCAATATACATGGTTTTAGCGATCATCCGGATTCCCGCCAATTAATACTTCAGACTTTGCCGGCAACTTGTCCGGCGATATTCACCGGATCATACACGGGCGAGAAAGGTGGTGCATAGCACAGATCCAACATGGCCAAATCATTTGCTGTCATGCCCGCGGTGATTGCAGTTACCAGAACATCGAGACGTTTGGCCACATCCCCGGTACCGATCATCTGGGCGCCCAGGATTTTCTTTTCCCGTTTGTCCACCACCAGTTTGATTTTTATCTCTTTAGCGCCGGGATAGTATTTGGCTCGGTCCATCTCAGAAATTGTGATGCTGGTTGCGTGAGGAAATTTTTCGCTCTCAATGGCAACCTTTTCGGTAATACCCGTCATGGCCATTGTATAATCAAAAGCTTTTACCACCGCGGTTCCCAATATTCCCGGAAAAATAGAATGTCCCCCGGATGCATTGTCACCGGCGATTCGACCGGTTTTATTGGCTGCCGGCGCCAAGGGCGCCCAAACACTTTCCCCCGTTACCAGATGATTATAGCCCACACAGTCACCGGCCGCCCAAACCCGCTCTGAATTGGTTTTCATCCGATTGTTGACCCAGATGGCGCCGGATTTTGCCATTTTCAAGCCGGCTTCCTTGGCCAGTCCGCTATTGGGTTTCGCCCCAACCGCCAAAATTACAATATCCGCATCCAGGCTCGTGGTAGGACCATCTATTTCAATTTTTAGTCCGCTTGTCTGCTCCCGGATGGCTTTAATCTTGGATTCCAAATAAAGGTTTACGCCCCGGTCTTTCAGATGAGCAGTAACTTCTTCAACCAGATCGGCATCAAAATTGGGCATGATATGGGGGGCCATTTCCACCAGATCAACTTCAATTCCTTTGGCACGAAAAGCTTCCGTGACTTCCAAGCCAATGTAACCGGCACCGACAACCACGGCTTTTTTAGGACGATTCGATTCCATGAATTTAAAGATATTCTGTCCTTCGGAAAGGGTTCGCAGCGTAAACACTTCCGGCAATAAAACACCGGGAATATTGGGGCGTATGGCTGACGCGCCGGTGGCAATGATCAAATGATCAAAGCTCACATCCTGAATATCGGATTTTTCGATATTATGCACCGTTACCCGGCGCTGGGCCGCATCGATCGCAATGGCTTCATGATTAATCAGCACATCAATACCACGTTTTGCTTTGGCTAATTTGGGCGTGAGCACCTGTAAAACTTTATCTGAAGGGACAACACCTCCCAACCAGTATGGTATTCCACAAGCGGCATAGCTGATATTCGAATCGCGTTCATAAACAATTACTTTGGACTCTTTATCATTTTTTTTAATGCGGCTGGCGGCACTCATTCCGGCTGCGTCGCCACCGATTATAATGTAAGTTGTACTCATAATATGATCCGTTTCTTCCCATCCGGGCAGTCATATGCCGTGTGAGTCATGGATTGGTTAAAGCCTAGGTAAGCGGAATTGTTTCCGAATGACCTTTAAAGACAAGCGGGGATATAAGACCGGGGGCTCGCAGTGAGCCCCCGGGTCTTACAACAAGCTGCTTATTTGAGTTTTGCCAGAATATCACTCCGGGACAGGATCAGATAATCCTTACCGTCGTACTGTAACTCATCACCGGCATATTTGCCGTAAAGGACTTCATCGCCCGCTTTAAGAAGTTCCTGTAACTCTTCATCATTGCCCACGGCGACGACCTTGCCACGACGGGGTTTTTCCTTGGCCGTATCGGGAATGATAATCCCTGAAGCGGTTTTTTCCTCTTCCGATGCTGGTTCAACTAATACTCGATCATCCAAAGGTTGGATTTTCATTCACTCCTCCTATATGTTTAATAATCGCTCGATTTTAGCCCGGTCAAATCCGACCACAGGCTGATTGTTTATCCATAATTGAGGCACACCCTGTTGTCCGGTTTTTCTCACCATGTCCCGAGCTGCCTTTTCATTTTTTGACACATCAATTTCTTTAAACTTTACCTGCTTTTCACGTAAATAGCGTTTTGCGGATTTGCAATAGGTGCAAGTAGGTGTGGTAAACACAATTACTTTCGATTGACTGGTAGACATCTGCAGTAACACTCCATTTCATGGTTTGGATTTTTCCAATTTCAAGATATTGAAGAGTCGCTCCGACACCTCAGCCGGTACATTTTGTTCACACTCACACGACTGGTACAATTTGACTGAACGCTTCAGGGTATCGTAATAGATCCGAAATTCCGGGTAATCATCCATCAATTTCCCCACCTCTTCGCAAAGCGGCGAATCCAAATCAGCACCAAAATCCGCACAGATTTTAGCCTGAAGGCGGGTATCTCTTTTTTGCTCGCTCCGCATGTCTTCTTATACCAACAATCCGGTGCGTTTGAAATAATTATTCAATCGATCCCTTAAAAATAATCGAGCTCGCATCAAACGCACCTTTACATTGCTTTCCGTAAGTTTCAGCATTGTTGCGGTTTCCTGCGTAGACAAATTTTCCAGATCACGCAACACAAATACCGAGCGATACTTTTCCGGCAGGTCCTCCAGCATTATATCCAGTGCGGCCCGGAATTCCTTATCCGTAATCCTCGTTTCAATGTACTCCGGCCATTCCGAAATCGCCAACCCCTGCAGATTCTCAAAATCCGGTTCTTCAATGGAGTAGGCGACTCGCAGCTTGCTCTTTTCCCGTAACCGTCCCAAGGCAATATTCACTGCAATCCGGTAAATCCAGGTGTAGAAAGTGGATTTCTCCTTAAAACTACCTAGTTTTGCAAAGGCAGTGATAAATGCTTCCTGTAGCAGGTCTTCCGCGTCTTCATTGTTACGCAACATTCGGATCCCCAGATTATATATCCGGCCGGAATACATTTTCACTAACTGCGTCTGCGCCCGGGTATCACCGGATTTAGCAGCTTGGATCAGTTCGGACGACTCTTTCATTGTCAAAATGCGTTAATTGGATGTGTAACCCATCTTCTGGTTACATCACCCGTATTGATAACTAGAATAGCACGAATCCTGACGCTATAAGATTGTAATTCATGCATTTAACCGCGCTCCCGGAACAACATCCGGTGGATTCGAACGCCAGGCCGGACGATATTTTTTTAAGCTTCGCAATAGGTTTTCCCGCCTTGCTTCTCCAGCGCATTTCATATCCCCGGTCCGAGGCAGAAATACACCTTCCCGAGCCACCGTTTTGCCCACCCAAGCTTTGGGCGCCTGAAAGGCGTCGTTTTCATAACTCACCTTAACATCCCGGTTACCATCCACCAATGCAAGTTTACGACCCTCATTCTGACACACGTTGGCAACAGTACCCTTAATTTTCAAATTTTGATTTTTTATGTTCATTTGCTCTGTTTAAAACATCCGTCAGGGTGAGACTTTTTCCCATGGAAATACCCGCCCTAAAAACTTTTCCCTTCGTGCCGCCGGATTTCTCGAAGCAGCTTGACAACCTAGTCAAACTCCGCCCGGTAACTAAAATTATTTTCCGCATTTCCGCGCCTACACCCGGAAATTTCGTACAAATTTTAATTCATCCCCACGGACCGGAAAGACAGCTGTGAGTTCAATGACCACTATTACAAACCCGGTAAACAAGCTCAAAACTTTGAAATAACTAAAAGCATGGGGCTGTATTTTGTCCCGGAACCCGCCGGAAGTCATAAATCCTCCAACTGCGCTGCCATATCCGCTGTCATTAGCGCTTCCAGGATTTCGTCCAGATCACCGTTAATGATTTCTTCCAGACGATAAAGGGTCAGGTTGATCCGATGGTCGGTGACGCGCCCCTGGGGAAAATTATAGGTGCGAATTTTAGCACTACGGTCGCCGGTAGAGACTAGTGATTTGCGCATATTGGCTCGTTGGCTGGCCTGCTTCTCCCGCCTCTGTTGTAGCAATCTGGCACGCAGTACTTTCAGAGCTTTGTCTTTATTTTTATGCTGGGATTTCTCATCCTGGCAGGTAACTACTAATCCGGTTGGAATGTGGGTAATCCGGATAGCTGACTCAGTTTTATTGACATGCTGTCCACCGGCGCCGCTGGCCCGATAGGTATCGATCCGGAGGTCATTTTGATCTAAATCCACATCAACCACTTCAGCTTCAGGCATAATAGCTACTGTCGCTGCCGAAGTATGGATGCGTCCGCTGGATTCAGTTGCCGGTATACGTTGAACCCGATGGACACCGGATTCGTATTTCAACCGTCCGTAAATACCTTCGCCGGAAAGCTGAAAAGATACTTCCTTAACGCCCCCGCTCCCCAATTCATGAAGCCCGAGGTACTCGATTTCCCATGATTTCGCTTCAGCGTAGCGCTGGTACATCCGTAGGAGATCCGCCGCAAACAGGGCCGCCTCTTCGCCACCGGTACCGGCGCGAATTTCAACAATGGCATTTTTATAATCCGTGGGGTCTTTGGGAATCAACATTATTTTCAATTTGGCTTCAACCGCTGCCCGCTGCTGATATAGGTCATCCAGTTCTTCCCGCACAATGGATTTCAGGTCTTCATCATTCCCATTCAGGATTTCCTCATCATCCCGGATCAGATCCACCAGATTCTTATACGCTTCGAAGGTATTGAGAATCGGCTGCATTTCACGATGCTCGCGGGCAAACCGTGCATAGCGTTTAGGATCAGCAATAACGTTATTATCCGCCAGATTCTGTTCCAAGGCGGCAAATTTTGCTTTCAGAATTGGTAATTTGTCCAACAGCATCAGCCGATCGCCTCAGCTACATAGGATTTACCCTGATACTTTTCCAGATCGTCACCGAAGGCTGTTTTTAACGATTCCAGAGCTACATTCAACTGCTCGTCGTCAGGTTCGGAAGTTGTAATATTCTGGAGCCATAACCCTGGTGCGGCTAAAGCTCGCACCCATCTCCACTGGCGATGACGCGCCGTAAATTTTAGCACTTCATAAGAAATCCCGGCCACGACCGGAATTAAGGGCAGGTGGATCAATAGGCGTAGTTTTAATGACATGTCATCTTGAACAATCCAGATCAATAAGGTGTCAATCAATGCAAACAAAAGAATCGCAGCCAGCAGAACAATAAATAAAAAACTGGTTCCGCAACGAGGATGCTGGGTGGGGAAAATTCGTGCTTCATCTAGGGTGAGGTTTTTCCCGGCTTCAAAAGTATACACTGTCTTATGTTCGGCGCCATGATATTGAAACAGGCGTTTCACATCTTTCAGCATTGAGATTGCCCATAAATAAATCAAAAAAAATACAATCCGCATAGCGCCTGAACTGAGATTGAACAGCAAGGCGGTTTTTTCAACGTTAAACAGTTTGGTAGTAATGAATAAGGGTAGGACAAAGAACAATCCGATTCCCAACACAAGGGCGAATATCGTTCCGGCCCCGGATTGGATTCGTTCTTTGAGCGTTTTCTCATCTCCCGTTTCTTCATCGAAGGCGATTTCAGCCGATTCATTAAGGGTAGCTATACCAATTTTCATCGATTCAAACAACGCGACCATACCGCGGATTACCGGCCATTTAAACCATTTACATTGTTCGATCAGTGAGACGAAGACCGTCTGTCTGGTAATGATTTCCTGTTCGGGATTACGAACGGCAATGGCGTAAGCGCCGGGCACTCGCATCATCACGCCCTCAATAATGGCTTGCCCCCCCACCAGGATAGAATTCTGGGCGGCCCAAAAGTGTAGCCAAAATGCGCGTGGCCAGATCAATTTAATATTGGGGTTACTGACCTATTTACTCTCAGCGCTTTTCTGGTATTTCTTCCGAAATTTCTCAATCCGTCCCGCAGTATCGAGCAGTTTCTGTTTCCCGGTAAAGAACGGATGGCACTTGGAACAAATCTCCACGCTGATATCACCAACGGTAGTATAAGTCTCAAAGGTATTCCCACAAGCGCAGGAAACCTTACTCAATTTATATTCTGGATGGATGCCGGTTTTCATTTTGATCATTCTCCTATTAAACAATAATTCATTTTACCTATGCGTTAACCCAATTTTTTCAACGCTTCACCAATCCGTTTGATTCCCTCAACAATTTCCTCCATGGAATTTGCATAGGAAATCCGGATATACTTGTCAGCCCCGAATGCGACTCCGGGTACGGTTGCCACCGCCGCCGACTCAATGAGATACGCCGCTAGATCCAAACTGTTCGTGATCTTCACTTGATCACACCTTTTCCCGAAGTATGCTGACACATCCGGGAAGGCGTAAAATGCACCTTCAGGCGTCACACAGTTCACTTCAGGTAATTCATTTAATGCCGCCAAGATGTAATCCCGGCGTGTTTTGAATTTCCGGCGGCGAGACTCAACAACCGTTTGATCACCACTCAAAGCTTCAACCGCGGCAGCTTGGGCGATGCTATTGGGACAAGATGTACTCTGTCCCTGAAACTTACTCATGGCTTGCACAACTTCCGCATCACCCGCTACATACCCAACTCGCCAACCAGTCATAGCGAAAGTTTTAGAGCAGGATTGAACCGTTAGCGTCCGTTCGTAGGCGCCGGGCAAGGTTGCCAAACTCACATGCGGTTCGTCATAGGTGATTGCTTCATAACATTCATCTGAAATCAACCAGAGGCCATGTTTTACAGCGGTGTTCACCAACGCCTGCAGGGTTTGAGTGGTCAATATTCCTCCGGTTGGATTAGAAGGTGTATTGACGATTATACCCCGGGTTTGGGGGGTTAGCACTGCTTCCAGCCGGGCTTGCGAAATTTGAAAATGCTCCGCCGCGGTTGTCTCCACATAAACCGGTTTGGCACCACTCAAAGTCACAAATGCCGGAAAACTGACCCAGTAGGGCGTAAAAACGATGACCTCATCGCCTTCCTGAAACAGCACCTGACAAATATTGAAAAGCGAATGTTTAGCGCCGTTGGAAATGATCACCTGCCGCGGTTGGTACTCCAAACCATTATCACGCATCAACTTTTTTACTACGGCATTTTTCAACTCAAGCGTACCGGATCCTGGTGTATATCGTGTTTTCCCGGCTTTCATAGCCGCTACCGCGGCCGCAATCACTGAATCCGGCGTATCAAAGTCAGGTTCACCAGCTCCAAAACTGATAATATTAATTCCCTGGTTACGCAACTGGCTGGCACGCTCAATCACCGCCATGGTGGCGGAAGGCTGCAACTGGTTGATCCTATTTGTAACTGTGAGTTTCATAATACACCCATGTTCTTGAAAAAAGCGGCGGAATTTATTCGCTTAGCTCTTGGTTTGCAAATGATTATGGGAATATACAAAGTGTGGGAAAAACAGTCAGCTAGAATGTCAAATCAGCCCAGGCGATGGACTGCACCAAAGCCTTTGGAAATCATATTGCCGATACTGAGATAATCCGGTAACTCAAAATTCGCCCGGAATTCCCCAACAAACCCTCCCGTTGGGGATGTGGTCAAGGACTGATTGGTCAAAACCCGGATCCTGCTTTTGATGATGATTTTGTTCTCGATGGGGATATTGAATTCTTGCGACAGAAAACGCATATTCTGCATTAACAACCGGTTAATAAAAGCGATCCGCTCTTCGCGATAGTAATATTTAAATTGTAGAAAGTTCTGCTCGTTCAAACCAATCCAAGGCGTTGCTAGTTCATAGTTAATGAAGGTTCGAGCCGGACCTAATTGTTTTTCAGAATCGTCAATTTGCTTCTCGACCACGCGAAACGCTACACCCTCGATGTGCACCTCTTCCAGATCGTCGATCATTTCCCGCATGGCATCAACCGCGCCGGCACCAATAGCCATCATGCACGGATCCCCCTGAAGAGTCTTAAATTGAAGTTGCGGGTAGGTAAATTCGGCCCGCTTATCACCATTGATGTAATCATCAATGGGCCGGTCAGTGAAAGTTTCACCGATGTATTGACGCACATGATACGGTGCCCGATTGAACATGATATCAGTTTTCATACGAAGAAAATAGGTCGGGATGAGCAACGAGGTTTCGCTCCAGTTTCTAGCTAATTAAAAATTCGAGGTGTTAGGCACCATACTCCGGTAATTATGAGTTCATGGACTGCAGAAATTCTCTATTAGTCCCCGAGCGCTGCATCCGCTCCAGGAGAAACTCCATGGCTTCCACCGGTGTCATCTCATTAAGAAGCTTACGCAGTACCCAAACTCGCGTGAGTTCACCTTTCGTGAGCAGTAATTCTTCCTTGCGGGTACCCGAGCGGTTGATGTCGATGGACGGGAAAATCCTGCGATCGCTTAAACGGCGATCCAATACTAATTCCATATTACCCGTACCCTTGAATTCTTCAAAGATTACATCGTCCATTCGGCTTCCGGTTTCGATCAGGGCGGTGGCGATGATAGTGAGACTTCCGCCATTTTCAACATTTCGAGCTGCTCCAAAAAATCGTTTCGGTCGATGAAGCGCGTTGGAATCGATACCACCGGACAGAATCTTACCGCTATGGGGAATCACTGCATTGTGAGCCCGTGCCAGCCGGGTCAGACTATCCAGCAAAATCACTACATCCCGTCCGAACTCAACCATACGCTTGGCTTTTTCCAACACCATATCGGCTACCTGAACATGGCGTTCCGGGGGCTCATCAAAAGTAGATGAAACGACCTCGGCCGCAACTGAACGCTCCATATCCGTTACCTCTTCCGGCCGTTCATCAATGAGCAAAATTATCAGCGTAATGTCCGGATGATTTTTAGTTATAGAGTTGGCAATATCTTGTAGCAGCATTGTCTTCCCGGTTTTGGGCTGCGCTGTAATTAAACCACGCTGACCCCTGCCGGTAGGGGTCAATAGATCCATGATTCGCATGGAATAGCTTTTCGGGCCGCGCTCCAAAGCAATTCGATCAATCGGGTAAAGCGGTTTCAGGGTTTCGAAATGCGGAATGATTCGGCCTTCTTCGGGATCCTGAAAATTGATCGCCTCGACTTTGAGTAACGCAAAATAGCGTTCATTGTCTTTCGGGGGCCGGACCTGACCGTAAATAATTTGACCCGTTCGCAATCCAAACCGCTTGATCTGGGAGGGCGACACATAAATATCGTTCGGCCCGGCCAAATAATTATTATCCGGAGAGCGCAGAAATCCGTATCCATCGGGCAGGACTTCCAATATTCCTTTGGAAAATAGCAACCCGGCACTTTCGGTCTGGGCTTCTAAAATTGCTTCAACCAGATCACCCTTTTTGAGTCCTGCAACAGCTGGTACGGCGAGCTCCTGAGCGATTTTCGTGAGCTCTTTTATAGTCATGCGCTGAAGTTCATTGATTCCATATGCCATAGTTTACTACCATATTTTGATTTAAGATTTTAGATTAAAATTAAAAAAAACAAATTTCACGCTAAATATATGTCAAATGATGAGAGCGGAGAGGGACGTCCTTGGTACGGTGCATAATTTAACGGGGCGATCAAGGTTGTCAATTAGTATTGTCAGCCTCTTTAATATTAAAGTATGGAAATATCTCTCCCGCTAAATAATTACTGCCAAATAAGCAAATTGCCGGCCGATCGTACCGGCTCCGAATCAACTCTGCCCATTTAATACCGGATTGAAAATTCTCAAACACCTCAGTTATATGCCCGAAGGTCTTTCGAAGTTCATTTAATCGCTCAAGAGAAACGGCCGATTCACCTTGATACGCATAAAGCCCAATTTCCCCGGGCCAGCTTTCCGAGACTTTGAGGATCCCGTCCGCATCTTTACGCTGATTCAATCCGATTAGTAATACCGCTTCCCCAAACCCGCTGAATTTAAGACTTTTCAAGAGTTGCCGAACACCGGCCGGATTATGCGCAACATCATATAATACGGGTGGCTTATCCTGTAAAACCTGCATTCGTCCGAGCCAGCTTACACGGGACAATCCCCATTGAATGGCTGCGGGTTGGATCGTAAAAGGCAGCTTCGTAAGAGTACCTAAAACAGCTGCTATATTCTGAGCCTGGTGAACACCGAGTAGAGGCGAATCGATTGCGAGATCGCCACCGGACATCCGCGCGGTAAGTGTTTGTCTGGGAAATTTCACTTCCCGGCTTACGATTTCGCATTCATCCGGAGCATAAATATACCGTGCCTTCCGTTCACGCGCCCGGTTACGAACGACTTGTTGTACGACCGCCGGATTTTCAGCTAATACGACCGGAACTTCAGACTTAATGATCCCCGCCTTCTCACCGGCAATTTTTTCCAACGTATCACCGAGAATATTCATGTGATCCAGGTCCACGCTGGTGATCACACTCACCAGCGGAGTAATCACATTTGTGGCATCCAGTCGTCCCCCCAGGCCGGTCTCTATAACTGCGATGTTCACTCGCTGATCTTTGAAATAGACAAATGCCAAAGCAGTGAGAACTTCAAAAAATGTAATCCGATATTTGTTGATCAAGGGCTTCCAGCGAGTAACATGATCCATAATCACCTGATTCGGAATTTCCGTCCCATTAATGCGAATTCGTTCGTTGGTGCGGATCAGGTGCGGAGAAGTGAACAATCCTACCCGTAGTCCGGCCGCCTCCAGCACCGAGGCCAGCATGGCCGCGGTGCTGCCCTTACCATTCGTGCCGGCCACATGGATAGTTGGGAAAGCAGCATACGGCTGACCCAGAGCAGTTGTAAATTGCTCCACCCGGGTCAACTCCAGTTTGACACCGGAAACCGTTAACCCGAAAATGTAGTCGATAACTTGCTGGTAGGTGGTCACCCAGGGGCTCTACTTAATTCGCCGCCATTAAACATTATAAGACTCCAGGACCTCTAGTTCCACCCGAAAAAGATTCTCCAGCGAACGCCCTAAAAATCGTTCGGCAATCTCATTGAATCGCTGGGGGAAATCACTGATATAAAAAAAATGTTTCCGCTGCCGGTCTTGAGCGGCAGGAGTATGCATCAAATTACGCCCGGTTAATATTTGTTTGACGGCAGCAGCCGTTGCTTCGCCTGAATCGATGAGTTTTACAGCCGGACCCACGGTCCGCTGGATGGCTGATTTTAGATAGGGATAATGAGTACATCCCAGAATTAATGCCTCCACCGGGTTGGTGATAAAACCGGCCAGGTATCTTTTTAACACCCCCATCAGGACCTCGTCTTCCGGCCAATTTTCTTCCACCATTGGCACCAGTAGCGGACAATCCTGACTTTGGATGGCCAGGGCCGGATTTAATTGTTTCAGTGCTCGGTCGTAGGCCTTGGAGTTAATCGTGCTGGTGGTTCCGATAACGCCAACACGATTGAGCGGACTAACTAATTGAGCCGCAGCCGCTCCCGGGTCGATCACTCCCAAAATCGGCAAGTCCCAGCGACTGCGTAAATCTTCTAAAGCGACAGCCGAAGCAGTATTGCAAGCTACCACCACCATTTTCACCTGATGATCCAATAAAAAATTTGTGATCTGACGAGAGAACCTTCGCACGGTTTCGCTGGATTTTGAACCGTAAGGCACCCGCGCGGTATCACCGAAGTAAATCAACTGTTCATGGGGCAATATATCCATCATGGCCCGGACAACCGAAATGCCACCCAGACCTGAATCAAAAATACCAATTGGGTTTTCTGCTATTTGGTTCATCCCGCTGAAATCAGCTTTTCCTGGCGTGTTTTGTATTTTATAACCGACTGAAAGATCGCCTCGGCAGCTTTTTGCCGATAGGCCGGACTCTTGAGCCGGGCTTCATCCCGGCGATTACTGATAAATCCCAGTTCTACCAAAACATTAGGCATACTGGCGCCAATTAGCACGATAAATCCCGCTTGTTTTACGCCGCGGTTAACCCCCTGGAGCTCGGAATCCAACGCTCCTTGAATAAGTGCCGCTAAAGTTTCACTGTTCCGCATAAATGCGCTTTGCGCCATGGTAGCCAAAATCAGTTGTTGACTCGATAGATTACCATAATGGCTTTGGTCTTTTTCAAGTTTGATAGACGCATTTTCCAGCTCGGCCACCTCGATTGCCTCCTTGGATTTGCCGGGTTTGAGCAGGAAGGTCTCAAAACCCGAAGCCGAATGGTTGTGGGAAGCGTTGGCATGAATGCTGATAAATAGTTTCCCCCCAGCTTCATTAGCGATCTTGGTCCGTTCCCATAACGGAATGAATACGTCGCTATCACGGGTATAAACAACCTTGATAGCAGTACGTCCTTCAATAATTTTACCCAATCGCTTTACCACATCCAGAACAATATCCTTTTCCATCAGACCGTGGGGGCTGATAGTGCCTGAATCTTTCCCGCCATGGCCGGCATCCAAAACAATCTTATCAATGCGCCATTTTTCCCGTTCCTGGTTTAGCAGATGCCGGCTGTCAATAATATAATTTTTCCGCAGATTGATAATTATTTCAGTGGGATGATCACTATAAAGCACATCGACGCTCTCCACTTCACTCCGTAACCGAAATGATAGCTGCACTACCTCATCCAGTTGATTCACAACCATCTTTCGCAGGAGTCCATCGGCAGGTAACGGTGGCTCCTGAAAATTCGCCACATCAAGTTTACCCCCCGGAATAGTGACATACAGCCATTCCTGCCGGTTGAGCCAGGCTTTGACGTTTGATTCTCGAAAGGTTTTAGACGTCCGAACTCGAATCATCACCCCATTATTCCGCTCCACAATCCGAACGCCCTGAATATTAAAACTGCTAACCGCCGGTACAGGCGTTTCCGGAAGTGCCCGGGACAGTCCGCGGATCAGGTGGTAATCGCGGATAATCTTTTTTACCTTTAAAATTTCCGCAAAGGTGTTCAGCGGCACATAAATGTCTTCGTTCTGATAAATCGCCGGATACGGCATTTGCAGTACTTCATTATTCACCATTACAAAATGCGTATAAGCACTGATCTTGATTTTCAAATTATTCAGACGGAATACTTTTTTACGCACTTTGGCGTTTTCAAAGACATTTACACCGAAGGCGCCGGCCACATCCATGGTTGCAACATAATTAATGTTATCGACTCGGTACACCGGGATGGGTTTGAGATAAGTACCTGAGCTGTAGCGTTCAAAGACCGCTTCGGTCTGTTGAGTTTCACTCCCAAAACTGATTCCGGCTAGAATGGTACAAAAATAGATCAGTCCGGTGCGCAGGTGTAACATAGAGAGGGCTAATTTATCGGGTTGCACCTCACAAGACAATCGACAACTGTAGGGTGCCGTCAAAATTGGTGATGACTCGTGATTGATCGAATTCGCGCCGCATACCCACCTTACTTTCAATCTGCCAGCCATCTGAGCGGGTATAATCACTCACAAGGTATACTCTTAGGCCATCGCCATAATACAGTGGAATGCTAAAAGCGCCGCTCACATCGGGTTCGTAAGCATATAGGCGTAACTCGAAAGGCGTAGCCCGATAGCGCACCAAACCACCTTTTAATCTCCAAAATGGCAATAGTAAGTAGTCCCAGCGCAACCCCAACAGAGCACCCCAATGTCCCTGACTTGCAGTTGCCCGGCTCAATAAAACGATATTCAGGTCATCTCCCGGGGTTAGTGGTGTTTGGACACTCGCCCGATAAATCTTATTTTGGCCACTATACCGGCGATGGGTTAAAGTTCCCCGAAAGAATCTGGATTCTATTTGAATTTTTTCACCAGTCTGCCAATAAGTTTCACTCAGATTAGGCGGATAAACCGGTTGAAACCCAAAATTTTCCCAGTCAACCTGCCACTGATCAGGAAACCGAACCGAGAGAGCAAACGCAACCCCTTTTTGGTTAAGAGGGTCAGCATCCGGTAAAGCAGCACTCAACCGGAAGCGCGATTTCCGCAATACCGGCAGATACCAGGCGGTAACCGCTCCGGATATTTTATGGCCGATTAATTTTAATCCCGCAAGCGCCATTAGACTGTCGCCACCCCGCCAACTGGCCGCGATGAGCGATTTGATATTCCTCCCCTCACCCATTAAATCAATTTCATTGGGAAATGCTGATAGCCCTGCCAGTTGATCCCAACCACCTTGAACCTGTAAATGCCAACCTGCTCGTGGCTGAAAGTTAATTGCTCCGCCCAGGGTCGTCCCGGTTGGATATTTCAAATCCTGAGCCTGGGATATAAGTGCCGGTTTAAATTCCCCGGAGAAATATCTGCCGGGGACAGACTCTCGATTAATAAAGGTCAGGACTTTGCCCCTTGGAAACTCATGCTGCCAGACTAATCCGGTGAAGTAGCCATAGCGTCTTACCGAGCCGAAAATCCGTCCGGACTGCCGGACAGCGGGGAAAGCGCGACTCACGCCTGATCCTGATCCGAACATCGCCTGGCGAAAAGCTAATCCGGTTCCCAGGTTCAAGGTATAATTACCGGCAATAATCCTGTCCTGTCCATTCCGAAAGACTTTCTCCACTCCACCGGCGATCAGAGCATGAAAAGTCGGTGCACCCGGATCGCGGCTCAGAACACCGTGAATATTCCAACCCCCGTAAACACTTGTAAAATCTTGTCGAAATTTCTCATCATTGCTGTGCGCGGAGCGGTTGATACGCAATCGATATTGTGTATGATAAAGCTTAGCCGTGGACTTTAAAACTGCTCTTAGGATTAGTTTATCCCAAGCCGGAATTTCCAGCGAATCTAAAAAGTTCAGCGTTTGCGGATTCGGATGTCTTTTTAAATAAGCGGTTAGAACAATAACCGTAGAATCATTTAGGGGCAAACCGGTAAGTTGTTGCCGACTTAAATTATTCATCCTAATCGGACTCTGAGATAATTCATCCAATTCGGCGGACAATGCCTCAACTTGTTCCGGGTCGATATCTTCCCAATCAGCCGTAGCTGATATTTGAGCCTGAATTGACCCGGCTTGCAGCAGGAGGACTAACACGGTGATGCGTAAGAAACACCACCCGGAGTTTGCTAAAAATGATAGTTCAATGAGAAATCCTGACGCGGTGGAATCATAGCCCGCCATTGCCAGGCGTAGGTCCAGCCCCAGCCATGCCAGCGGATTTGCGGACCCGCTGAAAAGCATTGGGCTAACGACTGAAACCCGATAGCTAAATTCCACCAACTTTGTGTATGGGTCGATAAGCCCAGGTGCAGATCAGCGGGGAGCTGGGCATCTTTTTCGACTGCCACCGCCAGATTTAGCCGATCCAGTGTCATTTGGCAGCCAAATGCGAAAATCTCCGGGAGGCGCTCTCCGGCACTAATCCCGGTTTGAACGGCATTGCGCCAGGTTATTCCCAATCCCGTACTCGCGGTCAAACGGAGCCGAAGCCCCAAACTGAAACCGGCATAATAGTGACTGGCATAATTCCCTATCGCAACACCGCTGCCAGATATATTCAGGCCCACACTGACGGCCGGTAAGGGATGGTAATTGGTGCCCAGTTGTACCTGGAATTCCTGGTAAATTTTGTCACCAAACCCAGATAGATCGAGCCGGAAATTGTGTCCCCCCAGCGACTGACTCCAATCACTGGAAAAGCTCCAAACGCCAAGTCCGGTAACAAACTCCGAGCTATGCAAGCCAAGTACCCGGTTGTGGCTTGAATCCAGCAGGGCGGCATTGAATTGGGGCGCGCAAACAACCCTGACATTTCCCATGGCTAACACCCAGGCATCGTTTGTCTTGGGTTCCAAAGCAGCCGTTAAAATGATGGGAAATACTCCGATAAAAACGGATCGCCATCTGATTAAGAAACGCAAATTAACCATGAGTATTCAAAGCTGAACTAGCTCCCCCGATTGTTAAGTGCTCAATTAATTAACGGGCAAATATAGTTTTAAATGCTGATCGTTGAAAGGCCGGAAATCAGGGTTTGAGGATCACTGCTGGAATCAACAGGGTAACCCGGGCGGAATTGACTTGCGTTGATGGCCGCCGCCGGACCAAGAAGCTCACATTTTGAGTTGTGGATCGGTTTGGTTCAATCCAGCACCGAAGCGATGGATTGTTTGAATTAAGAAATTGCGCGAGACTCCGGGCACGTGCCTGAAACAGATGACTGTTTGACAGTGACGTGGTTATTCCATCGAATTGCAGTCTAACTGTAACGATATTCGAATCCGGATTTAATGGGGCTAAATTGGTGTCGGATTTATCACTTTGAGTAAAAGAGCTGAAGCGCAGGTCGCAAATTTTTTGAGCCAGCTTTTCAAGATGCGTCCGCATCGCTGGATTCAGTTCGTCGGACCCGGATAAAAACCACCGGCCGGTCGGTAAATAGATCCGTATGCCATCCGGAAATTGCTCCAGCTTATAATCATTTGACGCCATTTCTGTTTCACAAAAAGCTTTTAATTCCACAAAAGAGTTGGTTAATAATCGATTGTGGTTTTGATAAATATTCTTATCCGAGGCCCACATAATCGTGTACAGCAGGATGAAAAAAAGCGCAAATAAGGTGATGATACCTTTATAATTTGCCATCCAACGCCCCAGCGGAGATCGAATCGCGGTTGCCCCGGTTTTTTCATCAGAATTTTTCATCACCTACCTGTCCCCCTCAAAAAAGATTTGCAAAATTCGCATCTTCACTTCCGAGCAGGCCATTTTTCCGGCATTAAAAACTCACTTCAGCGTATCTATTTCAGAACCTAATCAGCCCTCTCAGATTGAACCGCGGGAGTGTATATTGGCGGCCGGCTTCCACTACTTTAAAATATTCCAGAGATATGTCCCATTCCGTCCTCCGGCTATTGCGCAAAACGAATCCGGCAATGGGTCCCTGTCCACGCCAATCCCCGGATTCAGTCGATGGGTCAGGCTGAATATATTCCGTTGAGCGAGTTTTGAATGAATATCCAACCCAAGCTTCCCAATGATTTTGAATATAGCGGGTTGTCGTTGTCAGCAGTTCCTGTTCGCGCCGGGTCATAACATCTTCGATAAATCGATCCCAATCTAATCTCCCATCGTCTTCCCATTTGTAACTTAAATCACACTGGACGGACCATCTGTAAAAGACCCGGCGATTCAGCCGTTCTTCCACCAGCAGTGAGCGATGCATAAAACTTCGAATCGGTTGGCTATTTTTGAGGAAAAATGAGTCATAATCGTAGTCATAGTAATTGGCTTGCAATGCTGTTCGCAGGTCCGACCGCCAGACACCCCGAGACCACCTATACTTTGAATTAATCCCAAATGTACGGTTCCAGTAGTTTTCACCACTTTTATCTGAATATAGATACACGAGGTGATAAAACTGGGTTATCAATCCAACTTGCAAACGCGAATAGGGAAACTGTTTCCAAATTAATTGACCGCTCACATTCAAGCGCCATTCATCCCGGTCATCGTGGTTGGTTTTATCCGGCGTATCATATTTTAGACGAGATAACCTGGCATTCACTTGCGCAGAGTCCGCAATGACCCACCCGGGAAAATTCGCATAGGTACTGAATCGATAGTAACTCTGGGCATTATCGATATAATACTTTTTTTGGATCGTGGTCACTTCAAACTCACCGCCGGCGGCCACCCGCATTGATTGCCAGTGTAATCCTAAAATATTTTGCAGGTTCAAGGTACTATTGGTGACCGCCAGCGTTGTATCCGGATCAGACAGTAAAATTCGGTGATTGACCGTTTCCGACCGAAGGTCTTTCCAGTTGAGTTTGTATACCAAATGCGTATTCGGGTTTACCCGGTATTCCAAACTATTCCGCCAATTCAGATCAGTGATGTTCCGCCGTTGGGTGGAACCGGTTGAATCGGTATAAAATTGATGGCGTTTATCCAACCAGTTTAGTGCCGATCTAAGCTTTACGCCTTCCGCAATTTTTTGATTGTACAAAACGGTGGCCTCTCGACGATGATTGTGCCAATTGCTAAAATAATCTTCTGTAAAGCCCAATTTACTATGGATTAAGCGGCGCTCATTGCTCCAATTGCCAGTCTGAAATAGTTCGAAGGCTTTGGCCCGGGCTTCACGAGTATGACGCTCTTCAATACGCCCGCCGGCGAGGAGTTGATAATCACCCCAGCGGGTTGTGGGATAAGAAAGTCCGGCCAGCAGGGCATGATTTCGCAGATCACCACCCAAATTAGTACGCCGGTCCAAGTAAACATTACTCTCCGTTCGGGCGGTCCAATTCAAGGCGTCGGTTCGATCGGATCGAATGGACCAGGTTAATCGATTTTCCACCGCATAGTTCTGCCCGGTAAGGATATCCCCCACGCCCTGGTACCATTTGTAGTCAAGGTAATTGTCAAATTCGGTCACCAGACCAACCACTGAACGATTGAAGGAAATCCCCAGACTGCCTTCGGCGCTGAGATTATCACGAATGAGATTTAAACTTAGGGAGTCGGGTGTCTGGGCTGCCAAAATACCGGCGAGCCCCACCAATAGCGCGAGGCGTCTCACCCCGGTTACTCGTGTTTGGTTTCGATTACAACCCGATAGACCTTTTCACCCGGCTTAGCCATGCGATATTTCTCCCGCGCCACTCGCTCCAAATACTCCGGATCGTCCAACAACCGCTGGCGCTCCGCCTCCAAACGCGCGTTCTCCGTCTTTAACGCTTCGATCCGGTCCTGGGAAGCTTGAATCTGTTGCTTCAACTGATACAACCGGTACAACCCTTCATCTTGGAAAACGAAGACCTGTACCAGGAATAGCACAACCACTACTCCCAGCATCCAAACCAGTTTACTCCGCAACCACGAGGCCGAAGCCGGGCGTTTACGACGAATAGGTTTACGGCGGGAAGCAGGCATGATTCAATAATCCAGGGTTATTTGGGATTTACAGCCTGGCGGCCGGCAAAAACCGCTTCATCACCCAATTCTTCTTCGATGCGCATTAGCTGATTGTACTTGGCAACGCGGTCACTACGCGAAGCAGAACCGCTTTTGATCATGCCGGCCCGCATGGCGACCGTGAAATCCGCAATGGTGGTATCTTCGGTTTCACCCGAGCGATGAGAAACCACACAGGTCAGTCCGTTGTCATAAGCCAGCTTCATGGTATCCATGGTTTCGGTGAGTGTGCCGATCTGATTGAGCTTGATCAGAATGGAATTAATCGCCTTATCATCAATGGCTCGTTGCAGCCGAATCGGATTGGTCACCGTCAAATCATCTCCCACCAACTGGATTTTAGTGCTCAGTTTGGTATACAGCTTTTGCCAGCCTTCCCAATCATTTTCGTCCAAACCATCTTCCAGGCTCAGGATGGGATATTTGGCTGCCCAACCGGCATAAAAATCCACCATTTCCTCCGATGTCAATTTTTTACCTTCACCCGCCAGAACGTACAAACCTGTTTCCTTATCATAAAATTCACTGGCGGCGGGGTCCATGGCGATAGCCACCTGATCACCCGGTTTATATCCGGTGCGCGCAACCGCTTCCAGAATAACTTCAATCGCCTCTTCATTGCTGCGCAGATTGGGTGCGAATCCACCTTCATCACCAACCGCGGTGTTCAAGCCCTTCTGCTTCAAAACCGCTTTGAGATGCTGAAATGTCTCAGCCCCCATTTGCAGTGCTTCCGCAAACCGGGCGGCGCCCACCGGGAAGATCATGAATTCCTGAAAATCCACATTGTTGTCGGCGTGCTTGCCACCGTTTAAAATATTCAGCATGGGTACAGGCAACAAATTCGCTTCTTCGCCACCCAGATACTCATACAGGGTTAAATCAAAATCCATGGCCGCCGCTTTCGCCACGGCAAGCGAGATACCGAGAATGGCGTTGGCGCCCAGGTTGGATTTATTGGGTGTTCCATCTGTTTCCAGCATTTTTTCATCGACCACGCGCTGTTCGACTGCTTCCATACCAATCACCACCGGAGCCAGGATTTCATTTACATTTTTAACTGCATTCAGTACGCCTTTCCCCAGGTACCGCTTTTGGTCGCCGTCCCGCAATTCCACGGCTTCATGTTCACCGGTGGAGGCGCCCGACGGAACGGCTGCCCGGCCAAAAGCACCACTTTCCAAAACCACATCAACTTCAACCGTGGGATTTCCCCGCGAATCTAAAATTTCCCGTCCAACGACTTCAATCACCTTCGACATTGTGTCAATCTCCTCTGATATTGGTCTAAATCTATAACTTGGATCAGCAATTCCCTTAACACCCGGGGCAATTTACACGAAAAGCCGGCAGGCGCAAAGGTCGTCCGCTGATTTTGAATCCCACTTTCAAACGAATTTCACAAAACCACTGGAAGGTTGTCCGTGGATAAACTATTTTAACCGACATTGAAGAATCAAATCGAATGACTTCGCTAACATGCTGAATTACATCTAATTAAGGTCGGAGTAATAATGCTAATTTATTTTCAACACAAACTAATTTTGGCCGGACTGATACTTACGGCGGTGGCCGTTTTCGGGGGACCTTTAGATATCCGCGTTGAGGAGCAACAATTGGCTAACGGCCTGACGATTCTGGTTACGCCCCTGGCCAACACCGCGGTCATGTATTTTCAGGTTACCATCCGCTCCGGATCACGCAATGAGCCCGAACCGGGTCAAACCGGTTTTGCCCATTTCTTTGAGCATATAATGTTTCGCGGTTCAAAGCACTTTTCCAGAGCCGAACGGGTACGAATCATTCAGCAATATGGTGGCGACGCTAACGCCTGGACCGCTGAAGATCTTACCAGTTATCATATCAAAGCCACGGCCGCGGCATTGGAACCCGTCATACAAATGGAAGCCGATCGGTTCATCAATTTGCAATACTCAAAAGAAGATTTTCAAACCGAATCCGGTGCGATTTTGGGGGAATACAATACTAACCGGTCATCACCCGAGCTGCCTATGGAAGAAAAACTTTACGGTGCTGCATTCCAGCATCACACCTACGGGCACACAACCATGGGGTATTATCCTGACATCCTGGCCATGCCTAAGTTGTATAAACACAGCCTCGATTTTTTTAGCCGATATTACCGTCCGGATAACGCTATTCTTATTGTGACGGGTGACGTGGATCCCAAAAAAGTATTTACTTTGGCCGAAAAATATTTCGGCCCCTGGCGTAAGGGTTATAACCCCAAACCGATCCCAACCGAACCGCCTCAGCAGGCGCGGCGGGAAGTGAGCGTCACCTGGCCCACTTCCACCCAACCCCAGCTATGGCTGGCTTGGAAAGTACCTGCTTATTCTGACACTTCATCAGTATTTCCGGCCCTGGAAGTCTTACGCGAATGGTATCTGGGACAGGAGGGCACGCTGTATAAAAAACTGGTCCGAAACGATCAGGTCGTGAGATCCCTGTCCACGGATTTGGGACGGCATCGAGATCCCGGATTGTTCGTGGTGAAAGCGCGGCTGTACCATGAACAGGATCTTCCCGGGGTTCGTAGCCAGATTGACAGCACACTCTCGCTTTCCATGGCGAAACTAACAACGACCGATCTATCGCGTATCAAAGACCATCTGAAATATGCTGCCCGTATGCGCTTGGACACACCGTCCGGAGTGGCAAATCAGTTGAACGCCTTCGCTCAGTTAACCGGAAACTATCGTTCCTATGCCCAGTACCATGACCGTCTCGACCAATTGGACCTGAAAACAATTCAGGCGGTGCAAAAAATGATCTTCCGGCCGGAAAAATTGACCCTTGCGACACTGCGCCAGGGGGTGATGCAATGAAATATCTACGACTAAACCTGCTCATCTTTAGCTTGGGAACCATGATATTATTGGCCGGTTGTACCTCGGAACCGGACTTTGTAGGTGACCCTAATCCCGAATCACAACTGATTGACCTCCGGCTTAATTTTCGCGTGGGCTCTTCGGCCGATCCCGTGGGCCAAGCAGGCTTAGCCCGGCTAACGCTCGCCACCATCATGCACGGCGGTACGAAGGCGATGACGCTGGAGGAGTTGGAAGCTGCCAAATATCCCACCGCCGCCAATGAACACAGCTTCGTGGATCGGGACAATCTTGTTATCGCCGCCACCGCGCATAAGGACAAATTCGATGCCTACTTTCAATTATTATACGAACGGCTGAAGTACCCACTTTTCGCACCATCTGATTTTAATCGTCAGAAAAAACAGCAATTGGCGGCTATCCGTTCCGGTCTCGTAGAGGAAAATGATGAGTGGTTCGGGAAGGAGATGCTCCAATGGTTATTGTACCCGGTTGATCACCCCTATCATTGGCCCACGGTGGGACGTATCGAATCGGTTACCAATCTGACACTGGACGATGTGAAAGATTTTTGGCTGAAAAATCTGGGTACGGGGAATCTGACCGTGGGCATTGCCGGAGCGTATTCACCTGAACAAGCACAGCGCCTGCGCTATTCATTTTCCGGATTCCATTTTGGGGTTTGGAAAGCACCGGCTCTCCCCCAAGTGGATCGCCCCGGCCGGGAGCGGGCGGTTCTCGTGAATAAACCCACCGCGGCCGCGGCCGTTTCAATGGGCTTTCCCATCGCTGTGACCCCGGCGGACTCGGATTATTATGCTCTATTATTGTTCAATACCTATTTCGGTCAGCACCGAACTTTTGTGGGTCGTTTGATGAATACGATGCGGGTGGAGCGCGGTCTGAATTATGGTGATTACAGCTACATCAATCATTTCAGTCAGCAAGGCTGGAGCCCTTATCCCCGATCCGGCGTCATTCGACGCCAGCAGTATTTCAGCATCTGGATTCGGCCGGTACGACGCCAAAATGCCCATTTCGCCATTCGCCAAGCCTGGTGGGAATTAAATGATGTTTACCAAAACGGGATGCCGGAAGCCGCCTTCGCGAATACACGCCAATTTCTGATCAATTATTCCAAACTTTGGGTTTCTTCACAATCCGAACGACTGGGTTTTCTCATTGACTCACACCTGGAAGGCATTCCCTATTTTATTGATCAAATTGAAACCCGGGTAAGAGAATTAAGCGTGGACGATGTGAACCGGACGATACGTAAATATTTGAATCCCCGGCAAATGCAGATCGCGGTTATTTGCAAAGCCGCGGGGCAACTGGGACGGGCACTACAAAACAATTCGCCTTCACCAATTACTTATCGGAACCCGGTATCAAAAAATATCCTGGAAAAGGATAAGCGCATTGAATCTTTGCCTCTGTATATTCAACCCGTGACGGTGTTGGATTATCGGGAAGTATTTAAATAACCGGCCCAAAGATTAACTCCACCATGCTGGACCGCAGCATCCGTGCCTCGCTTCTCATTCTGAGCTTACTTATTTTGGCTGGCGCGACCGGCTATGTTTATTTCGATCATGTGGGTTGGTTCAACGCTTTTTACATGACCATGAACACTATAACCACGGTGGGTCTCAAGGAAATCTGGCCACTATCCCGGCCCGGCCAGGTGTGGACGATATTCATCATGCTGGCCGGGATCGGCATGTTTTTTTTCATCATGGCCCAGGTCGCACAACAAATGGTGGATTTTAAACGCATCAGGAGAACTCGTATGCAAAACCGGGTGAATCATCTATCGGATCATTACATCATCTGTGGTTTCGGCCGGATGGGCCGCGTTGTAGCGGAAGAATTTTCCGAGGAAAATATCCCCTTCGTGGTAATCGAGCAGGATCCGGCTAAACCGGAATTGCTGACCGAGCGCGGCCTCATATACATTGAGGGCGACGCCACCCGGGATGAGATTCTCGTTCAGGCGGGAATTGACCGGGCCAAAGGTTTGATTGCCGTTTTGGCAAATGATGCCGACAACTTATTCCTTACACTCACTGCTCGTTCTCTTAAAAAAGATTTGTACATCTTGGCCCGCTCCATCGAGATGGCCAGCGCGACAAAATTATTGCGCGTGGGAGCCAACAAAGTGATCAATCCTTACGAAACAGCCGGCCATAAAATGGCACGCCTGGCCATCAAACCCGGGGTGGTTGAGTTTTTTGAAATCGCCACTCATCGCACAAAAGTGGATTTAACCATGGAATCCATCACGGTGCCTGACAATTCACCGGTGATCGGAAAATCCTTGATCGACCTGGACATGCGGCGGCAATTCAATCTTATCGTAACGGCCATTTCCCATGGCGAAAATGCTACCCGGTTTAATCCGGATCCGTCTTATCAGCTCTCATCCGGTGATACACTTTTAGCGCTGGGCAACTTGAAGAATCTCAAGCGCTTCGAACAACTCTGCCAACCCGCTTGATCACTATTTTTGTCCTGCGTACCCTTGTTGATTCCCCTTACGACGCCGATATATTACGCGGCTGAACAATTCGGCAATCAACGAATCTTGCTGTCTGATCCGGCGCTAACGGAAAGTTGCTCAAAATGCTTCAACCTGCTAAATCACAAAACCATCATTTCCTGAAATTAACCGGACTCTTCGCACTCATCGTTTTGATTATCGTGAGTTGCAGTAAAAAGGAGTCGGCTGAACCCATTGTCGCCCAGGTCGGAAACCGAACCATTTCACTGACCAGTTTTAAGCGAGACTATCTTCCCGTCATTTTATACGGTGATAAATTTGATTCACCCGAAACGCGCAAACAAACGCTGGATTATCTGATTGGTAATAAGCTCCTGGCCCAGGAAGCCGAAAAAGACCGTTTGGATACACTTTCCATCGTGTCCCATGTAAAGCGGGTAGCGGAACGCAAGGCCATGGCCCGCCATCTTTTTGATGCCTGGGTTCGATCCAGGATTCCCGCTCCCACCGAAGCAGAACTACGCGAAGCATTCGATCGTACCCATAAAACATTGTTTGTACGGCATCTTTTTGCACGCACCAAAACCCAAGCCGATAGTCTTTACGCGCTGCTGCAATCCGGTACACTTAGTTTTGAAAAATTGGCCGGCCAAACCTTTACCGACACAACGCTTGCCAATAATGGGGGCGCCCTGGGTTGGCTGAACTGGGGTGATCTGGATGAAAATCTGGAAAACGCCGCCTACGCCGCACAGATAGGCAAATTTACCAAACCGGTTCAGAGTCAATATGGTTGGCATATTTTACGGGTTGACGACTGGAAAAAGCAGGCCATCGAAACCGAAGATGAATATCAATTGGCAAAATCGAAATTGGAGAACCGCATCTACGAGCGCCGGGAAGCCATGGTGGGCAAGGAAGTACTTAATGATTATATGCAGCAACAAAATGTACAATTCAATCGTTCCGTGGCCGGACCTGTTTTTGAGGCCATCCGTGTCCGGCGGCCACGACCGGATGAAAGCCCTCGGGAACGCACGCAACATCCAGAGCAGCAATATGGTACTCTCAAGGAAGAATTGACGCCCTATCTGGATCAAACCCTGGTGACATTCGCCGGGGAAGGCTGGACCGTGCGGGAATTCCTCCAACGCCTGCCTGAGATGGACCGGCGCCGGTTCTATGGTAATCTCTATATCGGTACCGCTTATCTCATTCGAGATGAACTCCTGGGTCGCGAGGGCTACGCAAAGGGGTACGACAAATTGCAGGATGTTAAGGCGGAAGTGCGTGATCGTCAGGACGAATTATTGGCGCGGTTATATCTCCAAACTTTATGGGATACTCTCCGCTTTAATGACCGGATGATAGATGCATATTATCAAAAAAACTGGCGGCGGCACTACACCAACCCGGATAGTCTTCATCTTCAGGAAATATTGGTAAAAGACAAGCGGTTGGCCGACACCCTTATGTTTCGCTTACGGGAGGGTGCTGATTTTGACGCTTTAGCCCGGAAATACACTCGCCGTTCCGGCCAGCGTGGCAAGGCTGGTGATTTAGGGTGGCAAGCGGGTGGCAAAACTGGTTTTGATCCTCTGTATCAACCGGCTTTGAAGGTTAAAACAGGTGTCCCGGTTGGTCCGATCGGAACTACGGCCGGTTGGTCTATCGTGAAGGTAATCGAACGCCGCCGCTATCCGAAACCGCTGGATGAAATACGGGACAAAGTGAAAACCGATATGAACAATTATCGTCAAGCAGTCGTGCGGACCGAGGCACTTAAGAAGATTCGCCTGGAATATAAAATTGATCGGCATGAAGAATTGCTGGATAAAATTGATGCAGAATAGCCCCGGTTGATGAAGCAGTTCATAATCGTCTTTTTCCTGGGTTCACCCGCATTTTTGCTGGCTGATCTATCCGGCCTGAGCATCTGTCTCGATCCGGGACACGGCGGTGGTCCCGGCACCGGAAAATGGTTCGAAGCAGTGGTCAATTTTCAGGTCGCCCTGGACGTCGAGACTTTTCTGGACCAGGAGAATCCGGATACGGTAATCCTGACGGTTCGGGATTCCATGGCGACTCAACTCACGCTTAGTCAGCGCGAATATGTAGCCAACAGTAATAATGTGGATTATTTCCACTCCATCCATCACAACGCGTTTCAAGGCACATCAAACTATACGCTTGCACTCTATGAGCAATTGGGCGCTGGTGGTCCGCCGCAATGGCCCGGTGAAGCCAATACTTTCGCCGGCCTGGTGTCCCATCAGATTTATTTGGCTTTGCGCACTACCGCGGATTATGGCGCGCGGGGGGATGAAGATTTTCTAGGATTTAATCTCGGTGTTTTAAACAATTTGACAATGCCGGGTGACCTGAGTGAAGCCAGCTTTTGGGATTTCCCGGCTGAAATTCGCCGTTTGCAAAATAAAGCTTATAACCGAACTGAAGCTGAATCCATTCTCTATACTTTTCTGGACTATTTCAATTCACCTCGACCGGAAGTAGGCACCCTGGATGGGATTGTAACCAACCTCACCACGGTTCAACCAGCCCATAGCATTACGGTTTCTATTACACCCCACCCGGCCGACTCAATATACACCATCGATGATCTTGGTAATGGGTACTTTCGATTCGAGAACCTGTCACCCGGTGTTTATACTCTCACTGCCGTCTCACCTTTCGATACGGTCAGTGTAACAAAAACCGTGAGCGCCGGACGGATCAATCACCAGGACTTAGCGCTGGCCGTTTCCGCTGTGGGGGCGCCGACTCTGCGCTGGGTCGTTTACCAAAATAATACGGTCCTTGTAAACATTAATCCGGTGCAGGGCGCCACGGGCTACCATTTACAATACACAACCGATCTTTTTAGTTGGCCCGAATCCCAAGTCGTGGACATCAACTCCAGCAGCGCCAGTTTGACCGGTGTTTTCCCCGTTGATACAACGGTTTTTATCAAAGCTTATGCTTTTAATACGGCCGGTAGTTCGGAATTATCTTCTGATACGTATGGGTGTTTTACCGGCGATCGTTCTGAGCGCGTCTTGGTGGTTGATGGTTTCGATCGTTGGGGCGGCAGCGGCAGTTGGAATCAGCCGGTGCATGATTTTGCCGCCCGCCACGGTCGCGCCTGGGCGGCAAATGGCGTTGGCTTTTCCACCATCGCCAATGAAATCGTGGGAAGTAGCATGCTTCCTGGATTTTGGGCAATGGACTGGGTTTTGGGAGATGAATCCACCGCCGGCGAGACATTGAACAGTGCCGAACAGGAAATGGTGTCAGGGTATCTGAATCAGGGTGGCCGGGTGTTTATTTCAGGATCGGAAATTGCCTGGGATCTGGATTTTCAAGGCAGTTCATCCGATAAAAACTTTATACATGATTACCTGAAGGTCGGTTATGCCGGTGATAATGCCGATGATCCCTATGTGAATGGCGCCGCCGGTACCGATTTCGCCGGATTGAGTTTTACCTATGGTCTTTCCGGAGCGCCTTATCCGGAGGATTATCCCGATTATTTCAATACCGTCAATGGCAGCCAGGTGATTTTGAATTTTGATAACAACCGAATCGCCGGGGTTGCCTATTCCGGGGCTTTTTCAGGAACGGCCAACGGGTATGTGGTGACGCTGGGCTTCCCCCTGGAAACCATTGATGATCTCCAGCAACAAATTAATCTGACCCGCCGGGTCCTGGATTTTTTCAACAGCCCGGTAAATGTTGCCGCGGAACTCACTCGCCGGCCCAAAACCTTGGCGATTACCAGTGCGTTTCCCAATCCGTTTAATGGCACAATCAGGCTGGACCTGCAAATTCCTAAAAAGGTATCGTCTGCAACTTTAACGATTTACGATTTACTAGGCCGGGTGGTTTTTATCAAAGCGTTATCGCCGCTGCCCCACACCCGGCAAATTCACTGGGAAGGCCGGACCAACCGTGGTGAATTGGTGGCTTCGGGATTTTATCTCGCGCGTCTGACCGCCGGCGATCAAAGCAGCCAGGTGAAGCTGCAACTTATAAAATAAATTTTCAGTAAAGGACGCTGAAAACATGGCTTTGCAATGCGGCATCATCGGACTTCCCAACGTGGGGAAATCCACTATTTTCAATGCCTTGACTGCATCGGATATTCCGGCTGAAAACTATCCCTTTTGCACCATTGAACCCAATGTAGGCATCGTGCCGGTGCCGGACGCCCGGCTGAAAAAGCTGGCTGAAATTTACCAACCTGAAAAAACGACACCGGCGGCAGTGGAGTTCGTAGATATTGCCGGTTTGGTGCAGGGCGCCAATAAGGGCGAAGGCCTGGGGAATCAATTCTTGTCCCACATTCGAGAAGTCACTGCTATTTGTCATGTGGTGCGCTGTTTTGAGGACGACAAGGTGCCCCATGTAGAAGGCAGTATTGATCCGATCCGGGATGTGGAAATTATTGAGGCCGAATTGATT